>NZ_JADGHZ010000001.1 GCF_019683595.1 Sphaerobacter sp. | reverse complement strand
GATGCCGGCGGACTATGAGATTGAGAGCCTGCACGAGCTGACGACGATCGTGGAGTTCAACCGCTACCCGGAGCGCTACCAGCGAAAGGGGTAGGGCCGCAGTCCGCCGGGGAGCAGTGCCCGGTTCCGGTCTCGGTCCGCGGCGCGGTATGGAGGATCGGCGATCGGGAGGCACGGCCGGGTGTCGGGCCGAAGGTCGCCCGGCTCGGGGGCACGGGGCCGAACCGGCGTCCGCGTGCGCGGGGGGTGAACCTCACGCGGGACGGGCGACGATGCTCCGGGCGGTCGTGGCGGACGTCGCACGTTGTTCGGCCCGAGCAGGTCATCGCTGAACCGGAGCCATCCTGGCCGGCTGCCAGGTAGCCGACGTGTCGTCCTCCCGCGCTGGCAGGCCGCGAGTGCTCGACGAGGTGAGAGGAGACCGCAGTGAATGACGCGACGCTCCACACGGTCGTGCGCCGGAGCGAGCCCGAGTTGACCAGTGTCACGGCCGACGTCTGTGTGGTCGGGGCCGGGATGAGCGGGACGACTGCTGCGATCATGCTCGCCCGGCGCGGTCGAAAGGTCATGTTGGTCGACGCCTGCCCATGGATCGGTGGACAGGCGATCGGGGTGCCGATCGGGACCATTGGCGGCCTATTTTCGTGTGGAGACGATCCGTACCTGCTTACCCCGATCTTTGCTCGGGAACTGCTGGAAGGTCTTCGCGAGGCAGATGCGTACTACTTACAGCGTTCCCGGCGTGCGCGTACGATCAACGTCGTGTACGACGACGTGGTGTTGATGCGGCTCTTCGAACGGATGGCGCGGCAAGCGGGTGTGCAGTTCCTCCTCGGCGGCGTTGCCTCCGCTGCAGAGGTGGAGGGGCGACGCCTCCGCTCGGTCCGCGTCGACACGCGCTTCGGCCCGTGCGAGGTGCGGGCGGACGCCTTTGTCGATGCATCCGGTGACGCCGCGCTCACCTGGGTCGCAGGTCTGGCGTGCCGGACGGCAACGTTCCCGATTTATGGCACGCAGATGTGCATCCTCGAAGGGGTCGAATACGGGGACGCATCGCGCGCGCGGGAGATCGGGTACGAAGCCGAGCGGCTGTTCCGAGAGAAGGGACCGCAATACGGCTTGACCCGGCATGAGGGCGTGATCTTCCCACTCCCGAGCCGTGGCATGGCCGTCTTGAACGTGACACACGTCGCGACGCCGCTCGATCCGTTGCAATTCTGGGAGGAAGCCGGAGTCGGGCGTGAGGAAGCCGAGCGTGCGGTCGCACTCCTGCAGACCGAGTATCCCGAAGTATTCGGCCGTTCCCATGTGCGCAGCATGGGGCATCCGGGCATCCGGCAAACGCGCTCGATCGTCGGCGCGTACATGCTCACCGTTGACGACGTCACCGAGGGCCGCCAGTTCCCGGACGCGATCGCCCGTGTTGCCTGGCCGATTGAGTTGCACGACACAGCGGCAGGGTTCCGCTGGGAGCGGTTCCCCGATGGACACCTGCACTATATCCCCCTCCGCTCGTTGATCCACGCCGAAGCGGACAACCTCATCGCGGCAGGCCGATGCATCGATGCGGACCCATTCGCGCTTTCGAGCATCCGCGTGATGGGGCCGTGCATCGCGATGGCGGTCGCTGCCGCCGAGACCGTCGACCTCTTCCTGGATGGGGTGCCTTCGCTGCACGAGGTGGACGCTGCACTCGTGCAGGAACGCATCAGGCCGAACCTGGAAGGGACCACCTACTGGCCGCCGAGGGACGAGGTTCCTGGAGGCGACCCGAATGAGCATCGTTAGGGTGAGAAGCGCTGTCGTGCACCACCCTCACTCCGTCTGCGCGCGTCCGACCGAACTGACGGGGACGTGGCAGGACGCGCGTCCATTCGGCCGGCACGAGTCGACGAAGGAGGACGAGTTGTGAACGCTACGGGACAACCCGTGCAAAGCCTACAGGGCCTCATTGACAGCGTGCCGAACATCGTGGACCACCTCTACCAGAACCCAAAGGGCGTGCTGCGTGCCATCTTCCACAGCTTTCCGCCATCAGAGCTGCCGCCGGAGTTCACCAACTGGCGCGATGAGCAGCGGGCGAGGCGCGAGACGGTGGCGCTGCTCGACCAGTCGTTCCACATGACGAATCTGTACGTGCGCGGCCCCGATGCCTTCCGGATGCTCGAGCATCTCGCCATCAACAGCTTCAACAAGTTCGTTCCCGGGCGCGCCAAGAACTTCGCCGTGTGCAACCCCGAAGGGTACGTCATTGGGGACAACATCCTGTACTACCTCGACGAAGAGTCCTTCGTCCTCGTCGGGGGCGAGGTCGTCCTGAACTGGGTCGCGTTCCACGCGGCAAGCGGTGACTACGACGTCACGGTTGAACGCGATCCGCTCTGGTCGCTCAACCAGACCGGGCGACGCACGGTCTATCGGTTCCAGGTGGAAGGGCCGAACGCATTCCTCCTGCTCGAAAAGCTGAATCACGGTCCGCTTCCGGACCTCAAGTTCTTCCATACCGGGTACATCTCGATCGCCGGCCGGCCGGTACGCGCACTGCGCCACAGCATGGCCGGTGTTCCCGGGATGGAGATCTCCGGTCCCTGGGAGGATCGGGAGGCCGTGCGAGCCGCCATTATTGAGGCGGGGGAAGAGTTCGGCCTGCGACTATGTGGGTCGTTCGCGTATCTGTCATCCGGTGGGCTTGAATCCGGGTGGATCCCCCGCCCGTTGCCGGCGATTTACACCAGCCCGGCGCTCCGGTCCTACCGGGAATGGCTGCCGGCCAACGGTCTCGAGGGCAGGTCCGCGCTGGGAGGAAGCTTCTACTCGCCGAACATCGAGGACTATTACTTCACTCCATGGGACCTCGGGATGAGTCACATCCTGAAGTTTGACCACGATTTCATCGGTCGTGACGCGCTCATGGAGAAGGCGAAGGAGCCGCATCGCAAGAAGGTCACGCTCGTATGGAACCCGGACGATACCGCGCGCGGCTTCCGCTCCCTTTTCGATGACGGCCCGATGGCCCGCTACATGGATCTACCGTGGCTCCACTACGCCACCTGGCAATATGACCAGGTGCTCAACACGAAAGGCGACCTCGTCGGGCTATCGGTATACGCCGGATACAGCGCAAACGAACGTGCGATGCTGTCCCTCGCCGTCGTTGACGAAGCCTACAGTCAACCCGGTACCGACGTGGTGCTGGTGTGGGGAGACGCCGGAGGCGGCGCACGGAGCGGACCGTGGGTCGAGTCCCACGAGCCCATCCAGATCCGAGCCACCGTCGGCCCGGCACCGATCAGCCGCGCGACGCAGGAGTACTGGTCGGCCGTCAAATCTCGGCACTAGGGCGGTGCCGGTCAGTACCTTCGACTATCCGTCTTGCTCGTGACCTTCGGCCTGGGCGTGGCGGAGGGCGCGGAGCTGCTCGTGGAGGGCCGCTAGTTCGGTGAGGCGGCGCTCGATCTGGTCGAGGGTGTCGCTGCGTGGCTCCCGGACGTACTCGTCACGGAGTTCGATAACCATGTACGCAAGCCGGCCGATCGTCCGGACGAGATGGACCGGATCGTCCTCGCGGGTCGGGGCGCTGAAGCCGGACATCGTTGCTCCTTGCCAGGTGTCGGCGCTAGCTCGGGTCTTCGTCCGTCGCGCCGTTGAGGAGGGCCAGGAAGGCCTGCTCGTCGAGGATCTGGACGCCCAGCTCGCGCGCGCGGTCGGCCTTGCTCCCCGGATCCTGTCCGACGATGACGAAGTCGGTCTTGCGCGACACGGAACTCGTGACCGTGGCTCCCATCCGGCGCAGCGCTTCCTGTGCCTGCTCGCGCGTCATTGATTCGAGCCGACCGGTGAGGACGACCGTCTTCCCGGCGAGGCGGCCGTCGGCCGGCGCGGTGTCGCCGTCTGCCTCGGTCATCCGAAGGCCGTGGGCACGCAGGCGCTCGATTAGCGCCAGGTTCTGCGGCTCGTGGAAGAAGTCGTAGACTGCCTCGGCCACGACGTTGCCGAAACCGGGGATCGCCTGCAACTCCTCCATCGACGCGGCGGCGATCCGGTCCATGCGGTTGAAGTGCTGCGCCAGCAGGCGGGCGTTGCGCTCGCCGACGTGGCGGATGCCGAGGGCGTGGAGGAGGCGCGATAGCGGGCGCTCCTTGCTGGCCTCGATCGACGCCTGGAGGTTGGCGACGCGCTTGTCCCCGAAGCCTTCGAGTTGCCGGATCCGCTCCCAGTCGAGTTCGTAGATGTCGGCGACGGAGTGAATGAGGCCGAGGTCGACGAACTGCTCGGCGAGGCGGCTGCCGAACCCTTCGATGTCCATCGCGCCGCGCGAGACGAAGTGCCGAACCTCCTCGCGCAGCCGGGCGGGGCAGGAGGCGTTGACGCAGTAGCGCATCACCTCCCCTTCGAGCCGGACGGCGGCCGCACCGCAGACGGGGCAGTGGTCCGGCATGACGAAGGGTTGCTCGTCACCGTCGCGGGCCGACACCACGACGGCGACGATCTTCGGGATGACGTCCCCCGAGCGTTGGACGACGACCCGGTCGCCGATCATGAGACCGAGCCGCCGGATCTCGTCCTCGTTGTGGAGCGTGGCGCGGCGGACGACCACGCCGCCGATCTCAACCGGGTCCAGGATCGCGACCGGGTTGAGGCTGCCGGTGCGGCCGACGTTGACCTCGATGTCGCGCAGGACGGTTGTCTTCTGGATTGCGGGGAACTTGTAGGCGATGGCCCAGCGCGGCTCGCGCGATACGGTGCCGAGCTCGGCCTGGAGATCCACGTCGTTGACCTTGACGACGACGCCGTCGATCTCGAAATCGAGTTCCTCCCGCAGGCTCAGCCACCGCTCGCACTCTGCCCAGACCTCGTCGATCGTCTGCCACACGCGGTAGTCGGGTGCGGTGGGGATGCCAAGGGTGCGGAGCAAGTCGAGGTTTGCCGAGTGGGTGCCGTTGTGCCGGCCGCCCTCGATGATGCCGACGTCCCAGGCGTAGAAGCGCAGCGGGCGGGAGGCGGTCACGTTCGGGTCGAGCTGGCGCAGTGAACCGGCTGCGGCGTTGCGCGGGTTGGCGAAGAGGATCTCGCCGGCCTCGCCGCGGCGGCGGTTGAGCTCCTCGAAGTCGCTCTTACGCATGTAGATCTCGCCGCGCACCTCGAGCACTTCGGGGACGTGGATGCCGTCGACATCATGGAGACGCAGCGGGACGTTGCGGACGGTGCGGATGTTCGGCGTGACGTCCTCGCCCTGGACACCGTCGCCACGAGTTGCGCCCCGCTCGTAGACGCCGTTGCGGTAGAGAATGGAGACGGCGCTGCCGTCGATCTTCGGTTCGGTGACGAATTCGATGTCCCGGCGGCCGGCGAGCCGGTAGACCCGCTCGGCCCACTGGCGCAGCTCCTGCTCGTTGAACACGTTGCCCAGACTGAGCATCGGGATCTCGTGGCGGACGGTACCGAAGGCCGAGGAGGGCGGGGCGCCGACCCGCTGGGTGGGCGAGTCCGGGGTGATCAACTCCGGATGCTCGGCCTCCAGTTGGCGCAGCTCGTTCATCAGCGCGTCGTACTCGGCATCGCTCACCGATGGTTGATCGAGGACGTAGTACTCGTAGTTGTAGCGCTCGATGAGCTTCCGCAGCTCCGCGATCCGCTCCTGGACGTCCACGTCGTCCATACTCTGCCGACTCCTTCGCGCCGCACGCGCTGCCCGTCTGCCGTGGTCGCCTATGGCCCGTTGATTCGCCGCGAGTATAGCACAGCTTGTTCGTACACTTGTTCGGAAGTATACTCCGAGCGCGCCGTGACGGACAGTCACTGGGAGGGATGCATGGCGGCCGGTTCTGAGGCGCGGGACGATCCCTATGCGGGTTTGCGGCAGCGGGCCTACCTGTTCCTGCGCGAGCAGGATGGTGCCGTGTCCGAAGAGGCACTCATCGAGCACGTCTTCGGTTCGTCCGGCAACCCGGCGCTGTGGCGGCCGCTCCTGCGACAGGTGCTTGGATCCGACGACCGGCTCGACCTCCGCGCTGACGGCTACTGGGCGCTGCGCGGCACGACACCGGCCCGCAACGACCTGCTCCCGACCGACTTCGTCGTCATCGACATCGAGACGACCGGCCTGCGCCCGCTGCGCCAGCGTATCATCGAGGTGGCCGCGATCCGCTACCGGGGCGGCAGGCGGCAGGATGTCTTCTCCACCCTCGTCAATCCGGAGCGCCCGGTGCCGGCCTATATTCGAAAACTGACCGGCATCGATGAGCCGGCGTTGGCGGGAGCGCCGGTCTTCCGGCGGGTGGCGGATGAGCTGACGGCCTTCCTCGGCGACGACCTCCTCGTCGGCTACAACGTCGAGTTCGACATCGCCTTCCTCAATGCCGAGTTGAAGCGGCTCGGGAGGCCGCCGCTGATCAACCCGCGCCTCGATCTCCTGCCGCTTTCGACGCAGCTCATCCCGGGGATGCGGCGCTCGGGCCTCGATGCCGCGTGCCTGGCGCTGGGGCTGGAGTCGCGAGAGCGGCACCGCGCCGAGGCCGACGCGGCCCTGACGGCCTTGCTGCTCGCTCGGCTCGGTGAGCTGGCGCGGGAGCGAGGGCTGACCACGTTCGACGGTCTCCAGCGTGCCGCGGCCGCGCGGGTGCCGGTGCCGAAGCGGCGCGGTCCGGTCGGGCGCGGCCGGGCGGTGCTTGATCGCTCGCATCTTGAGGGGATCCCACACGCACCCGGCGTCTACCTGATGTACGGCGCCCGCGACCGGGTGATCTACGTTGGCAAGGCCAAGGATCTGCGCAATCGCGTGTCCTCGTACTACTCCCAGCCGCTCGGCTACACGCGGAAGATGGATGGGCTGCTGGAGTCGATCGAGCGCATCGAGGTCGTCGAGACGGGCTCGGAGCTCGAGGCGCTCCTGCTCGAGGCGCAGTTCATCCGGCGCTACCGGCCGCAGTACAACACCCAGATGCGGAACAACGAGGCATATCCGTACATCAAGATCGACATCGGGAACCCGTGGCCGCGGGTGACGCTGACGCGCCAGCGGGCGGACGATGGCGCGGTCTACTTCGGCCCGTTCCGCGTGGCGCGCTCCGCTCGTGAGACGGTCGATCTCATCAACGAGGTGTTCCCGCTCCGCACCTGCGCGCGTTCCTTCCGGACCGCACGGAGCTACGGTTCGCCCTGTCTTCGGCTGTCGCTGGGGCAATGCATGGGTCCCTGCACCGGGATGGCGGATCGGGACGCCTACCGTCAGGCGGTTCAGGACGTGATCGGGTTCCTCCGCGGCGAGCGTGACGAGGTGATGGCGCGGCTGCATCAGGAGCTGGTGACGTGCGCGGAGCGCCTGGACTTCGAGCGCGCCAGCCGTCTGCGCGACCGGATCCGGCGGGTGCAGCAGTTGGTGCTGAGCCAGCAACTCCTGGCCGAGACGGAGCAGCGCGGCACGGTGCTCATCGTGACGCCGTCGCCGGAAGCCGGGGCGCGGGAGTTCCTGCTGGTGGTGCGGGGGCGACTGTGGGCGCAGATCCGGGCCTCGGTCGACGAACCTGATGAGGACGTGGCCGCGCGGCTGGCGCGCAGTTGGGAGCGTGCCCAGCAGACGACGATGCCTGCGGTGGATCAGGAATCACTGGATCAGGTGCATCTCCTCGGCCGCTGGCTCCGCAAGTATGCGGGGCACCCGGCGATCATCCCGATCGACGCGGTCCCGGACTGGGAGGCGCTCGTCGCGCAGGGTCGCGCGCTTACGGACGATGAGCTGTCGTTCGACACGCGGTCCGTTCCCGCTCCCGAGGAGCCGCTGCCGGCGTGAGGGCCTGGGCTTTGCGAACCGGCAGGGCGTGTGCTAGCCTGACTCGTTGTGCTGGCGGCGTCAGGCACAGCGAACGGATGCGGGGTGGCGATACAGTTTGGTACGGACGGCTGGCGAGCCGTCATCGCCGATGAGTTCACCTTTGCCTCGGTACGCGCGGTCGCGCGTGCCTATGCCCTTGTGCTGTACGAGCAGATTGCGGATCGCCGGCCGCAGGTCGTGGTCGGGTACGACCGGCGCTTCGCCTCGGACGCCTTTGCGCGGGCGGCTGCCGAGACGCTGGCTGCCGCGGGCGTGTCGGTGCAGCTCGCTCGGCGACCGCTGCCGACGCCGGCGATTAGCTGGGCCACGGCGGCGCGCGGCGCTGACGGAGCCCTGGTCATCACCGCGTCCCACAATCCTCCGCTCTACAACGGGATCAAGCTGAAGACCGCAGCCGGGGCGTCGGCGCCTCCGGCGCTGGTGCGCCGGGTGGAGGCGCTGCTCGGCGCGGATCGGGAGTCAGGCGGAACCGCCGCGCAGGTCGTCGAAATCGACCCGACGGATGACTATCTGGCGGGGTTACGAGCGGCGGTGAACCTTCCCCGTATCCTGTCGGCGGGTCTGACGGTGGTCGCTGACGCGATGTTCGGAGCGGCGGCCGGCCTCCTGCCGATGCTCCTCAACGGGGACGCCACGGAGACGATCGAGATCAACGCCGCGCACAATCCGCTCTTCCCGGGCCTGAAGGGCCCGGAGCCGGTCGAGCGCAACCTGGCGCGTCTCAAGAAGGTCGTGGCAGACGGCGGGGCGACCCTCGGGGTTGCCTTCGACGGGGACGGTGACCGTGTCGGGGTCGTCGATGAGCGGGGCGAGTACGTCTCGACGCAGCACGTCTTCGGCCTGCTCGCGCGCTACGTGCTGGAGGTGCGAAAGGCGCGCGGGCCGATTGTCAAGTCGGTGACGGGGAGCGCCATGGTCGACCGCCTGGCCGAACGGGCCGGGGTGCCCGTGGTTGAAACCGCGACCGGGTTCAGCCGGATCGCCGAAGCGATGCAGGACGAGGGAGCGGTCCTGGGCGGGGAAGAGAGCGGTGGGTATGCCTTCGGGTTCCACCTCCCGGAGCGCGACGGTCTCCTCGCAGCGCTGCTCTTGCTCGATTACGTGGTGCAATCCGGGAAGCCGCTGTCGGCGCTGCTGGCTGACCTGGAGGCGGCCATCGGGCCGTGGCATTACCGCCGGGTGGATGTACCGCTGGCGCCGGACGTTGCCGCGAAGATCGTGGCCCAGGTCCAGCGCAGCGAGTGGCCTTCCCGGGTGGCTGGGCTGCCGCTGGCCGGGGTGCGCGATATCGACGGCGTGAAGCTGGAATTCGAGGACGGGAGCTGGCTCCTGCTGCGGCCCTCCGGGACCGAGCCGCTCCTGCGCCTCTATGCCGAAGCGCGCTCCCCGGACGACGTCGATGCGTTGCTGGCAGCGGGCCGGGAATTCCTCGGGATCTGAATCGCCGTAGGCCCGCAGGTGGACGTATACTGTTATCCCGGTGAGACGGACGCTGTGAGGAGGCGAGCTTGACAGCGAGTCTGGACACGATCGCGGCGCAAGTACGTGTCTGCACGCAGTGTGAATTGCATCGCATGCGGACCAACGCGGTCCCGGGACACGGGAACCCCAACGCCGAGATCATGTTCATCGGCGAAGGGCCGGGCTGGCACGAAGACCGCCAGGGGCTCCCGTTCGTCGGCGCCGCCGGGCAGTTCCTGAACGAAATGCTGCAAAGCATCGGGCTGTCTCGGGACGAGGTCTTCGTCACCAACGTTGTCAAGTGCCGTCCGCCCGGCAACCGCGATCCACTGCCGGATGAGATCGCCGCCTGCTCTGCCTACCTCGATGCGCAGATCGCCGCGATCAAGCCTAAGGTGATCGTGACGCTCGGCCGCTTCTCGATGGCCCGCTGGTTCCCGAACGAGCGTATCTCACGCATCCACGGCCAGCCGCGCCGCTTTGGCGATGTGGTGGTGGTGCCGATGTACCATCCTGCGGCAGCGCTGCACCAGTCCTCGTTGCGCGCGACCATCGAGGCCGACATGGCGAAGCTGCCGCAGATCCTGGAGGAGGTCCGTCGCGAGACGGCGGCGGAGGACGCGCCCCCGCCCCCACAGCAGATGCGGCTCTTCTAACACGTCGGCCGCGGGGTTCGGTCCGGTTGCCTCCCGGCGCGGGATCGACGGAGAAGGAGTGCATTCCCGGTTGAACAACGCCCACCACCTCGACGTCACGTTCCTCGGCGGGCTCGGTGAGGTCGGAAAAAACATGCTCGTGCTGGCGTCGGGTGACGATATGATCGTCATCGATGCCGGCGTCGGGTTCCCGGAGGAGGACATGTTCGGCGTGGACCTCCTCCTGCCCGACATCACGTACCTCCGCGAAAACGCGGACCGTGTCCGCGGGATCTTCATCACCCACGGCCACGAAGATCACATCGGCGCGCTCGCCTACCTGCTCGAAGCGGTCAATGCTCCGGTCTACAGCACGCGGCTGACCCAGGGATTGCTGCGGAATCGCCTCCGGGAGCGCAAGATGCTCGACCGGGCGGACCTGCGCCTGATCGTCCCTGAAGAGGACCCACGCATCCCCGCAGGGTGTTTCACGGTCGAGTGCTTTCGCGTGAGCCACAGCATTCCGGACGCGGTGGGGTTCGCGATCGAGACGCCGGTCGGCCTGGTAGTGCATACCGGCGATTTCAAGTTCGATCAGACGCCGGTCGACGGCCGGCTGACGGACATGGCGAAGCTCGGCGAGCTTGGGCGCCGTGAGCCGCTGCTCCTCATCAGCGACTGTGTTCACGTTGAGTCCCCCGGGACCACGCCTTCGGAGCGGGTCGTCGAGCAGACGTTCGACGACGTGCTGCGCCGCGCACCGGGGCGAGTGATCGTGGCCACCTTCGCCTCGAACATCTCACGCGTGCAGCAGGTGCTGACGACCGCACACCGGCATGGGCGGCGGGTGGCCTGCGTCGGCCGGTCGCTGCAGAACAACGTCCGCGTGGCGCTGGAGCTGGGTTACCTTACACCGCCGCCCGACACGCTGATCCGCGTGTCGCAGGCGGCGAAGCTGCCGCCGGAGCAAGTCGTCTACGTCTGCACCGGGAGCCAGGGGGAGCCGATGGCGGTGCTCAGCCGCATCGCGCGGGGCGACCACAAGGAGATCCGCATCCAGCCGGGCGACACGGTGGTGATCTCGGCGACGCCCATCCCCGGCAACGAATCGTCGGTCTACCGGCTCATCAATCAGCTCTTCAAGCAGGGGGCGGAGGTGATCTACGCCGCCCACGCGCCGGTCCACGTGTCGGGGCATGCCAGCCAGGATGAGCTGCGCATGATGCTCAACCTCGTGCGGCCGCGCTTCGTCCTTCCGTTCCACGGTGAGCCGCGCCACCTGTATCTCTACGCCGATCTGGCCCGCAGCGTCGGCATTCCGGACGAGTGCATCGTGATCGGCGATGTCGGCACGGTGTTCCGCTTCGACGGGGAGACGGCCCAGATCGCCGGCAGTGTGCCGAGCGGGACGGTCTACGTCGACGGGCTGTCGGTCGGCGAGGCGGGAGACAGGACGATCGTCGATCGGCGGCTCCTGGCGCGGGACGGCGTGCTCCTGATCGTCGTCACGATCGACCGGGAATCGGGCCAGGTGGTGGCCGGGCCGGAGATTGTCGGGCGTGGTTTCCTTCCCGATGGCGTGGGCACCGCCTTCCTGACGGCCGCGCGCGACCACCTCAGCCAGGTGCTGGGTCAGAACGGGCATACCAGCCACGGCCGGCTCGCGGCGACGCGTGCGATCCACGAGACGGTGCAGTCGTTCGTCTACCAACAGACGCGACGCCGCCCGGTGATTCTCCCCGTCGTGCTCGAGGTCTAGGGCTGAATATCCGCCCCTCGGTGCTATAATGCGTACGAACACGACGCACGTACACGGAGGGGGCGATGGCAGCGCAGGCAAAGGGGCGCCGGAAGAAGCCGCAGGCGAAGAGCACGGCACGCCGGAAGGGAAGCAGTCGGTCGACGCCGCCCGCCGCCCTCATGCTGGTCTGGCGTGGCTTCCGGGCTGTCGGCGCCTGGTTCGCGAGTTGGGAGGTGCCGAGCCGCCTGCAACGGGAAGTCCTGGGCGTTCTCTCCCTCGCCATGGCGGTGCTCCTCACCCTCCCGCTGGTGTTGCCGGCAGACCAACAGGGACTGATCGGCGTGCTGGGTGACTGGCTGCGTGCCCTGCTCGGCCGGGGAGCATTCCTGGTGCCGGTGGGACTGGCGGGCCTGGCGATCGAGCTGTTCGTGCCGGGTGGTGACGGCGCGCGCCGCCGCCGGATAACCGGATACCTGCTGTTCACCGCGGCCGTCGTCACCTTCCTCCACCTGATCGGGGCGCCGACGGTGGAGCAGGCCGGTGGCCACCTGGGCAGCGGCCTGGGCGAGCTGGCGCGCGCGGCGGCCGGCCACGCCGGAGCCTCTATCATCGCCTTCACCGTCGGCATCGTGGGCGTCTACCTCCTCACGGGGATGGATCTCCTGAGCGCGGTGCAGGCATGGCGCAGCCTGCGGGCGTCCCGCGCGGCCGTGCGCGCAGCGTCGCCACCCGCCGCGCCCGCAGCACCGAAACGCCGGGCCGCACAACCGGTGGCGGAGGAGCCAGCGGAGTCCGCCCCGCCGCCGCGCCCGGTGATCAACCTGCCCAAGACGGAGCCAGCCGATGCGAAGGCCGAAGAGCCCGCGTCCGCGGCGGCCACCCCGGCGTCAGGTAAGCAGGAGGGGGAGCCTACGCGGCTCGCGCCGTTACCGTTGCCGGACATCAAGCGCCTCGCGTTGTACGACGGCGGGACGCCGGATCCCGGCGAGCTGGAGAGCAAGGCGGCTCTGATCCAGGAGTCGCTGAAGAACTTCAAGGTCGACGCCCACGTGCGGGAAATCTTTCCCGGTCCGGCCGTCACCATGTTCACCCTTGAGCCGGGGCCGGGTGTCAAGGTGCGGCGCATCACGGAACTGCAGAACGATCTGGCTCTAGCGCTGGCCGCACCGTCGATCCGTATCGAGGCACCCGTCCCCGGGATGGCCCGCGTCGGTATCGAGGTGCCCAATTCCAGCGTCCTGACCGTCGGCCTGCGCGAGACGTTGGAGTCGGCGGCCTTCCAGCGCTCCAAGGCGAAGCTGCCGCTGGCGCTCGGGCGTGACGTCAACGGGCGCTACGTCATCGGCGACCTGGCCAAGATGCCGCACCTCTTGATCGCCGGCTCGACCGGCTCCGGGAAGTCGGTCTGCATCAACGGCATTATCGCCACCTTCTTGCTCACGCGCCGCCCGACCGAACTCCAGATGGTGCTCATCGACCCGAAGAAGGTGGAGCTGGTCGGGTTCAACGGCGTGCCGCACCTGAAGTGCCCGGTGGTGACCGACATGGACAAGGTGGTCGGCACGCTCCGCAAGGTGTTGGAGGAGATGGAGCGCCGCTACCAGCAGTTCGCCGCGCTGGGTGTGCGGAACATCGACGGCTACAACCTCCGGCGCCAGGAGGACCCCGGCCTTGAGATCATGCCCTACCTGGTAGTCATCATCGACGAGTTGGCCGACTTGATGATGACCACGCCGGAGGAGGTCGAGACGCTGCTGGTGCGCCTGGCGCAGATGGCGCGCGCGACCGGGATCCATCTCCTCATCGCTACGCAGCGCCCCTCGGTCGATGTGTTGACCGGGCTCATCAAGGCCAACGTTCCAGCACGTATTGCCTTCGCGGTGACCTCGGTGACGGACAGCCGGGTCATCCTCGACCTGCCGGGGGCGGAGCGGCTGCTCGGGAAGGGTGACATGCTCTTCCTGCCTCCCGATGCCGCCAAGCCGCACCGCGTCCAGGGGTCGTTCATCGAGGATCGCGATCTGCAGTACGTGGTTCGTCACTGGCGGAAGGTGGCTCCCAACCACCAGTACGACCCGAACTGGGTGAACGTGGAGACCGAGGAGCCGGCCGAAATGGGGGAAGACCCGCTGCTCGAGCAGGCGCTTCAGATCGTGCGCCAGCAGGGGACGGCATCGGCCTCGATGCTCCAGCGGCGCTTGCGCATCGGCTACAACCGCGCAGCGCGTCTGATCGAGCAGATGGAAGAACTCGGCTACGTCGGCCCGGCGGACGGCTCCCGCGGGCGACCGGTCTACATCACGGACGAGGAGTAAGATGCGCGCCGATGGTCCGCTGGCGGCGGCGCGGCGGGGGAAATGAGCCGTTTGGTATACTCATAGCCGGTGCGACGCCATACGGATCGTGAGGAACGGGTGCGATCTCGGGTTACAGCAGAACCGGTTGCCAAACTGATTGACGAATTCGGCAAGTTGCCCGGGGTAGGCCCGAAGACGGCATCGCGCCTGGCCTACCACATCCTGCGGAGCGACCGCGAGGAAGCCGTAGCCTTGGCGGAGGCGATCCTCGAGGTCAAGGAGCGGATCGTGCTCTGCTCGATCTGTTTCAACATCACAGAGCACGACCCATGTCCGATCTGCTCCGACGAACAGCGAGACCGCCGCACGATCTGCGTGGTCGAGGAGCCGCTGGATGTGGTAGCGCTCGACCGGACCGGCGAGTACAACGGGCTGTATCACGTCTTGCACGGCGTCCTGTCGCCGGTCGATGGAATTGGCCCGGACCGATTGCGAATTCGTGAGTTGGTCGCGCGTGTACAGGCGGACCCGCCCGACGAGGTGATTCTGGCGCTGAACCCGAATATTGAAGGGGATGCCACCGCCATGTACATTGCGCGGCAGTTGCTCCCGCTCGGCGTCACTGTCACCCGCCCGGCCAGTGGGCTGCCGGTAGGGGGCGACCTCGAGTACGCCGACGAAGTGACGCTCGGGCGAGCGCTTGCCGGGCGTCGCGCGCTCTGAGCCCTCCCGGCGCGGGGTGCCGGGCTCCGGCAGGAGCCGAACTGCACGGGGGTAGACGCATCATGGCCACGTTGACCGTTCGCCCCATCGGCATCCGCGATTTGACCGGTTTCCGTGCGCTACAGCGAATCCCGCTGGGTCTCGGCGACGGCGGTGCGCCGGTAGGCCCGATGGGGGCTGGGGTGCTGGCGAGCCTGCCCGTGACGCGCCGCTTCTGGCGCGGGTACATCGCCACGGCCAGCGAGGGCCTCCGCGCCGCGGTCGAGATTCAGCCGGAGCCGCGGGACTATCGCTGGGTGATCGCCGCGCTCGCGGCAGGGCCGGACTCCGTCCCGGAGCAGACCGAGTTGCTGGTCGACGTGTGGGAGGCGCTGCTGATCGCGGCGATACGCGCGGCCGGGGCATCCGGCGCCAAGCGGCTACACGCATGCGCGCCGTTGGATGGCCCGGCCCTGGAGGCGTTGCTGCGCGCGAACTTCACCATCTACGCGTACCAGACCACGCTGGTGGCACCGGGTGTCGGCCCAGGTGCGTTGAATGGGACGGCGATTCGAGAGCAGGAACCGAGTGATGCCTGGGCCCTGCAGCAGTTGTACCAGCGGGCGACCCCGCAGCCGGTCCAGTTCGCCGAGGCGTTTACGACCAACCATTGGGACGTGGGCCGGCGTGCGGCCTGGCGCGTGCGTGGCTTCCTGGTCGAACGCGATCACCAGGCGGTGGCGTACTGCCGGGTGACGTCTCGCGGGCACCAGCATGTTGTCGACGTGCTGGCGCAGCCGGGTGAGGCGGAGCTCTTGCGGGATCTGGTGCCGCGGGCGCTGGCGCGGTCCGGCGCCGGGGAACACGACGAGGTTTGGGTGGGCGTGCCCGACTATCATAGCGAGTACATTTCGCACTTGGAGGCGGTGGGATTCTCCGTCGACGGGCGCCAGGCGCGGATGGTGCGGTACACGGCGGTGCCGGTGCGCACGAGTCAGGCCCGGCCGCTGCATCTGGTGCCGGAAGTCGGGGAGCGGCTTTCGGCGCGGCTGCCTTCGTATTCCAGCACAGGCACGACGCCGCCGGCTGATGGCGTCACATCAGGGACGTTGATGGTATAGCGACGGAGTGGATTGCACTTGACAACCTGGAGGACCACATCCGCGACGAAATCGCCGGCGCCGTTCGGCGAGGAGATCACCGACAACCTGGAGGACTTGCTCGCGGTCTTACCGCCCCACGTGGTGGAGGCGCTCGAGGCGGAGAGTACGCCTGAGGAACGCAAGGAGCTCATCGAGATCGTCCTGGACCTCGGACGGCCCCCTGAGGCGCGTTATCCGGACCGTGAGGTGTACCTGTCGGACCGCGAGGTCACGCGCGAGGACATCGCCTACGTCGCGGAGCGCATCGGCCGCTTCGGCGACGACAACCGGGCCGGGATCGAGCGGACCCTGCATCGCATCTCCGCCATCCGGAGCCGCTCCGGGCAGATCGTCGGGCTGACCTGCCGGATCGGGCGGGCGGTCTACGGGACGATCGGGATCGTGCGCGATCTAGTGGAGTCGGGCGAGAGCCTGCTCCTGCTCGGTCGGCCCGGCGTCGGCAAGACGACGATGCTGCGCGAGACGGCTCGGGTGCTGGCCGACGACCTGGGCAAGCGGGTGATCATCGTCGACACGAGCAATGAGATCGCGGGCGATGGGGACATTCCCCACCCGTCGATCGGCCGCGCGCGCCGCATGCAGGTGCCGACGCCGGCCTTGCAGCACGCGGTGATGATCGAGGCCGTGGAGAACCACATGCCCGAGGTCATCGTCATCGACGAGATCGGCACCGAGCTGGAGGCGGCCGCGGCGCGGACGATCGCCGAGCGCGGTGTGCAGCTCGTCGGGACGGCGCACGGGAACACCCTCGAGAACTTGATGATGAACCCGACGCTGTCCGATCTGATCGGCGGGATCCAGTCGGTGACGCTGAGCGACGAGGAGGCGCGTCGCCGCGGGACGCAGAAGTCGATCCTGGAGCGCAAGGCGCCGCCGACCTTCACCATGATGGTCGAGATTCAGGCTCGGGACCGGGTGGCAGTGTACCGCGACGTGGCCAGCGCAGTCGACGCGATCCTGCGCGGACAGCCGCTGCGCGTCGAGGTTCGGCAGCGCGCGCCGGACGGCACGGTAACGGTCACCTACGAGCAGCCGTACCAGGCGGAACACGCCGCGGACACGGAACGGCGGCCGACCCGTCGGCGGGGACCGGAGCCGATACCTCAGGCGGGCGAAGAGCCCGCACCGGTGGTGCGCGACGTCCTGCGTGCGGGCCGGGGAACCCCGGACCGCCCCGCGCGCGTGTTTCCGTTCGGCGTGAGCCGCAACCGTCTGGAGCAGGCGATCCACCAGATGGCCGCGCCGGCGACGGTCGTTCGTGACCTGCGCGACGCGGACGTAGTGGTCACGCTCAAGAACTACTACCGGCGGCGGCCGCAGCCGCTGCGGGAGGCGGAAGCGCGAGGTATCCCGATCTACGTGCTGCGGAACAACACCATCGTCCAGATGGCGAATCTGCTCCGATCCCTCTTCGCCGAGCAACTGCAGAGCAGTGTGATGCGCCAGGACGCTGAGCGTGGCTCGGACCGGTGGGATGACGAGGAGGCGGAGGTGCCTGAGGATCGGCTGGCGGCAGCCATGTTCGAGGCCGAGTCCGCGATCCACGACGTGTTGAGCGGCGAGGTCTCCAGCGTCGACCTGCGGCCGCAGGCTTCCCACGTCCGACGGCTGCAGCACCAGCTTGCTGAACGCTACAACCTCGCCTCGCGCAGCCGCGGGCGCGAGCCCCAGCGCTACGTCGAGATCTTCCGCCGGGACGGTCTTCCGTGAGCCTGTTCGTGACGTTCGAGGGGCCGGAGGGGGCGGGCAAGTCGACCCAGATCCGACGGCTGGCGAGTGAACTGGAGGCGCGCGGCTATTCGGTCGTCACCACGCGCGAGCCTGGGGGGACCGCGATCGGCGAGGCCATCCGGCAGATTTTGCTCGCGCCCGAACACGCTGCTATGCTGCCGGAGACGGAAGCCTTGCTGAACACGGCCGCACGTGCTCAGCATGTCGCTGAAGTGATTCAGCCCGCCCTCGCGGCGGGCAAGGTCGTGCTCTGCGACCGCTTCGTCGACTCGACGCTGGTCTACCAGGGTGCGGGGCGCGGCCTGCCGGCGAATGAGTTGCTGTCACTGCAACGCTGGGCGACGCGCGGGCTGTGGCCCGACCTGACGCTGCTGTTGGATCTGCCGGTTGCGGTTGGGCAGGCCCGCCGGCGGGCCTCGGGCGAGCCCCTGAGCCGGCTCGACGCGGATGCGCTAGGATTTCACGAGCGGGTGCGCACGGGGTTCCTCGCGTTGGCGCGCGACGAGCCGGCGCGGTGGCGCATTATCGATGCGGCCCAGTCTGAGGAGGCGGTGGCGCGGGAGGTGCTGGCGGTTGTGCTTGAGCGATTGTCGCCGGCGCCGGGGCGCCAGTAGGGGATGCAGATGAAACTGATTTTCGCGGTGATTCAGGGGAAGGATGCCGACAACCTGCTGACGGCGCTCCGGGAAAACGGCTATCGCTCGACCCAGATCAACAGCGCGGGCGGATTCTTGCGAGAGAACAATGTGACGGTCCTGATCGGCGTGGAGGATCCGTACGTGCCCGATGTGTTGCGCCTTATTGAGCAGAACTGCTATACGCGGACGCAGTATGTGAACCCACTGCTGCCGATCATGGAGCCCGGAGAGTTCTACGTGCCGAACCCCGTCGAGGTGCAGGTGGGCGGCGCGACCGTCTTCGTGTTGGACGTCGAGCGCGTCGAGCGTATCCCCTAGGCGGGGAGCGACCGGCTGGTGCGGAGCCGGCCGCGCGTGACACTCCCGACCGACGGAGGGAGAGAGTTTCGATGGAAGCTATCATCGCCCGAGCTGTCCAGGTCATCGTCGCCCTCGGCGGTGCCTACCTGCTCGCGCTCTGGTTTGCCCTGGTGGTCTGGACGTTCCAGGACATCCAGCGCCGCAGCCGCAGCGTGATCGCGCAAATCTTTTCGACGCTGGTCGTCGTGCTCTTCTTCGTTCCCGGTATCCTCATCTACCTCATTCTGCGCCCGCGGGAGACGCTCGATGACACCTTCCAGCGTTCGCTGGAGGAGGAGTACCTGCTGCAGGATCTGGAGGAGCTACCGCTCTGCCCGTCCTGCCAGCGCTACGTCAACGAGGACTTCGTCTACTGCCCGTACTGCCGGACGGAACTCCGCCAGCCCTGCCCCGGTTGCGAGCGCTTGATCGATCTTCGCTGGGAAATCTGCCCCTATTGCGGCGTGGAGCAGTACCCAAGCGAGGAGCATGGCCAGGCCGCAGCGTGGGAGCGGCCGGAACCGGCCGGGGTGAACCGGCTCGTGCAGGGGGCGCGGGAGCGCTTCTCCGGCCGATGGTCGCGGCTGCCCGATGAGGCGACGATCGCGATCGATCCTCCAGTCGGTGGCACGGGCGAGCGCGCGCGGGCCACTTCGGAGATGGCGAACGTGCCGGAAGCGCCGGTCTGGCGAGGACAGAGCCGGTCGGCCGCGGACGATAACGGCAGCGACGCGTTCGACGCGCGCTGGGGTGAGCCTGAAGCCCCGGCGGTGGACCCTCTGGAGCAGACCGACGAGTTGCCGGCCGGGGTCTCCCAGCCTGGGCCGCGCAGCTAGGCCCGCAGACCGTCACCGGCACGGCGGGGTGAGAAGCGGACGGGGTTTATGCTCGCTCACGTCCCCGTCGTCCGAGGGTCGGGACGGCATCCGGCCGGATCATGAAGTTGAACTTGCTCCGGAACGCGTCGTAGAAGTTCATCCCCTCCAGGACTGCCAGCCGGAAACGGTGCGTCCCGTCGCGGACGGTCACGACATCGCCCTGCTGCAAGTCCAGTTCGGGCACACCGTCAAGGATGAGGTGCGCCTCGCGCTCGCTCGCCAGGACCAGTTCGATCAGGGTCGTCTTGGGGACGACCAGGGTCGTGCGGATCGGTGAGTGGGCGCAGATTGGCGTGACTGCGAAGCCGCCGACGCCGGCTGCCAGGACCGGGCCACCCGCGGCCATACAGTAGGCCGTGCTGCCCTGCGGCGTGGCGACGATCATGCCGTCACCGGGGTAGGTGTTCACGTAACGTTCGTCAATGTAGACCTCGACGTCGATCATCTGCATGCCGGAGCGGATAACCACGTCGTTGATGGCCCAGGCGTCGACGATGGCCTGCCCGTCTCGGTAGACCGTCGCCGCCAGCGTCGGCCCCTCCTGCACCTCGTAGCGACCGTCGACGACCTCCTGCAGGGCGGCCTGCCAGTTCTGCCGCTCGGTCATCGCCAGGAATCCCACCTTGCCGACGTTGATTCCAAGGATCGGGATGTCGGGCAGGTCGTGGGCGACGCGCATGATCAGACCGTCACCACCCAGGGCGACGATCACGTCCGGCCGGGTACCGCTCCGCAGTTCATCCTCGCTCAACACTTCGCACCCGCGCTGCTCCAGCCACGGGATCACCTCGGCGGCCAGACGCTCGGCCTCCGACTTTCCGTGCGCGGCGATCAGGCCGATCCGGGCCATGCGTCGCCCCTCTCTCATCAGTCAGTCATCCCGCGCGACCTCCACAGTGGGTCGCACTGCCCATGGTACCGCAAGAACCCGTGCCGCTTCACCGCGGCGCCGGGTACGACGCCGCGGTACACTTGGAGGGGAACTGGTGAGAACGAAGGGGTGCCGGGGATGCACTGGATCGAAGAGTCGGGCCTGATTGCAGTGATTCGGCTCGACGACCTGAGCCGCGCGGTTGAGCTGGCGACGGCGCTCGTCGAGGGCGGGATTCGGGTGTTGGAGTTCACCTACACCAACCGCCAGGCGGGGAGCGCGATCGAGCAGGTGCGTGCGGCGCTGGGAGATGTCTGCCGCGTCGGTGCGGGAAGCGTGCTCGATGCGGAGACGGCGCGCGCGGCCATGCTAGCGGGGGCCGAGTTCATCGTCACGCCGACCCTGCGTGCCGAAACCATCGAGATCTGCCGCCGCTACTCCATCCCCTCCGTCATCGGCGCCTTCACGGCGACGGAGATCCTGACGGCATGGGAGCAGGGCGCCGACTACATCAAGGTCAACCCTGCCCGCGCGGCCGGTCCCGAGTACTTCAAGGACATCCTCGGGCCGCTGCCCCAGGTGAAGCTGATCCCGTCGGGTGGGGTCACGCTGGAAACGGGGCCGCGCTTCCTGGCTAACGGCGCCGTGGCCCTGGCGGTAGGGGGCGAGCTGGTCGACAAGCGCGCGGTGGCCGCCGGTGACTGGGCGGCCGTGGCGGCGCGTGCGCGGCAGTGGGTGGAGATGGTGGCGCGTGCCCGAGCGGAGCACGGTCATGGAACCTAGCGAGGAGCGGGTGGCGGACGCGCCGGCGGGCCCGTCCAGCGCCGACCAATCCGAGACGGCGCCGCGCCGGGAGCGGGTCCGGCTCTACCGCACCGAGGCCGTGGTGCTGCGCCGCCGCGATCTCGGCGAGGCCGATCGCATCCTGACGCTCTTCACCGCACGTCATGGCAAGCTGCGGGTCGTCGCCAAAGGTGTGCGTCGCACGCAGAGTAAGCTGGCCGGCCATCTGGAGCCGTGCGCGCGAACCTCGCTGCTGCTGGCTCAGGGCCGCAACCTCGATATCATCACCCAGGCGCAGCTCGTGAAGCCCTACCGCGCGCTGCGCGAGAATGAGATCTCCATCGCCTACGCGGGATACTTCGCCGATCTCCTCGATGCGCTGACGGTCGAAGCACAGCCGAATCCGGCGGCCTACGATGCCCTGGTGTCGGCGTTCGAGATGCTGGACCGCGGCCTCGACCCGTTTGTGACTGCCCGGATCTTCGAATTGCGCCTCCTCACGGTGACCGGGTTCCGCCCGGAACTCTACCGCTGTGCCGGGTGCGGTGAAACGCTTCAGCCGGTCGTGAATGCCTTCAGCGCCGAGGCAGGCGGCGTGCTCTGCCCCGCGTGCCGGCAGGCGCAGCCGCAGGCGTTGCCGCTCTCGGTGAATGCGCTCAAGTTCCTCCGCCTGATCGACCGCGACCCGTCGGCAGCGTTCCGGCTGCGCCTGAGCGATTCCCTGCGAAGCGAGGTCGAGGATGCGCTTCGGGCGCAAATCCGTCAGGTGGTGGAGCGCGACCTCGGCTCACTCGCTGTCCTGCGCCTGCTCACCCATTGATCCCAGCCCGTGCTGCCCGCTACCATACCGGCACCGATCGCCCCGGAGGGCAATCCGACGCATCGGGAAAGGCTGTCAGCGCGAGGAGGGCACCGTGGCATACATTGACGGACTCCTGGGCGAGGGGGAACGCATCCTGATCGTCGAGCGACGGCATCCGATCTTCATCGCCGGGCGGCTGGCGCTCTTCATCCTGGCCGCGGCCGTGCTGGTCGCGCTCGGCGTCTGGCTTGGGAGCGCCGTATCGAACCTGGCCGGGATCATCGTCGGGGCGCTGGCGATCATCCCACTCGCCGTGGCGCTGTGGCGCTTCCTGGCCTGGCACCGCGAGCAGTACATCGTCACCACCGCCCGCATCGTCCAGGTGGAGGGCATCATCACGAAGCGGGTGATGGATTCCTCGTTGGACAAGGTGAACGACATCCTCCTGACCCAGAGCGCCATGGGGCGCGTGTTCAACTACGGCACGCTCGAGATCGTGACCGGGAGTGAGATCGGGGTCAACCGGCTCGACGCGCTCGCGGACCCGTTCCGCTTCAAGCGGGCGATCCTCGATGCGCGCAGCCGGATGGGGTGGGACGACGACCGCCGCGTTGCTCCGCCCGAGGATGTGACGCGCCTGCTCGTCGCGTTGAACGAGCTGCGCAACGCGGGCGTCTTGTCGGAGTCCGAGTACCTGGAGAAGCGCGCCGCCTTGCTCGGGCCGGGCGCGCGGTGAGCGGAGTGCGATGTGACCCACGCTGATCTGCATGCGCTGCTCGCTGCCAGTGGCCTTGCGCCGCGAGTGGCGCTGGTGATCGGGTCGGGGCTCGCGCCGGTGGTCGCGGAACTGGACGTGGCTGCCCGCGCGGGGATGGACGAGCTTTTCGGCCTCCGGGTGCCTGGCGTGGCCGGGCATGCGCGGGAGGTGGTCGTCGGGCGCTTCGCCGGGGTGCCGATCCTGGTCTACCTCGGCCGTTACCACCTCTACCAGGGGCTTACGGCCGCCGAGGTGGCGGCACCGATCCGCGCGCTGGAGGGAACGCCGGTGCGCTATCTGGTGCTGACCAACGCGGCGGGCGGGCTTGATCCCGCCTTCGCGGTCGGCGACCTGATGCTGATCCGCGACCACCTGTACCTCCCGGGATTGGCCGGGCAGAGCCCGCTGATTCCGCCGCGCGGCGCGGAGGTGGACTTTATCCCGATGCGGGATGCCTACGCTCCGGAGCTGCGCGAGCTGGCACACTCGGCGGCCCGCGCGGTTGGCGTCTCGTTTCGGGAGGGGGTCTACGCCATGGTCGCCGGGCCGAGCTACGAGACGGCCGCGGAACTCCGCTTCTTGCGGGCCATCGGGGCAGACGCGGTCGGGATGTCGACGGTGCCGGAGGTCGTCATGGCACGCGCGATCGCGCTGGACGTCCTGGCGATCTCGACGATCACCAACCGCGCCGTCGCCGACGAGCCGGCCACGCCGAGCCACGAGGAGGTCGTGCGCGAGGGTGCGCGCGCGGCAGAGCGCCTGAGCGCGGTCCTGGGTGCGCTGTTGCCCCGCCTCGGCGGCGAGTAGCGGCGGATACGCCGAACATGAAAACCGGGCCTCGAACGAGGCCCGGTTGTGCGTGTCGTGAACATGGTGGGGCGGATCAGGTGCGGTCGATCTGCGGCTTGGCCGCCCGCAGGGATTCGACCGCGTCGCGCGTGATGGTCGCGACGAGCCCGATCGCCCGGCCGACGCGACGCGCCGGTCCCTTGCGCCGGCCTTCGCGGACCGACGGCCGGTGCAGCGGGGTCGGCAGTGCCTGCTCCGGGGTCGGGCGCACCGGAAGCTGGCGTGGCGGGCTGATGAGAGACTCCAGCTCCTCCCCGTCGATCGTCTCGACTTCCAGCAGCCGCTGCGCGACGCGCTCCAGGTCGTCGGCGTGGGCGCGCAGTACTTCGAGCGCAACCTGGTGCGCCTGCTGCACCAGCTCCAGCGCTTCCTGCTCGGCGGTGTAGGCCGACTGCGGCGAAAGCTGCTGCAAGTCGCTGGCGGCACCGGTCGAGAGCAGGCCGAAGCGCTTGCCCATGCCGTACCGCTGGACCATCGACGTCGCGATTGTCGTCGTCTGCTCCAGGTCGTTGGACGACCCGGTGGTGATGTCGCCGAAGATCAGCTCCTCGGCTGCCAGCCCGCCCAGCAGCGCCGCCAACCGGTCGCTGAGCTGAGCGCGGGTCCAGAGGCCGCGATCCTCGTCCGGCACGATCATGGTGTAGCCCCCGGCGCGGCCGCGCGAGACGATCGAGACCTTGCGCACCGGGTCGGCGTGCGGCAGCAGGTGAGCCACCACCGCGTGGCCGGCTTCGTGGTAGGCAACCACACGCCGCTCGCGCTCGCTGAAGCGACGCGCGTTGCGCGCGGGACCGGCCAGCGTGCGGTCGAGCGCTTCGAGCAGGTCTTCCTTGGTGATCGTCTCACGGTGGTCGCGGGCAGCCAGGATCGCCGCCTCGTTGATGACGTTCGCGAGGTCGGCCCCGGTCATGCCGGTGGTTCGTGCCGCGAGCTCGTCCAGATTGACATCTTCGGCCAGCGGCTTGCCGCGCGCATGGACTTCAAGGATGGCGCGGCGGGCCTTCCGGTCGGGCAGGTCCACGACCACCTTGCGGTCGAACCGCCCGGGACGGAGCAGCGCCGGGTCGAGGATATCGACGCGGTTGGTCGCGGCGACGACGACGACCGTGGTCCGCTCCTCGAAGCCGTCCATTTCGACCAAGATCTGGTTCAGCGTCTGGTCGTATTCCGAGCTCTGTTCCATGCGGCCGCGGCGGCGACCGATGGCGTCGATCTCGTCGATGAAGATGATCGCCGGGGCGTTCTCCTTCGCCTTGCGGAACAGCTCACGCACCCGCGAGGCGCCGACACCGACGTACAACTCGACGAACTCCGAGCCGCTGACCGAGAAGAAGGAGGCCCGCGCCTCGCCCGCCAGCGCACGGGTCAAGAGCGTCTTACCGGTGCCTGGCGGTCCGGTGAGCAGGACGCCGCGCGGGATGCGGGCACCGAGCCGGCGGAAACGCTCCGGATCGCGGAGGTAGTCGACGATATCCGCGACTTCTTCCTTGACCTCCTCCGCGCCGGCGACGTCGTCGAAGGTGATAACCCGCTCACCCGGCCGAATCGGCTCGAAGCTGCCGCGGCGGGTCGTGGTGCTGCCGATGCTGCTCGGCCCGAAGCGGCGGAACAGGAAGAAGATCACCACACCCGCGGCGATCAGAGTCAGTATGCGGAGCAGGATCATGAGATCGGCGGAGATGAGGCTGTTCCCCGCCGGATAGATCTCCGGCCAGCGCTCCACCGGGATCCCCGCATTCGTGAGGAGCGTCGTCAGGGACTCCCCCGCTGGCAGTGCCACGCGGGTCTTGCTGTCGTCTGCGTAGGTAACCTCGGCCTGTTGGCCGTCGTTGGTGAGGTGGATCTCCGTAACGCGACCGTTGCGGATGTCCGTCAAGACCTGCGTGAGGTTCACCGGCTGCGGCGTGGTGCGCATGCTGATGCCCACGCCGATGAAAACGAGCACGACCAGCGCCAGGGCGCCAAGTGCCAACCCCCGTCGATACTTGTTCACGCCTATCTGTCCCTCAGGCTTCCTGCCTCAGCTTGGCGAAAGTGGTCAGGAGTGGCGGTGGAAATCGCGCTTGCCCCGTTCTGGCGAAATCCGGCCCAATCCCTGCCCACGGCCGTTCCGGCCCCCATAGTACACAGATTCACAATCGAATGCCAACCGAGTTTCTGACCGTCTCGATTCACGCGATGTGCGGCGAGAGAGTGGATGAGCTTACGCATCACGTAAGTGCGCGTGATTTACCGGCACGCGACGGGCCGCTCGTTCGCTGCCGTCTGCGCCGCTCCAAGGCAACATAAGTATCGCCCGGGTGAACCGCGATGTGTCAACCGGTTGGGACCGGGAAAAAGGGGAGGGGGCTTCCCGATATGACGCGCCGTGGCGCGTCGTTCGCCGGCACGTCACCGGGATCCGGCTACCACGGTGAGGGAACCAATACCCAGATGACATGCGCAACTTCGTGGGGGGATGGATTGCGCCAACAGTGAGGCGCGCGGGCGGAGAATGTAAGGGAGTCGCCCGCCGTGAGCCGGTAATGGGTTCCATCGACCTCGATTTCGAGGCGACCGGCGAGGACGTGCACGAATTCGGCATCCGCCGGCAGCGAATACAACCCGTCGCCGCTCCCGCCACCCGGTTCGATATGCGATTCGATCACCTGGAGCCGTCGCTCGCCGCTCGGGGTGAGCAGGAACTCGGTGACGCGGTCGCCTCCGAAGTTGATCGGCGCCCGGTTCTCTGCAGTGACGAGGTCGGTCTGTGCCGGCTGGAACAGGGCTCCGATCGGGAGGCCCACGGCGTCGCAGATGGCGAGCAAAGAGGCGACCGAAGGGGAAGCCAGATCCCGCTCGACCTGGCTGAGGAAGCCCTTGGTCAGCCCGGTGAGGCGAGCCACCTGTTCCAGCGAGAGGGATCGCTGCTGACGGGCTGCCCGCAGCCGCTGTCCGATGCGGATCCCTCCTCCGTTCGGACCTGCGGCTCTCACTTCCCGTGGAGACCCTTCGCCTGCGCTACGGTTTGGCGCCGGCCTGTCGACTCCCGAGTCGCGCTTCATCGTCGCCCCTTGACAATCACTACCGGTGTTTTATGATCGTAAACAACGTTTACCAGGACCGTCAACAGAGTGCTCCGCGATGTCGCGCTGACACGCGGCCAGTGCCGAGAGCGCGCACCCGTGCGGCCCCAGAGGAGGGTGACTCGTGCGCCTCTTCTACGCGAGTGACGTGCACGGATCCGAGCGGTTATGGCGCAAGTTCCTCAACGCCGCAGCCTTCTACGGCGCCGACGTCCTGATCATGGGCGGCGACCTGACGGGGAAGGTCATGGTCCCGTTCGTCGAGCGCAAACCGGGCGAGTGGGTCGCCCGCGTGTTCGGCAAGGACGAGAAGGCGAAGGGCGAGGCGAAGCTGGAGGAGCTGGAGCGGCGCGTGCGGCTCAACGGCTTTTACCCGCTGCGCTGCACCTTCGACGAGTACGAGCGGCTGCGCGTCGACGACGGCTACCGCGACGAGGTCTTCCGATGCCTCATGCGGGAGGAATTGCGGCGCTGGCTCGCCCTGGCCCACGAGAAGCTCGCCGGGACCGGCGTCCGCTGCTACGTGATGCCTGGCAATGATGACGAGTGGGACATCGACGATGTGCTCGGTGAGGCCGCACCGCCGGTCGTGAGCTGCGGGGAGCGCGTGGTTCACGACGATGGGTTTCAGATCCTCTCCTGTGCCTGGACGAATCCGACACCGTGGGACTCGCCGCGAGAGTTGCCCGAGCCGGACCTGCTCCAGAAGCTGGAGGATCTGGCTACGGAACTGGAGCCGGGAAAGCCGGCCATCTTCAACCTCCACTGCCCGCCGTACGACTCCGGGCTGGACCTCGCGCCGCAACTCACCGACGACCTGCGTGTCGTGACCGAGGGGGGTGAGCCGAAGCTGGTGCCGGTTGGGTCGCAGGCGGTGCGGACGTTTATCGAGCGTCATCAACCGCTCGTGAGCTTGCATGGTCACATCCATGAGTCGCGTGCCGCGGCTCGGATCGGCAGCACGCTCTGCATCAACCCGGGGAGCGCGTACAGCGAGGGCGTGCTCGACGGCGTCGTGATCGACATCGAGGGCGGTCGGGTCACCGCCTATCAACTGGTGAGTGGGTAGCCTCGACCGGGGAAAGGGGTGCGGACATGCAGGGGCAGAGCGACTTTGTCATGGGCGGTCCCGGAATCTTCCAGCGGAAGGCGACCGGCCTGGTACGAGAGGCCGGCACGCTCGACGTCCTGATTTACAACATCAACTTCGTCTCGCTTGGCCTGATGACGATGCTGGTGTTTCTGTTCTCGACCGCGTTCTATCCGGGTGCCAACCTCTACCTCACGGCGCTGCTGATGTTCCTCCTCGTTATCCCAACCAGTCTGGTCTTCGCGTTCTTCGCCAGTGCGATGCCCCGCTCCGGGGGAGACTACGTCTATGTGAGCCGGGTTCTGCACCCGGCGCTGGGCATGATGTCGAGCTGGAACAACACCGTCTGGTGGTTCCTCTACGGCGGGGTGCCGTCGGCGTTCTTCGCGCAGTTCGGCCTCGCGCCGTGCTTCTCGACGCTGGGGCAGATGGCCGGGATTGCCTGGATGCAGGATCTCGGCGCGTGGTTCGCGTCCGACTGGGGCACGTTCCTCACCGGCGCGGTCTTGATCGCGGCACTGGTGGCCGTCTTCTCCCGCAGCCTCCGGCTCTACTTCCGGATCCAGAATACGCTCTTCATCATCTCGCTCGTATCGCTTGTGCTCGTGGCGATCGTCTGGCTGACAACCTCCAGCGCCACGATCATCGACCGCCTCGGCCAGGGGCTGGGGGAGGCGACCCTCCGCGGGCTTGGCCAGGCAGCGGTCGAAGCCGGGTACGCCACCGGACCCTTCAGCATCAAGTGGACACTGCTGGCGGGCACCTGGGTCTACATCAATCTCGTCTTCAACCAGTCGTCGGCCTACATCGGCGGGGAGGTGAAGCGTGCATCGCGGCTACAACTCTGGTCGATGCCGACCGCCGCTGCCTTGACCGTGGCGGTGCTGCTGGTGCTGCTGGTGCTCGGTGATCGCGCGGTTGGGCTGGACACGATCGGGCAGCTCGCTGCGTCGCAGGGACTCACCTATACCCAGATTGCGGCCTTTGGCTCGGGCAGCACGCTCGTCGCATTCTTCATCCTCGTGCCGTTCATCTTCCAGTCGTACACCTGGCTGCCGGGCCAGATCACCAATGCGTCGCGCAACCTCCTCGCCTATGCGCTGGACGGTCTGATGCCGTCAGCGCTGGGCCGGGTGCATCCGCGGTACCACACCCCGGTGCCCGCGCTCGTCTTGGTCGGGGCCGGCTCGATCCTGGCGCTGGCGGGCTACGTCTGGATCCCGGTCTTTGCGACCCTGGTCGGCATCTTCGGCTTCATCCTCGGGTTCATGATCGTCTCCATCGCCGCGATCGCCTTTCCCTACCGGCTCCCCGACGTGTTCGAATCGTCCCCGGTCAACACCCGGGTGGCCGGGATCCCGGTGATGAGCGTGGTCGGCGCGCTGTCGCTCGTGGCACTCGCGATCATGGCCTGGGCGTTCCTGACCGACCCCAGTGCGGGGTTGAACGGGCATCCGGGGCTGATTCTGATGAACGTGCTGATCCTGCTCAGTGGCCTGGTGATCTACGCCGTGGCGCGTGGGCTGCAGCGCCGGCGCGGGGTCGATATCGCCAAGCGCTTCGCCGAGATTCCGGTGGAGTAGCACGGCGTTTGACGAATGACCGTGACCCACCGGAGCCGACTCCGGCGCCGGTTCGCTGTCATCCTCAGCGGAGCCGAGGGCGGCGGCCAGCCGCCCCCGGCGCAGCGAAGGATCTCTCCGGCACGTGGCCGCTCCGACGCGAGATCCGTCGCTCCGCCGCCCGGCTCCGTTCAAGATGACATGCGCGCGGAGCGAGCTGCAGGCGGGAATACCAGGTCAATTCGTCAAAGCTCATGCTGGGCGCAGGCGTCCCGGCTGCTGCCCCGAGCGGGCGGGATTGACACCGGCTCGCAACGCTACCTAGACTGGCGCCGCGTGGACAGTCAGGAGATGCCGCGCTCCGGAGCGTGGGGGATGCGTGATCAAGCGACCGCAGGCGTGGAAGGTTCGACCGGCGTGGTGCAGCAGCCACTCGAGGATGTGCGGCAGGAAGCTGAGCGCATTCTGGTGTCTGCCGAGGAACGGGGCATCGTCCTGCGCATCCTCGGGGGTGTGGCCGTCCTGATGCACAGCCCGAGTGCCGAGCACCGCGCGCTCCAGCGCGCCTATGGCGACCTGGACTTCATCACCCTCGGGAGTGATCGCGCGGAGCTGCCCTCGCTCTTCGTCGAACTCGGATACACGCCGGACGCCGAGTTCAACACGCTGCACGGGCACCAGCGGCTGTACTTCTGGGATAGCGCGAACCAGCGACAGGTCGATGTCTTCGTCGACACCCTGCGGATGAGCCATACGCTCGACCTGCGGCAGCGGCTGCACCTGGAGCGCCGGACGATCCCGCTGGCCGACCTGCTGCTCACGAAGCTCCAGATCTACGAGATCAATGACAAGGATGTCCGGGACATCATCGCACTGCTACGGGATCATCCGCTCGGGTCCGGCGACGAGGAGATGTTCAACCTCGATCGACTCCTGGCCATTCTGACGGCCGACTGGGGCTTCTACCGCACCACGGTCAAGAACATCGCGGTCGTGCGTGAGGCGCTCAGCGCGAACGGCCTTGCGGATGATGCGGACATCGCGAGTCGGCTGGACGAGCTGGAGCGAGCCATCGAAGCCGCTCCGAAGACGCGCGCGTGGAAGCTCCGTGCGCTGATTGGCGACCGCAAGCCGTGGTACGAGTTGCCCGAAGAGGTGCGGCGCGACTGACACCGGAGGGAGGAGTCGAGGGTGGCACTCTACGATCTGAGCCACCGGATCGTATCGGGCATGCCGCACTTCCCGGGTGACCCGGTACCGCAAGTCGCGCCCGCGACGATGGAGCCGCCTTGGCGGGTCAGTTCGCTCGCGATCGGGAGCCACACCGGCACGCACGTGGATGCGCCGAGCCACTTTCTCCCTGACGGGCGTCCCATCGGCGAGTACCCACTCGAGCGATTCATCTTGCCGGGGATGGTGGTCGATGCGACGGGCTTCGGGATGAATGAGGCGATCCCGGAGGACGTCCTGGCACCCTACCGGGAGGCGTTCAAGCCCGGCTGGTGTCTGATCCTGCGCACGGGATGGGACCGGCACTGGGATGACGAGTCGTATTATCGACACCCGTACCTCAGCGACGCGCTGGCCGCCGCGGTCGTCGCGATGGGGGCGTCGCTCTTCGGAATCGACGCGTTGAATGTCGATTCGACCGCCGACAGTGGGAACACGGTCCACGACACGCTGCTGCGGGGCGACGTGCTCATCGTCGAGAACCTCCGCGGACTGGATGCGTTGGAAGCCGGCCGCACGTACGGTTTCGGCTTCGTTCCCCTGGCGCTGGGTGATGTGGACGGCGCTCCGGTCCGCGCCCTCGCGTGGGATCTGGATCAGGCTCTCCTACCGGCGGGGTGAGGGACTGGTTCTCCGAGAAGCGATCCCGGTTAGAAGTCGACGAAGTAGGTGTTGCATGCCCGGTCGATCAGTTCCTGGCTCAGGGTCGGGGGCTGATCCAGGTATCGGGCGATGCCGACGAGCGTGCGCAAGATGTCGCGGGGGTGGCAGGAGCGCAACGGTCGCTTCGGCTTGACGTAGTACTCACGGAGCAGGTAGACGAGCCCCTGCTGATCGAACGGCACCCCGAGGTCCTCGCACTGCCGGCGGAAGATTTCGCGGAACTGGTTTACCGTCGGGTTGCCGATCCGGACCTTGTTCTGGATGCGGCGCAGAAACGCCTCGTCCACCAGGTCCTTTGGCTCCAGGTTCGTCGAGAAAACGATCAACTCGTCGAACGGGATCTCGATCTTCTTGCCGGTGTGTAGCGTCAAGAAGTCGACGCTCTTCTCCAGCGGCACGATCCAGCGGTTCAAGAGGTCCGCCGGGCGGATCTGCTGGCGGCCGAAGTCGTCGATGAGGAACATCCCATTGATCGCCTTCATCTGCAGCGGCGCCTCGTAGATTTTGGAGACCGGGTCGTAGACCAGGTCGAGGCTGGCCAGGGTCAGCTCGCCGCCGACCATGACCGTTGGGCGCTTGCAGAGGACCCAGCGGCGGTCGTAGTCGGTGCGGCCGTTGGCGGCCGGGATCGGCTCGTGGTGCTGCAGGTCGAGCATTTTGATGATGTGACCGTCCACGAGGATGGCGTGGGGGATGAGCACGTGGCCGCCCAGCATCTGCGCCACGCGCTCGGCCAACGCCGTCTTCCCGTTCCCGGACTCGCCGAAGAGGAACATCGACCGCCCGGTGTTGATCGCCTGCCCGATGGCATCGAGCACGGCGTCATCGAAGATGAGATCGGCCGTGGCGCGACGCACCTGTGCCGGTGTCACCCGTGTCGTGCGGATCGACTGCCGCTCGACCATCTCCTTGAAGGCCTGCAGCGGCACCGGCGCCGGGCCGACATACGAGTTGCGCTCTACCAGTTCCTGCGCACGGGCGCTGCCCTTCGGTGTCGTTTGGAACTGGTAGGCGAGTTCCCCAAACCCTTGAGAGCCCGTGACTTCGATCATCTCGTCGCGCTTGAGCTGCGCGAGAGCTCGCTCCACCACGTTGAAGTAGGGGAGGCACAAGAGGTCGCTCAGGGCCTGCGCGGTGATGGCGTTCTGGTAGTAGATGGCCTTGAGTGCGAGATCGCTGATGAACGAGAGGTCCAGCCCGGTCTGCTCGATGGCCGACGGCTCGCGCGTACTAAGGATTCGGGTTGTGGGACCTGGCGACGTCAGCGTCTGCATGTGGCCTGCTACCACTCCCTATCGCTGTGCCCCATGCGGGGGCGCTCCCCGCCTGTAGGGTACGGACGGCGTGGCGCGGAGGCACTAGGGCAATGGTCACGTTGGCTAGTGCCCGTCCGTCTCGCACTCGGTACGCCCGTACCTGCTCCGTCTGGCCGTTTGGCCCGAACAAGCGCACGCATACGCGATCGTCCGGACGGCACGCGGGCTCGTTCGGTCCAGTGGGGTGACCTGCGTGGTGCACGGGCTGTGCCTGATGGCGCCGGCTCACGGTTGCGTCCCCGACATCAGGCTGCTATCCTTGCGCGTCTCTAAATTGAGAGGCTGTCTAATGTCCGAGTATGGCAGGGTACCTGCTGAGCATCGTCATTGTCGGCCAACCGTGGAATGACCGCGAATTCGCGCGGTCGCGTCCAATGCGGGACCGCAATCCACCGCTGGTCGCTCGGTGTCCGTGATCGAGTGGATCGGCATCATCCAGCCGGTGCGGAGGGCGCGTGCCGGGTGGCGGAAGGAGACTCCGATGGCTCGCGCGACCGACGACACCGCTCTCCGGCCCTTCACGATCGCGATTCCCGAGGAAGATCTGGACGACCTCAAGACACGCCTGAGGCGTTCCCGTTGGACCGACGAGCTGCCTGGTGTGGGGTGGGGGTATGGCGTGCCTCGCAGCCACGTGCAACGGCTGGTTGAGTACTGGTTGGACGGGTACGACTGGCGGGCGTGGGAGGAGCGACTCAACCGGTATCCGCAGTTTGTGACGGAGATCGACGGGCAGCGTATTCACTTCCTGCACGTTCGCTCGCCCGAGCCGGACGCGTTCCCGTTGATCCTCACGCACGGCTGGCCCGGCTCTGTGGTGGAGTTCATCCGAATCATCGACCCGCTCATCAATCCCCGCGCGCACGGCGGTGACCCGCGCGACGCGTTCGACGTGGTCATCCCATCGCTGCCCGGTTTCGGCTTCTCGGGTCCGACCAGGGACACGGGATGGACCTCGGTGCGCATCTCCAGGGCCTGGGCGGAGCTGATGAAGCGCCTCGGCTATACCCGCTACGGCGCCCATGGCAACGACGCCGGCTCCATCATCTCGCCCGAGCTGGGGCGGGTCGACGGGGACCTCGTCGCCGGTGTTCACGTGACGCAGATCTTCGCGCTCCCGATGGGCGAACCGGCCGAGTTCGAGGATCTGTCGGAGGAGGACGTGGCCGCGATGCAGGTCCTCCAGTGGTTCTTCGAGAACAAGTTCGCGTTCAACCAGTTGCACTCGCAGCAGCCGCAGACGCTCGCGCACGCGCTGGCGGATTCGCCGACCGGGTTGCTGGGCTGGAACGGGCAACTGCTGGGCACGGACGTGTTGCAGAACCTCGACGACGACTTCGTCCTCACGAACGTTGCCATCTACTGGTTCACGAACACCGGCGGGTCGTCGATCCGCCTGTACTACGAGGACGCCAAAGGCAGGTCCGCGAGCGGGCCGACCACCGTGCCGATCGGCCTGGCAGCCTTCGAGGGCGACTTCAAGTCGATCCGGCGGTTCGCCGAGCGCGACCACGCCAATCTGGTGCAGTGGCACACCTACGACGTACCCGGCGGCCACTACGCCGCGTATCTGGCACCCGATCTAATGGTCGAGGACATCCGTGGCTTTTTCCGCGGGTTACGGTGATTGATCGCGGACAGAGGCGGGCGGCGGTTCGAGAGCGAGATGCTTCGACTCCGCCGTCCGCGGCGGGAGTCGAAGGATGACACCGTCGCGAGGGTTCAGGACACCGGTCATCACCGGGGACGCGGTGGGCGCTCCCGGTTGTCGCCTGACGCGGGTGCGTCAGGCCGCTGCTAGGGAATGACCACCCGCTCGCCCTCGGTCAACCCGGACGCGACCTCGACCATGCCGCCGCTTCGGAGGCCGATCCGGATCTCTCGCTCCTGCTCCTGGCCGTCCACGAGGACGGTCACGAAGGTGCGGCGTCCCACGGTGCGAAGCGCGCTCTCGGGGATCAGGAGCACGTCGGAGCGGACGGCGGTCTTGATCGAGACATCAGCGTTCATGCCCGGACGGGCTACCAGCCCCTCGGGGAGGGTGAAGCGCACGGTAGCGCGGAACGTCGTAGTTCCGCCGCTCGTCTCGGCCGTGGGCGAGATCCGTTCCAGGCGTCCCTCGATCTCGTCGCTGGGGTAGGCGTCCAGAGTGAAGGTCACCGGCGCGTCGGGTGGGACGTGCGGCAGGTCGATTTCGTCGAGGTCGACCTGGAGTTCGAGGTCGTTCAGGTCGGCGATCTGGGCCACTTCGGCGCCTGTCCCCAACGGGGCACCTTCGGCCGTCTGCACCTGGAGCACCGTCCCGGCGCGTGGGGCCAGGATCATCGCTGCGTCGCGCGCCGCGCGGGCGTCGTCGAGGGCACGCTGAGCGTCGCGAAGCTGCTGCTCGGCCGTGAGCCGGGCCGCGAGCTGCTCGGGGGACGGGTTGTCGCCGGCTCGCTGCTCGGCGAGGTTCAGCGCGGCCTCGGCGGCGTCCACCTGTTCCTCGGCGCGGCGGATCGCCTCCTCGAACGGCTTGGGGTCGAGCTGGACGAGAACGTCGCCTTCTTCCACCGCGTCGCCGGGGGAGACGGCAACGATTTGGACCTTGCCGCTGACCGGGCTGCGGACCGTGATCGAATTGCGCGGCACGAGGCGGCCGACGGTCTCAATCGTCGCCTCCAGGCTGCCTCGCTCGACGACGGCGGTTTGTGGCTCGGGGCGGGTTGCCAGCAGGAACCCGGCGACCACCGCGGCAACCACCAGCACCCCCACCACAACGAGGATGAGCCGTCGAACCGGTCGTCTATTCATAGCGCAGCACCTGTATCGGTCGAATGCGAGAAGCCAACAACCCGGGCGCGGTGCTCACCGCGGCCGTGGCGATGAGCGCGACCAGGATGGTGGCGGCGATGGTGACCGGGCCCAGGTGGAACTCCAGCCCGAAGAGCTGGGTACCGGTCAGATGCACCAGATAGCGCGCCAGCGGGTATCCCACCGCAACGCCGACCGCGCAGCCGGCAGCCGTCAGCCCGAGCGCCTCCGACATGACCAGACGCACGAGGTGACGCCCGGTGGCGCCGATCGCGCGGAGGATGCCGTACTCCCGGCGCCGCTCGGTGAGGTTGATGAGCAGGGTGTTGACAATCCCCGCCAGCCCGACCGCGCTGACGATGATCACCATGGCGTTCAGCATCACCGTCAGGATGTCAATGGCCCGCCGCGAGCTAGCCTGATCTTGATACATCGCCAGCGTCACTGGGGCGTACTGGCGGAACCTCTCCTCCAGCCGGGTCAGGCTCGCATCGACGGCGGCGGGTTGGGAGGACTGGAGTGTGAGGGCGAAGACCGTGGCCCGGCCGCCTGAGCCGATGATGCGCTGAGCATCCGCGACGTCGAGGAAGACTTTCCCGGTCGTCGCCGCTCCCAGGTAGGTGCTCTCGTCGTCCACGATACCGAGCACCTGAACGAGGCTGGATCGATCCCCGATATCCAGGGTGAGGACGTCGCCGACTGATGCGCCGATGGCGCGGGCGAGGTTGCTCGTCAGCACCGCGCCGGTTGGGTTGGCCGGGCGCAGCCAGGTTCCCGCGATGACACGCGGGGTGTAGATGTCGGTGTTGCGCGGCATGCCCCAGACGTCGGTTCGTACCGACCCAATGGACGCGGTGGCGTTCGCCCAGGGCTCGGCTTGCCGCACGTCCGGGTGTTGCTCAAGGGTGGTCGCGAACTCCGGGCGCACCGGGCGGTTGAAGAAGATCCAGCCGTCGGCGCCGTAGAGGTCGTAGAGGTGGTCGACCGTCAGGGTCACGGAGCGGCTCACTGCCTGGGTGCCGAGGAAGGCGGCCACGGCCACCGCCACGACGGTGAGGGTCACCCAGGCCCGCGCCGGTCGGCGTGCGAGGTTGCGCAGGCCCATGGTCGCCACGATGCCGACGCGGGCGAGGGAGCCGGTCAGACTCTGGGTGATGCCGCGGTGGAAGTCGGCGACGACGCCGCGCTGCGCCAGGAGTTCCGCGACCGCCTGACGAGTCGCCAGGGCGGCCGGGAGGACGGCTGCGCCGAGCGTGACGCCGATCCCGACCAGGAGCGCCAGGACCAGCTCGCGCAACGCCGGGCTGAAGCCTGGCAACACCAGGCCCGCCAGCCCGGCGAGATAGCCCGTCAATAACTGCCCACCGACCAAGCCGATGACCCAGCCGAGAACGGCGCCCGTGATGCCGATGGTGAGGGCGAAGAAGAGGTACGGGCGCATCGCCGCCCAGCGTGTGCCGCCGAGCGCTTTGATGATGCCGACCTGCCGGGTCTCCTCGACCATGATGGCGGCGATGGTGTTGGCCACCAGGAACGTGCTGAGCAGGGCCCCGACGACCGAGAACACTTCCAGCAGGAGGAGCAGCGTGCCCAGCTCGCGACTTCCGGTGAACACGTTCGGGTCGCGAACGGTGAAATTGCTCGACGTGACGCCACGCTTGTCGAGAAAGGCGCGGATCTGGTCGGCGGTCTCCGAGGCGCGCTGGGGTTCGGCCACGCGGACCAGCAGGTAGTTGTCGTAACGTCGCCCCAGGATCTGGCGCACGTCGCGAGCCGGCATGTAGGCCGTGGCCTGGTTGAGAATCGAGGCGTCGATGGTGGCCGGGGCGCGCACGAAGCCGCTGACGCGGGCGTAGTTGATCGGGGAGGCCGGCGTCGGCTGGAGCGCGACGAGGTCACCGACCTCCACATCGATCAGCTTGGTGGCGCTGGCGTCGAAGGCGATCTCGCCGGGACCGGGGAAGCGGCCGGAGACGAGTTGCACCGCGTCGAGCCGCATGTTGGTGAAATCTGCCACCCCGACCAGGCGGGTGTTGACCCAGCGGTCGCCGGTGCTGGCGCGGGTGATCTGGACCGCCTGCGTATCAACGGCGACGACGTTGTCCCGGCGCCCGATTAGGTCGACCAGCGTCGGTGAGAGCTGCGCCGCGAAGGCGGTGATGTCCGGCTGGCGGGTGTTGGCGTACGTCTCACGCTGGGCGTCGGCCAGGCTGCGCCCGGTGTAGGAGATGGCGACGACCCCGGCGACGCCCAGGAGCACGCCGAGCGTCGTCAGGAGCGTCCGGAGGGGACGCCGCTGGATATCGCGGAGTGCCTTGGTCAACAGGAGTCGCATCGACTCGCTTCCCGAGGCCACCATCACCACCGGCGGCGCGCGGCCGCGCCGACGGTAGCTTACCAGGGTTCCGGCCGGATCGCTGCGGTGGTGGTTAAGCGTCCCCGCTGGCCGCAACGTCGGGCGCCGCGGCGTGGGGAACCGTCTCGGCGACGCGGCGGTCGGCCACGATGCGACCGTCCCGCATCTCAATCACGCGCGAGCCGCAGGAGGCGATGCTGCGGTCATGGGTGACGAGCACCAGCGTCTTCCCTGACTTCCACATCTCGGCCAGCAGGGAGAGCACCCGAGCGCCCGACGCGCTGTCGAGGTTGCCGGTGGGCTCGTCGGCCAGGAGTAACGGCGGGTCGTTGGCGAGCGCGCGGGCGATCGCCACGCGCTGCTGCTCGCCGCCTGAGAGCTCGTTGGGGAGGTGGTCGGCGAGATGGCCGACGCCGACACGTTCCAGGAGCTCACGGGCGAGGTCGCGCTGTGGCCGCTGACCGACCAGCTCCATAGGCAGAAGGACATTCTCGAGCGCGGTCAGCGTGGGCATCAGTTGGAAGAACTGGAAGATGATCCCGACGTGCCGACCGCGCCAGCGCGCCAACTCCTCCTCGCTCAGGCTGCGCAGGTCCACCCCGGCCACTTCGACCGACCCGCCGCTGGCGCGGTCGATCCCGGAGAGGATGTTGAGCAGTGTGGACTTGCCGCAGCCGGAGGGGCCGAGGATCGTCACCCACTCGCCGGGCTCGACGATCAGGTCCACACCGCGGAGGGCCTGGATGGCACGTCGTCCTGCTTGATACTCCTTGGTCACACCGGTCAGGTGAATGATGGGCGCCGTCATGCCTGCAATTGTGCCCGCTCGTGCGGCAGCAGGCTAGAGCAGCGGGTTTGGCTCAGCCGTTGGGGCGCGGAGTCCGTGAGGGTGCCCGATCCGCTAGCTCTCGTCCGGGCACTGTTCGAGCAGGCGCAGGTCGGCCGGGGTGAGGTTGGCCCGTTCCAGAAGATCAGGGCGCAGCGCGCGGGTCCGGCAGAGGGACTGCTGGCGGCGCCATTCCGCGATGCGCGCGTGATGCCCGCTCAGGAGGATCTCCGGGACGGTGAGCCCGCGGTATTCGGGCGGTCTGGTGTATTGCGGGTACTCGAGCAAGCCGCTGGTGAAGGACTCCTCCTGCAGCGACTCCGGGTCGATCACGCCGGGGACGAGCCGGGCGATGACGTCGATCATGACCGCAGCGGCGAGCTCGCCGCCGGTCAGCACGTAGTCGCCGATCGAGAGCTGGCGCGTTCGGAGGATGAGATGGACACGTTCGTCAATCCCCTCGTACCGACCGCAGATGAGGGCGAGGCGCGGGTGCTGCGCCAGCTCCGCGGCGACAGCCTGGTTGAAGGGCTCGCCGGACGCTGAGAGCGCGATGATCGGGGTCGTGTCGATCTCGTCGCCGAGCACGGTCTCGACGGCGCTCACGATGGGAGGTGCCATCATGACCATCCCCGGGCCTCCGCCGTAGGGGTAGTCGTCGACCGAGCGGTGGCGATCGGTGGCCCAGTCCCGGATGTCGTGGAGGTGGACGGAGATCAGCCCGCGCTCGCGCGCACGCTTCAGGATGCTCTCGTCGAGCGGGCCATCAAAGATCCCGGGAAAGATGGTGAAGACGTCGAAGCGCACCCTGCGTCCTTCGTGCCGATGAGGCGAGTACCGTCGTCGCCGGCCGCGGCCGTGCCGTCCTTGATTATGCCGGAAGGCGGGTGAGTTGTGCCGCTCCGGGCACCGTCAGTGGTTCGCTTCGGGCGCCAGCGTCGGGCACTGGCGGACAGCAGGCGCGGCGCTCATGGCGCGCTCGAAGGCGCGGACCACCTCAGGGTCGAACTGGGTCCCGGCGCAGCGACGTAGCTCGGCCATCGCGACATGGTGAGGAAGCGCGCGGCGGTACGTTCGATCTGAGGTCATGGCGTCGTAGGTGTCGGCCACGGCGATGACCCGCGAGCCGAAGGGGATTTCCTCTCCTGCCAGGCCGTCGGGGTACCCCGTGCCGTCCCAGCGCTCGTGGTGGTGCCGGACGATGTGGGCGACCGTGCGGTACATGGTCAGGTTGCTCAGGATCGCCGCGCCTTCGGCGGCGTGCTTCTCGATCGCCCGGCGTTCCTCCGGGGTGAGCTTGTCCGGCTTCATCAAGGTCGCGTCCGGCGTGCTGACCTTGCCCAGGTCGTGAATCCGGGCGGCGGCGATGATGCGCTCGGCCTCTTCGAGGGGGACGTTATCCATGTGCTCCAGGATCGCTTCGACGTAGGCGGCGACCCGCTTGGAGTGCTCGGAGGTATAGGGATCGCGCCGATCCAGCGTATCGGCCAGCATCTCGATCGTCTTCTGCGTCTCCTCGTGGATCTGCCGATAGCTGCGGAAGGCCAGGTACGGCCCGACGAGGGGAACGGCGGCGACGATGAGGGCGAGCGGGCTCTCGCGCTCGAGGACCGGGATCAAGCTGCCGAGCGTCGGCAGCGTGATCCACTCCAGGATGACCCCGTAGGCGCTGGCGCGCCACATCTGCCAGGGTGAAGTGCCGACGGCGCGCGAGAGGATGACCGCCATGACCCCGGACTCGATCGTCGTGTAGACGGCGGCCGCGCCGATCGTCACGGTCACATTGCTCCAGGTGCCGATCGGTGAGCGGGTGGGGTCGGCCAGCGCGCTGTAGGCCCAACCGGCGACGAAGGTGGCGAGTGTGTAGTTGCTGACGTTGGTGAGCAGCTTGATGGTCGGCCGCCGGTCCACCAGCTCCACGAAGAGCCCCGCCCCGCCAGCGATCAGCGCGCCGACGATGGGGCCGAGCGACAGCGCGGCCGCGAAGCAGAGGGCAGATGAAACCGAGACGGTGATGCGAACGGACGAGAGCGGCAGTTCGATGTCGAAGAAGTCAGCGAAGATGATGAGGCCGACGAGGACGACAGCGACGAAGAACGTCTCCAAGGTCAGCGGTGGCCGCTGGGCGAGCGGGCCCAGGACGAGGAGCACCGTCACGGTGACGGCGACGAGCCCGATGACAGCGTTGCGAACCCGATCGACTGGTTGCACGGTCCCGAAGCCCGATCCCTCTCGGCCGCCCGCTGGTGGCGCACGTTCACTCCCCACGCGCCAAACCGGGCGGTTCCCTCCACGGTCTCTGGCATTATAACAGTCGATTCTCGCTGTCTCGGGCACCGAGAGGGTCACATGTCGGCGCAAGAGTACCGACCCTGCGGGGTCTGAAAGTACTGTGTTCGTACTGATTCGTTGCTACCGGTTGTCGGGCGGGGAGGGCCAGCCTGCGGGATAGCCAGTGAGGCCCCGTCGCACTGTCTCGCTGCTGGGTCACCTGGTCACCACCGGCATTCCTGTGTCGAAAAAGACGCGCGGGCAACCAGACTCGAATCGGTCGTCCGACCAGCCTTGGCTGCCCGCGCGGCAGACCCCGCGAAACGGTGTCTCGACTTCCAGCGAGAGTTCTTCCACTCCATGAGTGCGTCGGTCTTCCTTGGACGCCCTCACAGATGTGGAGTCCTTGATTGCTACTTCCAGCGGAAATTCTTCATGGCCCTTGTCTCCTTCTTCGCTGATGACGGCACACCTGGAGAGTTCGCGACTACTACTTCCAGCGGAAGTTCTTCCACTTCACGGGTGAGCTCCTTCCGTGACTCGGGCCTCCACCCGCCGGCGCCGATGACTAGAGTTGACATCCAGTCATTCCGTTCCGTTTCTGAACGCTGGCGCCTACAGGTATTACTTTCGTCCTGGTCCGAGTATAGGACTCTCGCACTCCCCTGTCAATACTTGTCTCCCGACACTCCGGTACCAATGGACTATGCCGTACCGGTGCGTTGCCCGCGGGCGGCGGGTTTGCTAGGCTCTCGCGCAGCGACACGCTCCAGCTATGTATTGGGTGGGGAGAAGGAACGTGCGACACGATCTGCGGCATGTGCTCGTCACCGGCGGCGCGGGGTTCATCGGCAGCAACTTTGTCCGCTACCTCCTGGAGCGCGGCGTGCCGCGGGTCACGGTGTACGACAAGTTGACCTACGCCGGGAACCGGGCGAACCTGGCCGACGTCGAGGGACATCCCGGTTTCCGCTTCGTTCACGCCGATATCTGCGACCGTGCCGATGTCGCGGCGGCGATGCGCGACTGCGACGCCGTGGTGAACTTCGCCGCGGAGACCCACGTCGACCGCTCGCTGCTGGATGCAGACGACTTCCTACGCACGAACGTGGTCGGGACGCATGTCCTGCTTGAGGCGGCGCGCGAACACGGGGTGCGCCACTTCGTCCACGTCAGCACGGACGAGGTCTACGGGGACGTCCCGGTCGGGGAGTCCCGCGAGGAGGATCCGCTCCGGCCGCGGAGCCCCTACTCGGCGAGCAAGGCCGGGGGGGAGATGATGGTTCTCGCGGCCGTGGCGACTCACGGGGTTCCGGCGACCATCACCCGCGGGTCGAACACGTATGGACCCTACCAGTACCCTGAAAAGTTCATCCCCCTGATGATCACCAACGCGATGGAGGGCCGGCCATTGCCGATTTACGGCGACGGACTCCAGGTGCGCGACTGGATCCACGTCCTTGACCACTGCGCGGGGATCGAGACGGTGCTGCTCCGCGGGAAGCCAGGCGAGGCGTACAACATCGGAGGGGGCAATCCTCGACGGAACCTCGACGTCGCGCGGCAGATCCTCGATCTCCTCGGGCAGCCGCACGACTTGATCCAGCACGTCGAGGATCGCCTGGGCCATGACCGGCGCTACGCCCTGGCAACCGGGAAGTTGCGCGCGCTCGGCTGGCGGCCGCAGGTGCCCTTCGAGCAGGGCCTGCGCGACACTGTCGAGTGGTACCGGCAGCGCCGGGATTGGTGGGAGCCGCTACGCGACGCGGCCTTCGCCGAGTACTACGGGCGGAACTACGGCTCACGCGCCGTCCTCAAGACGCCAGACAACCGGTGACGCCCATGCCGGTCGCGATCGAGCTGGCAGTTGCCAAGACGCACAAGTTCGGCACCCGTGAGAGCGGCGACACCGTTGAGCTGGTCGAGCGACCGGGCGGCGGATTCTCAGCCGTGCTGGTCGATGGGCAGGGGAGCGGCGCCGGTGCCAAGCGGCTGAGCCTGCTCGTCGCCGGGGCGGCGGTGCGGCTGCTCAATGAGGGCGTGCGGGACGGTGCGGCTGCTCGGGCTGCGCATGACTTCCTCTATGCGATGCGAGACGGCAAGGTGTCGGCTGCGCTGGACATCCTTTCGGTCGACCTCGCCTCGCGCTCGGTGCTAGTCACCCGCAACAGTGAGGTGCCGATGCTGCTCGGGCGGAACGGCGAGTTCGCGCAGATCTCGGAGTCCGGCGGCCGGATCGGGATCTACCGGCACACCCGTCCCCGCGTACTTGAGTATCCGGCGGAGCCGGGCCTGACGGTGATCGTGGTCAGTGATGGCATCATCGGCGCCGGTGGGCGGCGGGGCCAGCCGCTGGATTTCCTTGCGACCGGCGTCCGGGTGGTCGGTCCGGAGACGCCTGCTCAGGTAGTCGCCGACCAGTTCCTCGAAGCTGCATTGGGGGCAGACCAGGGCCGGGCCGGGGACGACATGACCGTGGTGGTATTGCGACTACGCCAGGTCGAGCGGGCTGAACCGATCCGCCGCATGGCCTTGACGGTGCCGCTTGGCTGAGCCGCTACCGCTCGTCGCCGTGGCCCGGTGCCCGGCGGCCACGATGGATCGAGGGATCGCGATGCGGATTGCGGTGGTCGGCGTCTGCGCATCGGGAAAGACAACGATCGTCGATGCATTGCGCCAGGCGGGGTACGACGCGTACGTCGTCGCGCAGGAGCACTCGATTATTCCGGACCTGTGGAGACGGTCGCGCCCTGACCATCTGGTGGTGCTGGAGGCGGACCTGGAGACGATACGCCGGCGCCGTGGTCCGGCGTGGCCCGAGTGGCTGTACCGCACGCAGCGCGATCGGCTGGCGGATGCCCGTGCCCACGCCACTGTGACGGTCGACACGGGAGCGCTCACGGTAGACGACACCGTGCGCACCATCCTTGCGGCGATTCAGTCGCGAGCGTGACCCCTCACTCACTGGCCACCGCGTCGCTGTCGCCACATTTGCTCACCCAGTGGGGTGATCTTGACCTCCATGCCGGTGCCGTCGCTGTTCGGGCGCAACTCCAACCGCGCCCGCTCGAAGTACTGCACCCGAACACCGGCCTCGTCCATCTCCTCCGTGATCGGGAATCCGAAGATCGGGATCCCTCCGTGCTGCTCCCAGAACTCTCGGAACTTTCCAGCAAGCGTGTGGCCGGTCTCAGGAAAATAGCGGACGGCGGGGTTGTTTGGGGCCTCGACCGGCTCGGTGTCGGCCGGCAGTGCCTCCCGGCCGAGCAGTCCCAAGATGACCGTGCCATCGGGTGCCTGCTCGAGGCGCGCGCGCTCGTAATACTGAACGGTGATGCCGCGATCGTCGACGAACTCCGGACTGAGAGGGCGGCCGAAAATGGTGGCGCCGTCGTGCGCTTCCCAGAAGGCTTTGAACGGGTTGCGCATGTACTGCCCCGTCTCGGCGACGAAGCGCGCCGACGCCTCGGCCGGATCGTCCACCACGGCGAACTTCATGACCTCTTCTGTGGTGGAGCCGTAGACGTCTTCCACGATGATGCGCGCTGTATACGAGCCGGGCGCGAGCGTCGGCTCGGCGAAGAGCGTCCAGGTCTTTGCGGCGCGTGCTCCCTGGGCACGCGTCGCTGATTCTGGGTCCGGCGTCAGGAACGTGGGAATGGTTTCGTCGTTGAGGCGCAGCTCGGCGCGCACAACGTCACCCTCGCTGATGACTTCGGCTGCGATGCGGATGAGGCCGTCGGGAAGGCTGTCTCCGGGGGCTGGACCGGCGAAGGTCACGGTTGGTGCGAGCCGTGGGCCTGCCGCGGTAAAGGACCAGGCGTGGCCGTTGCGCTTGCCGGCCTCGTCGATCATCTCGACCCGCACCTCGTGCTTCCCGCGCCGCAGCACGGCGGTGAAGGTGACGACCCAGACGTGGTCGTTCTGGACGATGACGGCCGGCTCCACGAGGGAGCCGTCGATCGTCATGACCACCCTTTGGATCGGCTGGGCGTTGGAATTGACCGTTGCCTTGATCGTGACCGGGCCCGGGGGTGTCTCCGAGTTGGGCCGCGGGGCGAGGTTGGAGATGACGGGCCGTGACGACAGGCTGAGGAGGTAGACCAGGAGAACCAGGACGAAGGTGACGACCAGCGCGACGATGGCGCGCGCCGCCGCGGAACCCTCCCAGCCGGTCGTGGCAGCCCGAGCGTAGCGGGGTGGACGCAGGAAGCGGGGATGGGCCGGCGTGCGCTCCGGCTCGGGGCGCACCAACGACGGAGCAGCGAGATTGCCGGGATCATCCCGCCAGGGCCGACGCATCCTGCGTACTCCCCCGTCTTGGGGTCAGAGCGGTTGGATGGTGTGGGTTGGCAGTGGGTGTGGTTGATCGCGCGTGCCAACCCACTGAGCACCGCAAGAGTACGCAAGATGGCTGCCAGGGCGCGGAAACGACCACCTCTCAGGCGCTCATCGCCGCCCCACCGAGTCGTGGATCGGCGCCGCCCTGGAGCGCGCCGGTCACCGGGTCGCGGGTTACGGCCTGGACCAGCGGGAAGGTCCAGTACGCTGCCGGGTTCGGCACGATCTGGAACCCGCGTCGGCCCAACTCCTCCTTGACCCAGGACGGAATGCGCGTCTCACAGTCGAGCCGGTGGCTCTGGGCGTCGAACCGCGGGGCGGAAACCGCCTCCACCGGTCCGAGCCCGTGGTCGATCACGTTGAGCAGCACCTGAAGCACGCCGGTGATGATTCGCGTCCCGCCTGGGGCGCCGAGGACGAGCACGGGCTCGTCTCCTTGGAGGACGATGGTGGGGCACATCCCGGTGAGCCGCGCCTTCCCCGGCGCGATCGAGTTCGGCCGGCCGGGGATGGGGTTCGCCGCGTTCATGATGTTGTTGTACGTGAAGCCCAGGCCGGGCGTCACGACGCCGCTGGAGTTCCCGAGGGAATGGGTGATCGCCGCGCAGTTGCCGTCGGCGTCGACCACCGTGATGTGCGTTGTCGACGCTGGCTCCGGATAGAGCGGGACGGTGATCGGCTCCCGGTCACGGATGCGGGCGAACCACTCCGCCGCGCGCTCCCGGGACAGGAGCCAGTCGACCGGCACGTCGACGAACCGGGGATCGGCGCCGTAGGTGTACCAGTCGTGGAATCCGGCCTGCATCGCCCGCGCGACGAAGTCGATGTACTCCACACTGTTTAGACCCAGTGACACGATGTCGCGGTGCTCCAGGATGTGGAGGATCTGCACCAGACACAGGCCGCCGCCGGCCAGGTTGTTGGTGTGGACCGTGTAGCCGCGGTAGGTCGTGGTCAGCGGCGCCTGAACCTGCACCCGGTAGCTGGCAAGATCGTCGGCCGTGACGAACGCGCCGTTCCGCTCAAGATCTTCGGCCATGCGAGCGGCGATCTCGCCGGTGTAGAAGTCCTCCGGCCCGGCCTCCGCCAGGCGGCGCAGTACCTGGGCGTAGTCCGGGTTGCGCAGCAACTCACCGGGTCGCAGCGTCTCGGTGTCGTCGCGGAAGTAGATCCTCCGGCTCGCCTCGGTCGCTTTGAGGCGCTCCCGCATCGCGATCCGACCTGGAGGTGCCGGCTGGTTCCAGAGCCGCCACAGTTCGGGGGTGACGGGGAACCCCTCCTCAGCGATGCGGATCGCCGGTGCCAGCGCATCGGCCCAGGAGATCGTGCCGAAGCGGCGCAACGTCTCGGCCATGCCCGCGACCGTGCCAGGCGTCATGATCGAGCCGTAGCCGACATCGTTGACCGCTCCCTGGACGTGGTAGCCGTAGCCCGTCCAGTCCTGCTCGATGACGATGTCCTTCCACATCTCGGGCGTGACCCGTGAGCCGGCGGTGCCGTTGAAGTCGATCACCTCGTGTCGCCCGTCCGCCGCGCGGAGGTTGGCGACGCCGAACCCGGCCACGCCACACATCTGCGGATCGATCACCATCTGGACGAATGCCGCCGTCACGGCGGCATCGAAGGCGTTGCCCCCACGCCGAAGGACCTTGACACCCTCTTCCACCGCGAGCGGTTGCGGTGCGACGACCATGCCCTTCAATGGACCGTCTCCTCTCAGCGCGTCCCGTGTGCCGTCGGATGGGCGCGATGGTAGCACGATTCGATGTTCCGCGGTGTGGCCGCTTGCTACACTGTCGCTGATGTAGCGAGGAGCGTGGATGCCGTCCGACGACACGACAACCCTCAGCCATGTGCGAGTGAGCCGGCGAGCCCTGCTGCTGGGGCTCTCGGTGCTGCTCGCGAGTTGTCGCGCATCGATCCTCGGGAGGGACAAGGCGACGCCTACGGTGCGGCCGACTGAGCCGGGTTCGGCTGGGGCGGGGACGGAATCACCGGGCACCGGTGGCGGCGAGGTGGGAACCGTCCTGGAGGCGCCACCGCCCGCGACGGTCGCCGACCCGAGCGGGGAACAGACCCTGACAATGATCGGATCGCCGGACGGGCCAGCAACGCTCGACCCGGCTCTCGTCCGGGACACCGAGTCGGCCTTCGTGACGCGGCAGATCTTTCGGGGGCTGGTTCGGCTGGATGAACAATTGCAGCCGGTCCCGGACCTCGCGCGGCGGATCGAAATCAGCCCGGATGGGCTCACCTACACGTTCTTCCTCTGGGAGGACATCACGTTCGCAAACGGCCGGCGGATCACTGCCGAGGACGTGCGCTACTCGTTGGAACGGGCGACGGATCCCGCGCTGGCAGGGGGGCACGGGGAGACGCTGCCCGCGGGGACGTACCTGGCAGACATCGCGGGCGCGGCCGACCGGCTGGCCGGACGCGCTGACTCGCTCCGCGGCGTGGAGGTGCTGGACCAGGGGACGGTGCGCATCACGCTGGAGCACCCGACCACGAACTTCCTGCTGAAGCTGGCGGCGACACCGGGCTACGTTGTGGACCGCGAGAACGCCCGCAACGATGGTAACTGGTGGAAGAAGCCGAACGGGAGCGGGCCGTTCAACCTAGCCGAGTGGCGGGAGCAGGAGCGCATCGTGCTGGAGGCGCACCCTGGCTACACGCCGAACCCGCCCACGCTGGAGCGGGTGGTCATCCTGATCGGGACCGAGGCGCTGCAACCGGTCGCGATGTACGAGCAGGGCGAGGTCGATGTGGCCGACGTTGGCCTGTTCGAGATCGATCGCTTGCAGGCGCCGAACAGCCCGCTCCGTGAGGAGTTGCACGTCCAGCCCCTTTTTGCGGTGAGCTACGTGTTGTTCAACCCGAATGTGCCACCGTTGGACAACCCGGACTTGCGGCGGGCGCTGCTCCAGGGATTCGACCGCCACAAGATCGCCACCGTCACCTACGACGGGCACGTGACACCGGTGGACGGCATCCTGCCGCCCGGGCTGCTCGGGCGTGACTGGCCCGCGGAGGTCCCGGCGTACGACCCGGAGGCGGCGCGGGCGCTGCTTGATCGCGCCGTCGGTAGCGAGCGGCCGACGGTGTCGATCTACACTACGGGAGCCCAGGCGCCGGTCGCGATGAAACAGGTGTACCAGCGGGATCTTGGGCTCCCGGTGGAGGTGCTCCAGTTGGACTTCACGGACTACATCAACGAACTGGGGACTCGCGAGATGCCGGCGACGTCGCTCACCTGGGTCGCTGACTTTCCGGACCCTGACACGTTCTTGCGGGCGCTGTTTTACTCGACCAGTCCCGACAATCCGATTGGCTACCGCAACCCGGAGGTGGACCGGCTGCTCGATGAAGCGCGCGGCGAGACCGATCCGGAGCGACGCGCTGCGCTCTTCCAGCAGGTGCAGCAGACGATCATTGACGACGCGGTGGTAGTGCCGTTGTATGCCGAGGCGTCTCTTACCCTGATCAAGCCGTACGTCCATGGCATGACGCTTACCCCACTGGGTATCCTTGGCCTGGAAACCGTCTGGATGACGTTGTAGTGCGGGGCGCGAGACGTCAATGACCGAATCGTGGCAAGCGGACGCGCGGCGAGGCCGCATCGAGGCGCCGCGCATCGTCCCGCTCAGTAGCGACGAGTCGCGCCGGCTCCGGCTCGGGTGGTCGAGCCGATTCCAGGTGCACGACCTTGAGGAGCACCTGCGGGAGTATCCGGGACTGAGCCTCTGGATCCCCAGCACGGGCGAGTACATCATCGGCGGGCCGTGGCGTCACCGGCCCGAGATCGTCGGCGTCCTTGAGCTAGCGGGCGGGGCAAACTCGGTGCCCCTCCTGGAGTCGCTGGTGCAGGTGGCGACGGAGACCGGCAAACGGCTGGTGCTGATGAGCGAGCATCTCGAGACGCGCCACCGGGCGTTCTACGACTCCGCCGGGTTCGAGCTGCTGGAAGAGATCCTCGTCTACGAGCTGTCACCGGTGCGCCGCATTGAGCCCGCGCTGGGGGACTTGCGGTTCGAGCGGGTCTTGCCGGAGGATCGAGCGCGGCGTGACGCCTTGCTGGAGCTCGACCACGCTGCGTTCCCCTGGCTATGGTGGAACAGCGAAGGTGAGTTCGAGAACTACCTGCACTCAGCAGGGGTCGAGATTTACCTGGGCCGGGACGCCAGCGGCGCGGTCGTCAGCTATGTCGGGGTGACCCGGTTCCGCGGCGGGAACTGGGGGCATTTGGACCGGATCGCCGTCGCGCCGGACCGGCAGGGCCGGGGATACGGGTGGCGCTCGCTCGACTTTGCCGTTGCGGTGCTGGCGGGGAAGGGCGCGCGCCGCATCGGCCTGAGCACCCAGGCACGAAACTCAGTGAGCCGACGGCTCTACGAGCGCTACGGGTTCCGGCGTACGATGAGTCATGACTACCGCCTGTGGGGCCGGTGGACCGGCCCACGCGGTGACATGTGACGGCACCGGTGCGGGGGAGAGAGCAGAATGGCGAGCACATATGGCCGCATGTTCCGGGTCACAACCTGGGGTGAGTCGCACGGACCGGCGCTCGGCGCGGTGATCGACGGCTGCCCGGCGGGGTTGGAGATCAGCGAGGAGCTCATCCAGCGCGATCTCGATCGCCGCCGAGTGGGGCAGAGCCAGGTCACCTCGCCGCGGCAGGAGAAGGATCGGGTGCAGATCCTCTCCGGTGTCTTCGAGGGCCGCACGACCGGGGCCCCGATCTCGCTCATCACCTACAACGCCGACGTCGACTCCAGCAAGTACGAGGCGATTCGGGATCTCTTCCGACCGGGGCACGCCGACTACACCTATTGGGCCAAGTACGGCCACCGTGACCACCGTGGCGGCGGGCGGTCGAGCGCGCGGGAGACGTGGGGCCGCGTCGCTGCCGGTGCCGTGGCGCGGGCACTGCTGCGCACCATCGGGGTCGAGGTGTACGGCTTCGTGCGGCAACTGCACACGATCAAGATGGAGACGTTCGACCGGGATGAGATCGACCGAAACCCGGTGCGCTGCCCCGACCCGGTCGCCGCGGAGAAGATGGTGCAGGCCATCCTCGAGGCGAAAGAGGCGAAAGACAGCCTCGGCGGGCTCGTAGAGGTGCGCGCGGATAACGTGCCGCCGGGACTGGGCGAGCCGACGGCTGACAAGCTCGACGCGCTGCTCGGGCAGGCGATGTTCAGTATCCCGGCCGTCAAGGGCGTCGAGATCGGCGAGGGGTTCGGCGCCTTCCTCATGACCGGCAAGCAGCACAACGATGAGTTCTACATCGAGAACGGCCGGGTGCGCACCTACTCGAACCACGCTGGCGGCATGCTCGGTGGGATCTCTAACGGTGAGCAGATCGTCGTGCGCCTCGCAGTCAAGCCGACTTCCTCGGTGTCTCAGCCGCAGCGCACGGTCGACATCCACGGCAACGAGCGCGAGATCCTGGTCGAGGGGCGGCACGATCCGTCGATCTGCCCGCGTGTCGTGCCGGTGGCCGAGGCGATGATGTGCCTGGTCTTGGCGGACCTGTATCTGTGGAATCGAATGGCGCGGGTGTGAGGCGTCATGCGTCATGCGTCATGCGTCATCCGTCCCCCTCACCCCCGGCCCCTCTCTCACCAGGGGAGAGGGGAGCAGCACGGATCACGGAACACGCAACACGCAAGTCGCATGACGGATGACATATGACGTGTGACTGCCTACCGCGCCCCCGCGGTAGCGGCGGCGAGCGTGTCCCAGAATTCGGGGAAGGTCTTGGCGACGCAGCCGGGGTCGGCGATGCGGATGCCCGGGGTGGCGCAGCCCAGGATGGCGAAGCTCATCGCCATGCGGTGGTCGTCGTACGTCTCCACCCGGCCGGGCCGGACGGCGCCGGGGTAGACCACGAGACCGTCCGGCATCTCCTCGACGCGCACGCCGAGGCGGCGCAACTCCGCGACGACGGCGGCGATCCGGTCCGTCTCCTTGGCACGGATGTGAGCCACGTTGCGGATGGCGACCGGCCCCGACGCGAGCGGCGCGATCGCGGCGAGCGTCTGCGCCGTGTCCGAGATGGCGTTCATGTCCACCTCGATGCCCGCGAGGCGCTTCGGGCCGCGCACCTCGGTGGCGTCGGCGGTCATCTCGACCGTGCAGCCCATTCGCTCTAAGACCCCGACGAAGCGCAGGTCACCCTGCTGTGACCGGCTCCCGAGGCCGGGCACGCGCACGCGTCCTCCCGTGACCGCCGCGAGGGCGAAGAAGTAGGAGGCTGCCGAAGCGTCCGGTTCGACCTGGTACTCGATGGCCCGGTAACCCTGTCCGCCGGGCACGACAAAGCGGCGGTAGCCCTCATTGGTCAACGTCGCGCCGAAGGCGGCCATCGTCGACGCGGTGAGGTCGACATAGGGTTTCGACACGAGATCACCCTCAATGTCGATGGTCAGGCCGTCCCTCGTGCAGGGACCGACCATGAGCAGCGCGCTGAGGAACTGGCTGCTCTCGCGGCCATCGAGCCGCGTGTGCCCGCCGCGGAGTCCATCCGCGCGGACCCGGACCGGCGGGCAGCCGGTTCCGTGGATCGACACGGCGTCGACGCCGAGCTGCCGAAGCGCGTCGAGGAGCGGCTGGATGGGGCGCTGGCGCATCCGTTCGACGCCGTCGAGGACGTACTCTCCGCGGCCGAGCGCGAGGAGCGCGGTCAGGAAGCGGGCGGTCGTCCCCGAGTTGCCGATGAAGAGCGATGCCGACGGCGCGGGGATCGTGCCACCGGCGCCGGCCACCGTGAAGGTGCGGTCCTCCGGCGAGGCGGAGACCCGGATCCCAAGCGCGTTGAGCGCCTCGGCCATGTAGTGCGTGTCGTCGCTGAAGAGCGCACCGCGGATGACCGAGGTGCCGTCCGCGAGGGCAGCGATCGGAAGCGCACGGTTGGTGTCGCTCTTCGACCCGGGCACCGCGACCTCGGCGTCGACCGGTGCGCGCACCGGTTGGATCTCGATCTCGTCGGGGTACCGGGGCGACTGCGCCACGCTCGCGGTCCGATCTACTTGAACTGGATATCCCAGTTGTACGGGATGTCGGGCGAGTTCCAGGGAATCCGGTATTCGTCGGGATCGTCCGGGTTGTAGGGCTCGGTCGGGAAGTTGAGTAGATAGCACGGCTCGTGACCGATGTTCTTGAAGCCGTGGAGCACCCCGGCGGGGATCTTCACGACGATGCGGTTGTCGTCGCCGATGAAGAACTCGTTCAGCTCACCGTAGGTCGGCGAGTCCTCCCGGATGTCGTAGAGCGGGACCTTGATCATTCCCTTGACGCAGGTGAAGTAGTCGGTCTGCTTCTTGTGGTAGTGCCAGCCGCGGATCACACCCGGGTAGCTCACCGAGACGTAGCACTGTCCGAACTGCTCGAAGAACGGGTCGTCGCGGCGGATCAGCTCGGTCAACGCCCCGCGCTCGTCCGCGTGCGTGATGAGCCGCTTGACCTCGACGCCGTGGATCACGACCGGTCCTCCCTCTCCTCAGGTATCGCAAGCGATGCCGCGCGGGGATTACTCGCAGCGGCGCGCGGCGCGCCGATTATAGCAAAGGGTGGCCTTACGGCCGCCGGTGGGCGACGAAGAGCATGATGGCGGAGTCGTCGTCGAAAGGGTCGAGCTCGTACGAGCCGTAGACCCCTTCCAGCACGAAGCCGGCCTGATCGAGCAGTCCCTCCATCTCAAAGCGGTGGATGTAGCGCATCGTGTAGCTGGTGACCGTCCGGCGGACCGCGCCACCGGGCTCGGTGTGGTCGTAGTAGAGGGTCGTCTCGATCCGCTGCTCGGCGGGGTAGACGCGGCGCGTGCTGAACCGGTCGACTCGCCCACCGCCGGGGAGCGGCCACTGGCCGTCCACCCGCAGGCCGTCCTCCATGGCGTGGAGGAGGGCGGGGGTGGGATGGAAAAGGTCGAGGATGAGGATGCCGTCCGGGTGAAGCACCCGGTGCACCTCCGCGAGCGCGGTCAACTGTCGCTCGCGGGTTTCGAGGTGGAGGAACGAGTTGATCGCGGCGAAGACCATGCGGAAGTGGTCGGCGGGGTAGGCGCTCAAGTCGGTCATGTCGTCGATGCGCAGCTCGACGCCGGAGATCCCGGCCTCCTCCAGCCGCGCTCGGGCACGGGCGATCATCGCGGGGGAATTGTCGATGCCGTGAACCTGGAGACCGGCTTTGGCGAGCGGCAAGAGGAGCCGACCGGTGCCGCAGCCGAGTTCGAGCACGGGGGAGCCGACGTAGTCGGCGTAGCCCAGGTAGAGTTCGACGTCGGCGTCGAACTCGTCGAACTCGAGGTCATAGAAGGGCGCGATAAGCGCGTACGCGTCTTCCATGCCCGAGATTGTACGGAGCACTCAACGCGGGCGGCAAACCGGCTTCAAACCTGGGAGAATCGGCGCCGCGATGGTAGACTGAGACGCTATGGCGAAGGCGAAGGCGCCGGCGGCGAGTGGGGGCGAGAAGGTCGTCGCCACGAACCGGAAGGCGTACCACGACTACCACATCGAAGAGGAGCTCGAGGCGGGCATCGCCCTGACCGGGACGGAGATCAAGTCAATCCGTGCCGGGCGGGTGAACCTGCGCGACGCCTACGCGCGAATCGAGAACGGCGAGCTGTGGCTGATCGGGATGCACATCTCGCCGTACGAGCATGCGGGCGGGTACTTCCAGCACGACCCGGACCGCCCGCGCAAGCTGCTGGTGCACCGCAACGAGCTCAACTACCTGAGGAACCGCGTCGAGGCGAAGGGGTACACGCTGGTGCCGCTGCGGCTGGTGCTGCGCAAGGGTCTGGCGAAGGTGGACATCGGCGTGGCACGCGGCAAGAAGACGTACGACAAGCGCGAGGCGATGGCCGAGCGGGATGCCCGTCGCGAGATGGAGCGCGCGTTGCGGCAGCGTTAGCTCGCATGGTATACTTTTCTGCGCACTGACGGGGATGTCTGGTTTCGACAGGGCCGTAGGCGCGAGGATTGCAAGCCGAGGTCGCCCCGGGACTCGTAAAAAGGGGCAAAGCCATAAACGGCAACGAGTCTTACGCTCTCGCCGCGTAATTAACTAGCGGCGACGTCCACCCCGACCCCACCCCGGCGGGTTGGGAGTGGGCGCCACAAGGCCGGGGTGCTGCTGGTCCGAGTGTCGGATAGGATCAGCCTAAGACCATCCGACTACCGCGACGAAACCCTGTCGGTGGGGGTTCGGCGCGGGATCCAAAACACCGACTAAGCTTGTAGTAGATCTTCGGCTGAAGGTTCTGGACGGGGGTTCGATTCCCCCCATCTCCACCGAGGAAAGGCCGGGCGTCGCGCCCGGCCTTCGTCATATTCAGCTCTCGGTGAGCCGCGCGAATCCACCGCCCCCACGCTGCCACTGTCGCGTCGCCCGGAGCGGCAACGGACCGCTCGCTGGTGGTTGCCCCAACGATCGGTCGGCACTCCTTGTCGGGGCGCGTCGATGTCCGCGCGGCTTACCGCTTCGCGAGCCGGAGCGATCGGCGGCAGTCGCTACTCCGCGATCTCCATGAGGTAGTCGTTGCCTTCGCGGCGGACGCGGAAGCGGCTGCCGCCGTATTGAATGACCTGGCCGTCCTGCACGTCGGACGGCAGGTTGACGATGCGCGAGCCGGCCGGGATCCGCAGCGCCCTGGGGCGCAGGTCGCGCTTCCCCGGTTCCGAAGCCCCGAAGGCCGAGTTCTCGCCGCAACGCGGGCAGTACCCCATGGAATCTCCTCTCGCTCCGGTCGTTGCTCTCCGTTCCTCATCCCGCCCTGGGAAAATGGCGAAGACACGGGTGGGGCCGCCGGAGGCACCGACATGCTGGGCGCGCCAACGACGATCGTCGCGCCCTTCGGCGGGATTGTACCCAGGTTGGCCAGGTTCTCAACGCCGTACTTCCCGGCGCCGAGCACGGTGACGTGGGTGGCGAAGTCGGCGCAGGGTACGTAGAGCCGAGACTGACGAGGTGGGATAGTTCCCAGGTGAGGAAGGATCGGGTCGATGAAGACAGGGCGCGGTTTCTCCCGACCGCGCCCTGTGTTTACGTGCATTGCGGGGATGCGTCAGTCCGCCGGGGCCGCGGCGGTGGCGGCCTCAGCCAGCGCGGCGCGGACCAGTTCGTAGTCGTGCTGGTTGATCTTGTGGACGTTGCCCTGGAAGGCGAGCGTCCAATTCTCGGCCGGCCACTTCTGGACATGCTCCATGCCGCGGGCAATCTCCTCGGCGGGGAGATACTGATCCTCGGGGAGGACGATGTCCGGCTCGATTTTGACGCGATACGGGTAGTCCTCGTCCTTCTTCTTCGGGTTGCTGCTCTTCCAGATGATGGTGTGGTCCTCGAAGTATTCCGAGGTCACGGTGGCGATCGCGGCGAACGCCTTTACGCCGGTAACGTAGTAGATGAACTTGTCGCCCGGGCGCATTTGCTCGGCCTTCTTGCGGTGGCGGCTCTTGATTCCCTGGATGGTGAACCCGTGCGCCCTAGTTGTGGCGAAGTTTTCGGGGGAACCGACGATGATCCAGTAGTTCGGTTCGGCCATGACGAATCTCTCCTCTCGTTGCGTCCTGCCCCGGATTATGCCATAGCTGTCCATGAATGGGTGCGTACGAATGCGGTGAGCCGCGGCAGCGTCCAGTGCGGGCAGGGCCGTTTCGCTACGGCGGTTGCGGTGCCTCCCGGTGTCCTGCATACTGACACTAGCGAGTGTCATCACCAGAGGAGTGTGGGCTATGGATAGGGCGGCTCTGCGCGAACGACTGGAAGCGGTCGTCGGCGCGAGTGGTGTGATCGCCGATCCGACCGACCTGCTCGTCTACGAATACGATGCGTCGGATGAGGCCATCGCCGGACGTCACCGCCCGGACTTCGTGGTGCTTCCGCAGTCGACGGCGCAGGTTGCGGAAGTCGTCCGCCTGGCGCGGGAGTATGGGCTCCCGGTCACGCCGCGCGGGGCCGGAACCGGCCTGGCGGGTGGAGCTATCGCCGCGCGCGGCGGGATCATGGTGGTCATGACCCGGATGAACCGGATCATCGAGATCAATGAACGCGACCGCTACGCCATCGTCGAGCCGGGCGTCATCAACCTCGAGCTCTCGAACACGACGACGCCGCGCGGCTACTTCTTCGCACCCGACCCCTCATCGCAGCGCGCCTGCACCATCGGTGGCAACGTCGCCAACAACTCGGGCGGACCGCATTGCCTGAAGTACGGAGTGACCTCGAACCACATCCTGGGCCTGGAGGTTGTGCTGCCGAGCGGAGAGGTGATCTGGACCGGTGGCCCGGCGCCGGAGTGGCCGGGGATTGACCTGACCGGGACGCTCGTCGGCTCGGAAGGGACGCTGGGAATCGTCACCAAGGTGATGGTGCGCCTGACCCGCAACCCGGAGGCGGTCAGCGTGCTCCTGGCGCCGTTCCCGACCATCGACACGGCATCGAATGCGGTCTCGGCCATCGTCGCGGCGGGCGTCCTGCCCGCGGCGCTGGAGATGATGGACCAGCTTTCGATTCAGGCGGTGGAGGCGGCGTTCCACGCCGGCTACCCGACCGATGCTGGTGCGGTCTTGCTCGTTGAGATCGACGGCCTCTCCGAGGCGGTCGCCGAGAGCGCCGATGCCATTGCCGACATCTGTCGCCAGCACGACGCGATGGAGGTGCGGGTGGCGGAGTCGGCCGAGGAGCGCGAGGCACTGTGGTTCGCGCGCAAGGCCGCCTTCGGCGCGATGGGCCGGCTCACCCCCAACTACTACCTCCAGGACGCGACCGTTCCCCGGACCAAGCTGCCCGAGACGCTGAGCTTCGTCGGTGAACTGAGCCGTGAGTACCGGCTGCGGATTGCTAACGTGTTCCATGCGGGGGACGGCAACCTGCACCCGCTCATCTTGTTCGACCGCTACGAAAAGGGTGCGATCGAGCGGGTACTCAACGCCGGGACGGATCTTTTGCAGTACTGTGTCGAGCGCGGCGGCACCGTCTCCGGCGAGCACGGAATCGGGCTGGAGAAGAAGGATTACCTGACGCTGATCTTCTCTCCGGATGACCTGGCAGCGATGGCAGGGCTGAAGCGCAGCTTCGATCCGCTTATGTACTTCAACCCGGAGAAGGTCTTCCCGACCTCCTTCTCCTGCGGCGAGGTGGCGGCAATCAAGGAGTCCGGCGTCCCGGTAGCCGGTGGACTGGGGCTGGAAGATGTCGTCTGAGCAGGAGCGTGACGTGCCGAACCTCGACGCGCTTCCCGCGGGGGTAGCGCGCCGTGACCCTCAGGACTATGCGGTCGATGGCGTGGTCCCGGCAGCAGCGCTTGCCCCGGCGACGGTCGAGGAGGTGAGCGCCTGCCTGGCGGCCGCCAACGACGCGGGGCTGGCGGTGATCCCCTGGGGCGGCGGCTCGCACATGGGGCTGGGCAACCTGCCGGCCGGCTACGACGTGGCCCTCGACCTGCGTGCCCTGGACGGGGTGGCGCACCACGAGCCGGACGACCTGACCATCTCGGTGCGGGCGGGCTGCACGATCGCCGAGCTTGACCGGCACCTGGCCGAGCACGGGCAGGTGCTGCCGATTGACGTCGCACGACCGGATCGAGCGACCATCGGCGGCGTTGTGGCTGCCGGGCTCGCCGGACCGCGCCGCTTTGGCTACGGCTCGCTTCGCGACCTCCTGATCGGCATCACCGTCGTGCTGCCGGCCGGCCGGATCGCCAAGGGCGGCGGCATGGTGGTGAAGAACGTGTCCGGCTTCGACATGATGCGCCTCTACTACGGTTCGCTCGGATCGCTGGCCGTGATCACCCAGGTGAACATGAAGGTGATCCCCAGGCCGCGTGCGCAGCGAAGCGTCGTCGCCCGCTTCCCCACGCTGGCGGCTGCGGTTGAGGCGGCTGAGGCGGTGCGCACATCGCAGCTCGCCCCGACGGCGATCGTGGTACTCGACGAAGGGGCCACGCGTCGCGCGGAATTGCCGGATGCGCGCTGGTCGCTCTGCCTGCGCTGCGAGGCGCCGCCGGTGGCGGTCGCCCGCCAGGCCGAGCGGATCGCGGCCGCGGTCCGCCATGGTGCGGAAGCGGCCGACATCGTGGAGAACGACGAGACCACCAGCCTCTGGCAGCGGATCGCGCTGGCGCTCGACGCGGCGCCCGCCGCGGACACGATCGGCGTGCGGGTGGGCGTGGCTCCGTCCCAGGTATCGGTCGTTGCCGAGGCTGCGATGAACGAGCTGGCGGCGCTCGACCTCGCCACGGAGATGACGCTGGACATGGGGAGCGGGCTCTGCTACATGCGGGCCTCCGGCGAGCCTGCGGTGCTGCGGCGTGCCTGGGAGGAACTGGCGCCCTTGGGCCTGCACGCGACGCTGCTGACCGCTCCGCACGGGGTCAAGACGGACACCGACGTGTTCGGCCGGCGGCCGGCCGGGTTCGACACGATGCGTGCCCTCAAGGCCGAATTTGACCCGCGCGGCACGCTAAATCGGGGGCGGTTCATCGGCCACCTCTAACACGTAGCACGAGCGACACCAGCCGAACGGGCGTACGGGACGAAGGAACGGAACGATGGCGACCACTGCACCAGCGAGCGAGTTGCGCGGATTCGCGGGGCACGATGTCCCCAGTACGGAGGTTATTCGCTCGTGCGTCCACTGCGGCCTCTGCCTCCCCTCGTGCCCGACCTATGTGATCACCCGGCGCGAGCGCTCGTCCCCACGGGGCCGAATCTGGCTGATGAAGGAGGTCAGCGAAGGCCGGCTGGACCTGCTCGACCCGCTCTTCGAGGAAGAGATGTATCTCTGCCTCAACTGCCGGGCCTGTGAGGCGGTTTGTCCCTCCGGCGTGAAGTACGGTGAGATCCTGGAGGCGTCGCGGGCGCAGATCGAGCAGGCGCGCAAGAGCACTCCCAAGGCACGGGTGCTCCGCAAAGTCGTCTTCGGCGGGGTCTTCACCGACATGCGCCGCTTCCGCGCCCTCAGCACCGGGCTGCGGCTGTACCAGCGCTCGCCGCTCCCCCGCATCGCCAAGCGCAGCGGTGTGCTCAAGCTGCTCGGCCTCGATCAGGCCCACGAGCTGATGCCGCGAGTGAGCGACCGCTTCGTCGTGCCCAAGGGGGAGACGATCCCCGCGCAAGGCCAGTGGCGCGGGCGCGTCGGCCTGTTCACCGGCTGCATTATGAGCACGGCATACGCCGAGATCCACGAGGCGACGATCCGTGTGCTGACCCGCAACGGCTTCGAGGTGACGCTGATCGACGGGCAGGGCTGCTGCGGGGCTCTGCACGTCCACCAAGGCGATCCCGACGGCGGTCGCGCACTGGCGCGGAAGAACATCGACGCGTTCGACAGCCCGTATCTCGACGCGATCATCGTCAACGCCGCCGGTTGCGGCGCGGCAATGAAGGAGTATGGGCACCTCCTCAAGGACGACCCGGAATACGCCGAGCGCGCGGCGCGCTTCGCCGAACGCGTGCAAGACGTCACCGAGTTCCTGGCGGCGAAGGGGCTGAGCGCGGAGCCCGGGCCGCTCCCGATGACCGTCACCTACCAGGAGCCGTGTCACCTGGCCCACGCGCAGCGGATCGCCAAGCAGCCGCGGCAGTTGTTGAAGGCGATCCCGGAGCTGAAAGTCGTCGAGATGCCGGAGTCGTCCCTCTGCTGCGGCAGCGCCGGGATCTACAACTTGCTCCAGCCGGACATGTCGAGCAAGCTGCTCGCGCGGAAACTCGACAACGCCCTCTCGACCGGAGCTGAGGCGATCGTGTCGGCCAACCCCGGCTGCATGCTCCAGCTCACCAGTGGGCTCCGCGCCCGCGGCGACAATCGGCCGGTGTTGCACCTGGTCGAAGTCCTCGACCGGGCCTACGCCGCGGCCGAGGCGCGCGCCTGATTTGGCGGCACCAGCTTCGAACGGTGGAACGTGCGAACCGGTTATTGGCTCGCCCAGTCGCCCCTGGGAGCGGGGTGGCTGAGCCACGCCCATCGATGCGTGCGGTCGGACGGTCCCGAAATCACCTGCTACACTTCGGCGCGGAGTCGGTCGGGGCGGGATGCCCCACGTGGAGGAGGAGTCCCACGTCCATGACGCTGCGCCGGTCACTTGTGGCTCTGCTCGTCGCCCTCGCCTTGATGATCCCGTTCACAGCACTCGCTGAAGACGCCACGCCAGGTGTATCCGAAGGGGCGGCCACGCCCGCCGCCACGCCTGGCGCCACGCCCCCCGCGACGGGGGACGGGGTCATCTCCGGCACGGTGAAGAACGGTACGCCCGGCGGCGGCAGCGTGGCCGGCCTGGAAGTGAAGCTCACCCGGTACCAGGAGATGCAGCCCACCGACGAGTACACCACGACGACCGGTGAGGACGGCTCCTACCGCTTCGAGAACCTACCGGTGAACGAGGGCGAGGGCTATATCGCGACCGTCAGGTACCAGGGCTATGACTACTACAGTTCGCTGCTGCTGCTGAGCGACCAGCCGCAGACGACTGCCGACCTGACCGTCTACGAGCCGACGGATGACCCGAGCGTCATCGAAATCGCCTCACGCGGCGTGATCATCGCCGGGGCTAACACGGAAGTGGGGGCCCTCGAAATATTCGAGATCGTCTCGCTCGACAACAGCAGCGACCGCGCGTACGTGGGACAGAACGGCACGGTGCTCCGCATCCCGCTGCCGCCCGGTGCGACGCAGATCATCCAGCAGCCGCAGTCCGGCTTCAACTTCGGCCAGCTCCGATACGAGGATGGCTACCTGATCACCACCGGCCTCATCACCCCCGGCAGCCACGATGCCATGTTCTCCTACCTCGTACCTTACCAGGGGACGAAGGCGACGCTGGAGATCGGGACCGCCCAGCCGACCGACGCGCTCAGCGTGCTGATTGAGGATGGCACCTATAACATCTCCTCGCCATCGATGCAGGATGCCGGGACGGCCAACATCGCCGGGACCGTGTACCACGTGATCTCAGCCCAGCAGCCGGTGGTCGGGGACGTCATCGCCGTCACCGTGGACGGCCTGCCGAAGCCCGGCTCTACGGACACCGACCGCGGTCCGTTGTACGCGGGCATCGCCGCGGTGGTGGGTCTGGCGGTTGCAGGCGTGCTCACGTTCCAGGCGGTTCGGGCTCGTCGCCAACCGGCCGAGGCGGCGAGCGACGCCGCACACGATCTGCCCGACGACCCCGAGAGCCTGGAAGCCGAGCGGCTGGCGCTCGCGGCGGAACTGAACAAGCTCGACGAGGAGCGGGCGAGAGGCGAGATCGACGAGGAAACGTACCAGGAGGAGCGAGCCGAGATCGTCGAGGAGCTGCGCGCCATCTCCCTCCGCATGCGCGGCCTGAAGGATTCCGGCGCCTGAGATCCTCAATGGGACGAGGAACGGAATTCGCCGTATCGTGTGAGCTCGGCAGCCGAGCACTGGGAAACCGCCTGTGCTACTATGCGCAGGCGGTTGTTTGTCGAGAGGGAGGAGGACGATTGTGGGTGCGTCGACGGGTGCGAAGCGTCGCCTGACCCCGGAGGATATCTACAACATCACGCTGGTTAGCGACGCACAGATCTCCCCCGATGGCCGATACGTCGCCTACACACAGACGATCCTCGACAAGGAGAAGAACGACTACCGATCGTCGATTTTCGTGGTGCCAGTCGATGGTGGCACGCCGCGCCGGTTCACGTCCGCCGACGCGCGGGATAGTTTCCCGCGCTGGTCGCCCGATGGGTCGCGGATCGCGTTCCTCTCGAACCGATCCGGCAAGTCTCAGGTCTGGACCATCTCGGTCGATGGTGGCGAGGCGACGCAGGTCACGGATCTTCCCGAGGGCGTGACCTTTTTTGCCTGGTCGCCGGACGGCTCGACCCTGGCCCTGGTGAGCAAGACCGAGGCAGCCCAACTCGAGAAGCGTGACGAGGATGAGGGCGAGGAGGAGAAAAGCGACGTAGTGCGGATCACCCGCATCCGCTTCCGCGCCGACGGCGTCTCGGGCTTCCTCGACGACAAGCACACGCACATCTGGTGCGTCCCGGCGGCGGGCGGCGACCCGTGGCAGGTGACGTCAGGTGATTTCAACGACGCCTGGCCCGTGTGGTCCCCCGGTGGGCACGAGATCGCCTTCGTCTCCAACCGCACGGAGGACCGCGAGTTCAACACGGTGAGCGAGATCTGGGCGGTCCCAGCCCGTGGAGGCGAGGCGCGGCCGATCGCGACGGGTAACGATGCCGACTTCGGCCGGCCCGTGTGGTCGGTCGACGGCGCGGCGATCGCCTTTGCGGGGCATCGTCAGCCGGAGTCGGGCGGCGCCATCGACTCCCAGGTGTGGGTCGCTGACGGTGGAACGATCCGGTGCCTCACCGAGGGGCTCGGGCGCACGGTTGGCGACGCCGGCATCAACGACACGTGCGCTCCGGCGAACCCCGGCCTCGCCTGGACTCCCGATGGTTGGATCTACTTCCAGGTGAGCGACAGCGGGAACACGCACGTGTACCGCGTGCCGGCTGCGGGCGGCGATCCGTCCCTCGTGGTCGGCGGCCAGCGGCGGGTGCTCGACTTCAGCGTGAGCCCGGACGGTAGCCGTATCGCCTTTGTGGCGGGCGACCCGCTCAACCCGTGCGACGTGTACGTCTGCCGCGCGAACGGCTCCGACGAGCGGCGGCTGACGGCGGTCAATGAGGAGTTCTTCAGCTCGGTCGCGCTCAGCGAGCCGGAGGAGTTCCGGGTTCCGAGCCACGCGGAAGACCGGGCGGAGATTCACGGCTGGGTGATGAAGCCGATCGGCTTCGAGCCGGGCCGGAAATACCCGATGGTGCTGGAGATCCATGGCGGGCCGCACGGGATGTACGCCAACCACTACTTCCATGAGTTCCAGCTCCTTGCGGCTCAGGGGTACGTCGTGGTGTACACCAACCCGCGGGGCAGCCAGGGATACGGCACGGAGTACGCCTCCTACACCCGCGCCGCCTGGGGTGAGAAGGACATGCCGGACCTCATGGCGGCCGTCGACTACGTCATCGAGCAGGGCTACGTCGATCCCAACCGTTTGGGCGTCACCGGCGGCTCGTACGGCGGCTACATGACCAACTGGGTGATCGGTCACACTGACCGCTTCAAGGCGGCCGTCACACAGCGCTGCGTGTCTGACCTCTACAGCTTCTTCGGCACCAGCGACATCGGGTTCCACTTCGGCGCGTACGAGTGGGGCGGGGTGCCGTGGGAGGCGCGGGAGACCTACGTGCGCCTGTCACCGATCACCTACGTCGAGAACATGAAGACGCCGCTGCTCATCATCCACAGCGAGGAGGACTACCGCTGCCCGATCGCGCAGGCCGAGCAGTTGTTCATTTCCCTGAAGAAGCTGGGGCGGGAGGTGGAGTTCGTCCGCTTCCCGAACGAGAACCACAACCTCTCGCGCAGCGGCAAACCCAAGCACCGGGTGGAGCGCCTTCAGTACATCCTGGGGTGGTTCCAGCGGTATCTGTGACGTAATACGTCATGCGTCATGCGTCAAACGTCTTCAGCGTTCGGTATTCAGCCCTTCTCCCCTCTTCCCTCGTGAGAAGGGGTCGGGGGTGAGGGGGACGTATGACGCATGACGAATCACGCCTCACTCCCCATCCCGCTCGGCCTGGATGAGGGCCTTGCCGGCTTCGAGGATGCGGCGGCGCTGGTTCTCGGTGAGGTCGCGGAGGGAGAGCCACTTTTCGAGCGCGGCCACGGGGTCGAGGGTCTCGTGGTCGCGCAACTCGATGCGAGGACGGACCTGGAGGTCGACGTCACGCACGACCTTTGCGACGTAGGCGGCGCCGCTCTGGAGGAGCATCCGGCGCACCTCGTCGATGCGCAGCAGCTCCTCCCGCTCGGGCGGCACCGCGATGAAGGCGCGGACGATCGCCCCGTCTAGATCGGCGGCGCGCTGCTCGATCTCGCGCTCGACATCGACCATCGGATCCTCATGCACCGCCTTGATCCGTAGGGTCACGAAGGGGCGTGACCGGACCGGCTGGAACGTCCATTCGACACGTCGTTCCCCGGCGGGGCCGGGCTGGATGTCGACCAGGACGAACCCCTTGTCCTCGCGTTCTTCCCCGAAGTCGATGCGCTCCAGGCTTCCGGCGTAGACGGTTGGCGGGCGCGCCGTGATCAACTGGTGCTGGTGGATATGGCCCAGCGCCACGTAGTCGAAGGCGCGCACGCGCAGCTCGTCCGTGTCGAGCACCAGATCCTCACCGAGCATGATCGACTGCTCCGACCCCAGGCGCGCACCCTCGATACTCAGGTGCGCGAGGAGCACGGCCGGTATCTCGGGATCGAGCTGGTCGACCAGGGCGCTGAGGATCAACGAGGTGGCTTCGGCCGCGGCGCGGCTCACGGCACCTGGGTCGGGGTTGCGCCGCTGCTCGGGGTCGAGCAATCGGTTACGCGAGAGCCAGGGGAGCGTGACCACCTGAAGCGGTCCGCCGCGGGTCTCCAGTCGGAGTACGTCCGGATCGCGCGCGACGTAGATGAAGGGGATGTCGAGCGTGGCATAGATGTCCATCGGCGTGGCGCGGGCGTCGATGCTGGGCAGGTCGTGGTTGCCGACGAGCAGCACGGTCGGGATCTCGGCCGCGGCCAGGCGGCGGATGCGCTTGGCGAACTCCCGCTGGATCGTCGGGCTGGGGTCGCGATGCTTGAAGGCGTCGCCAGCGAAGAGCACAGCATCGACCTGGTGCTCGATCGCGTGGTCGATGACCTGATCGAAAGCCGCGAGGTAGTCACGTACGCGGGTGGAGTACCCCAGCTTCGTGTCCAGGGTGCCGTAGTTCTCCATGCCGAGATGGAGGTCGGCGAAATGCAGGAGTCGCATGTGGCGCTATTCGTCCTCGTCAAAGCTGCGGTAGCGAGCCAGCAACTCGTGGCCGTCGATGGGCCGGATTTTGGAGGAGGCGCGTAGCTCGGCCATCAGGCTCGCGCGGTCGTACTGGCGGGTGCGGAGGAGCATCGGCATCGGGATGGCGTGGCCGACGATGAGGCACTGCTGGCGCGGCTCAAGGCTGGCAAGCATCCCACGGAGCTGGTTGCGGTCACCTACGCCGGTCAGGACGGCGTCGATGTCGCGCTGGTCGGCCAGGAGGCCGGTGATGCGCGTGCCGAGCTGGGAGAGCACGTCGGGGTCGATGCTGGACGGTCGCTGGTCGACGACCAGGAGCGTCACCGAGTACTTGCGCATCTCCCGGGCGATGGTGCCGAAGATCGACTGGCGGGCGGCCTCCGGGGTCAGGAACTTGTGCGCCTCCTCCAGCACGATCACCAGATGCCGCGGCTCCTGGCCGAACGCGCCGTCGGCCTGCGCGGCCAGGGCTTTCTCGGTGTAGCGCTGGTGGATGCGCCGGGTGACGATGTTGGCCACCAGCATGTAGTCGAGCAGCGAGTCGTGGCGGCCGAACTGGAGGATGATGTGGTTGCCCCGCTCGATGTGGTGGAGCATATCGTCCACCCAGGAGAACCCGGCTTCCTCGACGACGTAATCCCGCTTGCGGATCAGGGCCAGCTTCTGGCGCAGGGCGTCGACCGCGCCGGGGTGCGCCCCAGTTTGCTGGCAGAACTCGGCGACGTCCTCGGAATCCATCGCGAGCAGCCGCTGCATCCAGCGGCTCTTGAACGCCTGCTGGAGTTGGTGGGCGACGGCCGGGAAAGTCTCGCGGAGGTTCAACTCGTCGGCCAGGAGCTCGATATCTTCCGGCTCGATCTGATTCAGCCCGATGACGACGTCCCGGCTGCCGCCGGTCCGCTTGTCGAGCGTGTAGACCTTGACGCGCGACTCGCCGAAGAGCTCCACCAGCCCGGCGATCTCCGGGTCGCGCTTCGCGTAGGCATACTCGTCATGCATGTCGAAGATCAGCGCCGATGCGACATCGCTCTTGATTAGGCCGAAGAGCAGGAGGCGGGTCAGCACGCTCTTTCCGGTGCCGCTCTGGCCGAATATCCCGTTGCTCCGCTCGATGAACGCTTTCAGGTCGATCGGGATCGGGATGTCCATGGTGAGCGGGGTGCCGAGCGCGAAGCGCGTGTCGCCCTCCGATCCGAACACGAGGTCGAAGTCCTCCGGCCGGGCTTCGCGGAGGACCGCAAAGTGCATCGGAATGTTGCGTACGGGCCCGGGCGGGGCGCCGGTGAGCTTCGATGCGTTCTCGAGCATGAGGCTGGGGCGCACCTCGACCGTCGCATAGGTGTGCGTTCCGGCCAGGGCCTGGCGCACGAAGGGTGATCCGCCCGCGGGCGGGTGAGCCGTGAGCGATGGGTCGGTCACACGCAGCCGCATGTCGGCGATCAGGCTAAAATAACGGTTGTCGTTCCCTTCGAGGACGACGAAGCTGCCGACGCGCAGCGCCTCGGTGGGGCAATCCGGAGCCAGGCGAACCGTGAGGCCGCCGGTGAAGCTCCCCTCCGTCACGACGCCGAGTGGTTGCGACCGGACACCCATTTCATCTCCCTCGCGGTCGAGCCACGCGTACGTATAGAACGATTGTACCACCTGAGCGGGGATCAGATGCAGCACGAAACTGCCGGGCCAAGCGAGGCGGCTGAGGGCACGGTGTCGCGCCGTCATGACGCGCTGCACGCGCTGCTGGAGGCGATGCAGGAGCAGGGGGCACCCGGAGGGCAGACGCGCCTGCTCCTCGCCGCGATCGACTTCGGTGAGGCGGTGGCGGCCGACCACTGTCGCATGGAAGACGCCTTCGCCTTGTTGCTCGACGCCTGGCGGGAGGCGGACGTGCCGGCCGACCCGGCCGTGCTGGGCGCCACGGTGCGCGGCTACACCGACTATATGGTGCGCCTGCGTGGTTTGGTGCGGCGCGGCGGAACCGGGCCGCTGTCCAGCCACGTTGCGCGACTGGCCGGCCTGCACCGCATCAACCAGGCGGCGACCGCCAGCCTCGATCTGGAGGCGATGCTGCGGACCGTGGTCGATGTCGTGAAGCAGACGGTTGCGGCCGATTCCTGCTCGATCTTCCTCTACGACCAGACGAGCGGCACGCTCGTGCTTCGGGCCACGGTCGGCCTCAACCAGGAGGAGGTCGGCCAGCTCCGGCTGCCGCTTGGGGTAGGGATCACCGGTGAGGCGGCGGCAACGCGCCGCATCCTGGCCGTGGCCGAGGCTCGCTCCCATCCGGCGTACCTGGACCACCCGCGGATCGGCGATCAGATCTATACGTCGCAGGTGTCGGTGCCGCTGGCGCTCGGTGCTCCCGACCGGCTGGTCGGGGTGCTGAACATTCTCTCGGCAGCCCGGCGCGAGTTCGACGCCGACGAGCTGGCGTTCCTGGAGACGGCGGCCGGCGAGATCGCCATCGCCATTGAGAACGCGCGGCTGTACAGCGAGACCGACGCCCAACTCCGCCGCCGGATCAGCCAGCTCGCCACGCTGCAACAGATGTCGCGCATGGTGGCGTCGACGCTCGACCTGTCGGAGGTGTTGCGGCTGATCAGCCGCCAGACGGCGGAGTTGAGCCAGGCGACGGCGGCGGAGATCTACCGCCGGCCGCGGCACGACCCGACGCGGCTCGAACTGATGGCGCGTCACCCGTCGGATGACGCGGCGCCGGTGGCCGACCGGGCGGTCGTCGTGCCGGTGGTTGAGGAGGCGATGCAGACCGGGGCGGCCATCTGGCGCCGGCTGCCGGCGGAGGAACCGAGCACGTTCCTCTACGTCGTCCCGATGGTGACGGCACGCCGGGCGGTGGGGGCGATCTGCGTCTACCTTGGCGAACGCCCGCAGGACGCTCAGGACATGCAAGGGCTGCTCGATGCGTTCTCCGACTCGGCGGCGATCGCGATCGAGAACGCCGAGCTGTACGAGGAGGCGCTGCGGGGCTTCACGCGTGCCTCGACCCTGCTGCAGGAGATGCACCACCGGGTGCGCAACAACCTGCAGATGGTCGCGGCGCTGCTCTCGATGCAGGCGCGGCATGCCGCCGATGAGGGGTGGACCCAGCCGCTGCAAGAGGCCGTCAGCCGGATCCGGAGCATCGCTGCGATCCACGACCTGCTCTCGAGCGGGAACCTGCGCGAGACGACGGTGGAGCGCATCGCCAAGCACGTGGTGGACGAGGCGATCATCAATGTCGTGCCGCCGGGAACACAGGTGAACTTCGTCATCGAGCCGTCGCCGGTGCACGTCCCGTCCCGGCAGGCGACGGTGCTCGCTCTCCTCATCAATGAGTTCCTGGCTAACGCGGTGGTGCACGGTGTGGCTCGGCGCGAGCGCGGTGAGGTCATCATTGGCGTACGGTGCGACGGCGACGAGGCGGTGCTGGAGGTGTGCGACGACGGCGTCGGGCTGCCGGAGGGCTTCGACCCGGTCCGCAGCGCCGGGCTGGGCCTCCAGATCGCCCGGACGCTCGTCGAGGTGGACCTGCACGGCTCGCTCCATCTGCGTGCCCGCGAGGGTGGCGGCACCGTGGCCTGCGTGCGTTTCCCCCTGCCCACCGGCGGTGAATCCGCGTGAGCGCGCGGGGGATGCGTCGGCTTGACCTCGGTTGCTACCGGCTCTCATAATCTGCGGAGTGACAAAGCTGTGACCTGGCCGTCCGTAGCGGACGGCGATTGCCGGGAAGGGAGGCGGAGGGTTGGCCGGAACGGAGACAGCGACTGGTGCGCCCTGGGCGGTGATCCTCGGCGCGTCGAGCGGCTTTGGCGCGGCGACCAGCCGTGAGCTGGCCGCGGCTGGATTCAACATCTGCGGAGTGCACCTGGATCGGCGGAGCACCTTGCCCCAGGCTGAAGCGGTGATCGCCGATGTCCAGGCGGCCGGGCGCGAAGCCGCCTTCTTCAACGTGAACGCGGCCGATCCCGAGAAGCGCGCCGAGGTGATTCAGGCGCTCAAGGATCGTGGGGCGCGCGTCCGCGTGCTGATGCATTCGCTGGCGTTCGGCACCCTGCGCCGCTACATCGAGCCCGATCCCGCTCAGCAACTGACCCAGAAGCAGCTCGAGATGACGCTGGACGTCATGGCCAACTCCCTCGTCTATTGGACGCAGGACATCTTCCACGCCGGGCTGTTCGACCAGGACGCCCGCATCTTCGCCATGACTAGCGAGGGGTCCACCCGCGTCTGGGCCGGTTACGGGGCGGTGTCGGCGGCCAAGGCGGCATTGGAGGCACACATCCGCCAGCTCGCGGTGGAGCTTGCGCCGCACGGCATCGCGGCCAACAGCATCCAGGCCGGCGTGACGCCGACGCCCGCGCAGTCGAAGATCCCCGGTGCGGAGGAGATGCTGGAGGGTGCCAAGGCGCGCAACCCTGGTGGCCGCGTGACGACGCCGGAGGACGTGGCGCGGGCCATCCGCGTGCTCAGCACGCCCGGTATCGGCTGGATCACTGGAAACGTGATTCGCGTCGACGGCGGCGAGGCGATCGTCCCGTAGATCCGCGAGGGTAGTTCCTCCACGGTATCAAGAGTTCTCACTCGAATATCCGGCAGGGCGGCGGCCATGCTGCGGCCGCCGCTCGGCCTTCCGGTAACCCTCGCACGGCTGCCAGATGCGACGGAGGCTGCCCGCGGGCGATTGTGACGGGTAATCCGCTACGACAACCCGACCGTGAATCGCAGCGCGCTGTCCGGCACCTGGAGAACGGCGCCGGAGCCCCACTGCAATGTCTCGATCTCCAGCGTCAGGTGCCGGGCCTCGGGATCAAGCTGCGGGGTGAACGGGCAGATGAGACGCCAGGAGAAGAGCTCGGGTGGCTTGCCACCGCCGCTCCCAGCAGCGGGCCACGCATCGTAGACCCCACCTCGATCGTCCACTGCGCGCCAGGTAAGGCGGGGAAATCCTCCCCGGCCTTCCCAATCCAACCTGGCGACGGCCTGGAATCGATCCCGGTACAACTCGATTGAATAGACGGTGACGCCGATGTCGTGGAACTGCCGGTGCTGTCCAACCGGGATGACGCGCACGACACTGGAGTCAGGATCGCCCATCGCGGTAGCGCCCTGATCAAGCGGGAACGTGAAACGCCACGGACCCCCGAGGACCCCGTCCGCTGACCATTCGGTGGCATCCGCCGCCCACGAAACCGCTCTGGCAAGGAGCATCTCGATCGTGAGGGACTGTGCCGCGAAGTCGAGTCCCGGCGCGACGGTAGCGACCAAATGCATGCTTGCGCCCCCGGGGCCGCCACTCCCGCTCGCGGCACGGAGCATGGCCGGGTGGCGCGTCCCTGCGTCGTCAATCGCCGAGAGGGCAGGTATCCCATTGACGATCGTCACTGTTGCGGTGGGGTCTTGCTCCAGGAGCATGACGATGTTGGTCCCGCGATCGTAGTACTCGATCGACAAGAGGGTAGCACGCAAGCCCTCGGTCGCCTGTGTCCGGCAAACCGGGCGCACCTCGCGCAGGTGTGGATGGCGGAGATGTTCATAGTCGAGGGCCGGGTCTGGTGCTGCAGGCATGGCTCACTCTCCGCAAGATGTCAGTTGGCTTTCGTGCATTGCGATACTATGGACGATCCTAGCGTATGAACAAACGAGCGGGAATCCTATCCGGTGGCGGATTGCGCATCGCAGCTCCGGTGACGGTTGCCCGACTCGGAGCACGACGCTCCGACCTCGGACCTAACTACTAACTTCACCGAGGCGGCGCTCGAGCAGCTCCCAGTCGATCAAGCTGATGATCAGATCGCGGTGCACCTTCGGGCCGAGCACGCCGACGACGATGCTTCCATTGGGGGTGTTCTCCACGGCGATGCTGGTGTCGGTTGTCTCAATCAGCGAGCGGGCCGCAGTCTGCGGCTGCGACGAAGCGGTCGACGGCAGTACCGCTGGTCGCGGGGTCAGGACGACGACAACGATGGTGTCGTTGGAGGCATAGAGCTTGTAACTCGACTGGTCCGGACTGCGAGCGACCGATGCGGCCGCGTAGGGGCCGCCGGGTAGCGCCGCGAGGAATCCGTCGCGAGGGCGGTCGAACGCGGCACGGGGTGGGGCGGAAACGCCGACGGTCAGCACCTGCAATGCCGTGTAGCCGCCGCCGGCCGTCACCGGAACGAGCGGGACCAACCCAACCGTCGACGGCGGCGCGGTGTAGACGACAAGGGCGTAGTTCCCGAAGTTGGCGACGAGCCGGTAGGTAACGTCCGTAGGGGAAGCATCCACGGTTCGAACTCGCTCGTCGACGACGTGATGCAGCGTCGGATCGAGGTTCACGCTCACGAGGTGCTGCCACATCGGTTCTGCGGATATCACGGCCCGCCTGTCGTCCCGGATCGGATCGGCACATGCGGCGAGCATGAGTGTCGCAGTGCAGACGAGCGCGAGTCCGGCGCTCCACCATCGCTGCATCATCGTCACCACTGATACGGTGCGGGCCGTTGGGGCACGCTGCGAGGCGTACCTCAGGTGTAGCGCGTTCTACGTCATGTCGAACCGGGCGCAGTCGACCATAACCGACGTGCGAGCGACACTCGATCCCATCCAGCGCTCGGTTCCTGTTGCTGAATTGTCTTAGACGTCGAAGACGAGCACATTGTACATCAGGTTCGCGATGATGCGAAGGATCTTGCCCAAGGGCACGTAGATCCCGGACGTTGATGTAATCTTGAGACGCCTGATTTCCGATGACAGCGAATCCAACGCCTCTGTGGTCGGTGCCGTGGAGGCGTCATGTGCCGATCCCTCCTCCCGAGGTTGTCCGTACCCTTGCCGGGAGGGGTGGGGGCGGGTATGATAAAGTCCTGGTCGTGCTT
>NZ_JADGHZ010000188.1 GCF_019683595.1 Sphaerobacter sp. | reverse complement strand
GTATTTGGAGGTGGGCGCGAGGTACCCCTCACCCCCGGCCCCTCTCCCCTTGTGGGAGAGGGGAGAATCTCAGGTGACGCATGACGTATGACGTATGAGACATGACATTCCCCCTCTCCCAACGTTGGGAGAGGGGGTTAGGGGGTGAGGGCCGCTCCCACGCCTCACGTGTGGATCTTGTGGCCCTCACGTGCGTCGTAGGAGAGGATGAGGGGCTCGTCCTCGTCTTTGAGGGTCTCCAGCCAGATGCGGCGGTCCCAAAGACGGTAGATGTGCTCCATGGTCTTCTGGGCGTAGTGCAGGTCGAGTTTCTCGCCGTCCCAGACGTGTCGCAGGTAGAGCTCCGAGTTGCCGTTGTAGTCCCCGTCCTCGACCTGGATCACCGGGAAGCCGTGGTTGGTGAGCTGGGCACAGAGCCGATCGCGTACCGACTCCCAGCTCTTGTCGACGATGACGAGTTCGTCCCCGACCCGCTGGTAGAGGTAGAGATCGAGATCCTCCACCAGCTCCTCAGTCAGGTAGTTGCGGATCAGGGAGACATCGCTCTCGACCTCCCGCACCTCGAAGAGCTTGGCGCGGCCGTCCTCGCCGGCCTCGTTGGCGCGGCGCTCGATGTCCTCCAGGATGCGGTAGCCGAGGTGGTAGGGGTTGGTCCGCCGAGGGGAGGGCTGGAGGATCGCCGCGTGGAGTTGGGCGAACTCCAGGTACTCGTCGGTGCTCAGATCCAGCTCGCGCATGATCTGGGCGTGCCAGTAGGAGGCCCAGCCCTCGTTGATGATCTTGGTCTGGAGCTGGGGGTAGAAGTAGAGCATCTCGGTGCGCACGATCGAGACGACGTCTCGCTCCCAGTCGTCGAGGCGCGGCGAATGGGTGAGGATGAAGAGCAGGAGGTCGCGCACCGGCTGGGCGGGCCGCAGGCGGGAGTCGTCGTCGGCGGGCTCGGGCTCCGGCGCTCCGCGCTCGTCGAGGCGGAAGAGGTCGTCGAAGGTGGTGGTCGGCTTCCGCGGCGGCTGGGGCTTCGCCGGCTGGACGTCCTCGGGCGTGATGTAGGGATCCACGTGCTCCTGGATGGAGAGCGCGGCGTCGAGCAGCCGCTCCACCTCGTCGATGCCGTGCTCGAACTCGTAGCGGCGGATGCGGTCGGCGTTCAGACTGACGGTGTCGACCATGGTCCGCGATGTCTTGGCGAAGTGGGCGTTGTTGGCGAAGAAGTCGCTGTGAGCCAGCACGTGCGCCGCCACCAGCTTGTTCTGGAGCACGGTGTTCGTCTCGAGCAGGAAGGCGTAGCAGGGGTTGGTGTTGATGACCAGCTCGTAGATCTTGCTGAGCCCGTAGTCGTACATCGTCTTCTGCATCTGGTACGCCTTGCCGTGCGTCCAGTGCGAGAAGCGACCGGGCATGCCGTAGGAGCCGATCTCGTACATCACGGCGGCGGGCACGATCTCGAAGTGGGTCGGGAAGGGGCGCAGCCCGAGTTCCTGCGCGACCTCCCAGATCCGCTCGATCCCCTCTTGCAGTTCCTGCATGTAGCGCTGGGTGGGTCCTGTCTGATGCATGGGCCTCTCGCTTCCTCAACCGCGCGTGCTCTCAGGAGCGCCGACTTCCGGCGATCCCGGCGGGCAGGGTGCCGGTGCGGCGCGGTCCAACGCGGGCGCTCCTGACCCGCGCGCCGCGCTACACCTCCTTGGCGGCGCGGCGCGCGGAGCCGGCTCCGACCTCGGGGCCGAAGAACCGGCGCAGGGCGGGGTAGACCTCGGTCTTGTCACCGATGGTCACCGTCACGAACTTCGGGCTGTCGAGCTGCTGGAACGTGTGCATCAGCGTGCTCTGGTAGGAGTAGCGGCCCTGGCGGATCTCGCCGTAGCCGAACAGGTTGCACTGCGCCAGCAACTGGTCGGCCAACTGCCGGCAGAGCTCGTTGTCCGACGGCCAGTTGTCACCGTCGGAGAAATGGAACGGGTAGATGTTCCAGTTGGCCGGGTTGAACCGCTGCGCGATCAGGTCGAGCGCGAGCTGGTAGGCGGAGCTGGCCTTGGTGCCGCCGCTCTCGCCGCGGGTGAAGAACTCTTCCTCGGTGACCTCTTTGGCCTCGGTGTGGTGGGCGATGAAGACGATCGCCACCTGGTCGTACTTGGTGCGGAGGAAGCGGACCATCCAGTAGTAGAAGGCGCGGCTGATGTACTTCTCGAAGGTGCCCATCGAGCCGGACACGTCCATCATGGCGATGACGACGGCGTTCGACTCGCGGCGGATGTCCCGCTCCCAGGTCTTGAAGCGGAGGTCGTCGTTCTTCAGCCCGCCGAAGCGCGGGTCGCCCCGCTTGGCGTTCCGCTTGATGTTCTCGCGGATGGTGCGCTTCTTGTCGAGGTTGGCGTACGGTCCGCTCTTGCGGATGTCGGTGAAGCGGACGACCTCGGACTCGAGCTCCTGGAGCCGCTTCTCCTCTAGATTGGGCAGGCAGAGGTCTTCGAAGACCATCTCCGCCAGCTCGTCCATCGTCAGCTCGGCCTCGTAGTAGTCGATCCCCGGCTGGTCGCCAGCCTTGGGGCCGCGGCCCGGCCCCTGCCCCTGGCCGATGCGCTCGAGCACGTCGCCGACCTGGGAGTTGCCGTCCCCCTCGCCCACCTGCTGCTGATCGTTGGGGTCGAAGCGGAACTTGTACTCCTCCAGCGTCCGGATCGGCACGCGCACGATCTTCTTGCCGTCGCTCGTGATGATCGACTGCTCGCTGACGATGTCGGCTAGGTTCTGGCGGATCGCTTCCTTGACCTTCTGCTTGTGGCGCGCCTGGTCGATCGCCCCCTTGCGGTGCAGGGACCAGTCGTTTTGCGTCAGCGTCACGGTGAACATCGTGGGACCCCCTCGGCTACCGGTTGAGCAGCGCGCCGACGTACTTCAGTAGCTCGTTGGCGCAGACCGGGCAATAGCCCTGCTCCCGGATCAGCCGATCGACCACGTCGTTGATGCGGCGGAGCTGGTCGGCATCCGGCGTCTTGGTCGACGTGGTGATCTTGACCACGTCGCGCAGGTCGGCGAACAGCTTCTTCTCGATGGCCTCTTGCAGGCGCTCGTGCGACTTGTAGTCGAACGTCTGCCCGCGGCGGGCCAGCGACGAGATGCGGATCAGGATCTCCTCGCGGAACTGGCGCTTGCCGTTCTCGGTGATGCCGATTTGCTCCTCGATGGAACGCATCAGCCGCTCGTCCGGCTCCATCTCCTCCTCGGTGACGGGGTCGATCACCTTGGTCTTGTTGCAGTAGGCCTCGACGTTGTCGAGGTAGTTGTTGAGGAGGGTACGGGCCGACTCCTCGAAGGAGTACACGAAGGCCTTCTGCACCTCGCGCTTGGCCACTTCGTCGTACTCGCGGCGGGCCTCGGCGATCAGGTTCAGCAGCCGTTCGTGCTCCTCGCGGGAGATGCTGGTGTGCTGCTCCAAGCCGTCGCGCAGGCTGCGCAGCGCGTCGATCGCGTTGATGCACGTGACTCCGTCGCGCACCAGCGCCGCTGAGAGCCGGTTGATGACGTAGCGGGGCGAGATGCCCTCCATGCCCTCGCGGTCCGCCTCCTCTTGCAGCTCGCGCACATCCTTCTGGGTGAAGCCCTCGACCGCCTGGCCGTCGTAGAGCTTGAGCTTCTTCATCAGGGTCATGCCGGCCTTCTTGCTCTCCTCCAGGCGGGAGAGGACGGCGAAGGTCGCGGCCGTCTCCAGCGTGCCGGGCGCGATATGGATGTCGCGGATGGCGCTCTGCTTGAGCAGTTTCTGGTAGATGCGGACCTCATCGCTGACGCGCAGGTTGTACGGGACCTTGACCAGGATGATGCGGTCCTGCAGCGCCTCGCTCTTCTTGTTGCCGACGAAGGCCAGGTACTCATGCTCGTTGGTGTGGGAGATGACCACCTCGTCGGCATAGATCATCGAGAAGCGGCCGGTCTTGATGTTCTGCTCCTGCGACAGGGTCAGGAGCACGTAGAGGAAGCGCTCGTCGGTCTTGAGCATCTCGACGAACTCGACCAGCCCGCGGTTGGCGATGTTGAGCTCCCCGTCGAAGCGGTAGGCCCGCGGGTCGGACTCGGTGCCGACCTCGCCAATGGTGGAGAGGTCGATGCCGCCGACCAGCTCCGAGATGTCCTGGCTCTTCGGGTCCGACGGGGTGAACGTGCCGATGCCGAGACGGTGCTTCTCGGAGAAGGCGACGCGCATCACGGGGACGTCCTCGTGGCGCCCGGAGAATGGCTTTCCCGGTTGGCTCCACGGGTGGTTCTCGTCGCGCTTGGCGTTCTCCAGTTGGAAGCGGCACCAGGGGCAGAGTTCGCCCTCGATGTAGATGCCGTAGTCGGTCATCAACTCCGAGCGGATCGACTCGGGCACGAGGTGCAGCGGCTCCTCGTGCATCGGGCAGCCCTTGATGGCGTACAGGGCACCGCGGTCGGTGCGGGTGTAACGCTCCAGCCCACGCTTAAGCATAGTCACGATGGTCGACTTTCCGCCGCCGACCGGCCCCATGAGCAGGAGGATGCGCTTGCGCACCTCGAGCCGCTGGGCTGCCGAGCGGAAGTACTCGACGATCTGCTGGAGCGACTTCTCGATGCCGAAGATCTCGTCGCGGAAGAAGGCGTAGTCGATGGTGCCGTCATCCCGCTCGGTGACGCCCGCATCCTCGATCATGTTGAAGATGCGAGCGTGCGACAGTTGGGCGATGATCGGGTTGGAGATCACCATGTCGAAGTAGTCGGCGAAGGTGCCCTCCCAACTGAGCTTCTGCTCTTCCGCGCGATAGGATTCCAAACGTTCGACCAGATTCATCGTCCGTACCTCAAATAATCCCGCCCGCGCAAGAATCGCGGGCCAAGCATGCCGGATGAGCGATAGTGTGCGGGGCCGTCTCGGACGTTAAGCGCCGGCCGGGCCGCCGGCGATGCCGGTGGCGCGAGCCGCCCGGGGCGAGTGCCCACCGGGGCGTTCCGGGGAGCTTCGACGAATGTTCCAGGAAAAAGGCGGTCGACGGTTCGTGAGGATCAGGCCGCGCCTGCGGTCGTCACCGCACGGACCACACCCGCTCGGTGTCGGTTGCCTACGCGAGACGGTTCCGCCGCGTGCCCCGCGGGCATCGTGTCGCGTCGTGGACCGGTGCCACGGGCGGATGCGTCGCCTGCGATACCGTGTCTGCCGGCGCGCCGATGCGCTGGGTACGATCCGCGCCACTGCGGTTGCGGCTCAGCGTCGAGCCGTAAGGGGGCGCATCCACTCGCGCCGGGTACGAGGCCACTTCGCCGTCGTTGGCCGTGGATTGTGGCCTCTACACTCTCCGGGTAACGCACAAAGCGTGCCGCTTGCTGCTGCGCTGCAGATCAGCCAGGTGCCGGGCCCTGAGCGTGTCCTGGCCACTCACGTCGCGGCTCGCTGTATGTCTAGTTAACGTCCGTACACCCGCGTTGGATGCATGTTAATTGTGACAGAGCAGGGTTGGCGATTTCAACGCGAACGTGCGCTCACGTTACGCGGCAGGCTCGTCGACGCACAGGCGCGCTGCCCGTGCTACAGTGGGCGCGCATCGGCGAATTGGCGGACGCGATCGACCCGAGCCGGGGGTATGTGGAAGGGGTAGCTGCATGGGACGCTGGAAGGACGGCGCGCAGTGCGCCGTCATGCTGACCTTCGATGTCGATGCCGAGACGCTGTGGCTGTCCGGTGACGCGTCGCGGCTCAACCAGCCAGGCATGCTGTCGCAGGGCACGTACGGCGCGCGCGTCGCGGTGCCGCTGATCCTGGATCTCCTCGATCGCGCGGGGATCCGCGCGACCTTCTTTGTGCCGGGTTGGACGGCGGAGACGCACGCCGACGTGATCCGCACCGTCCACGAGCGCGGCCATGAGATCGGCCACCACGGCTACCTGCACGAGCATCCGACGGCACTGGGGCGGGACGAAGAGGCCGAAGTGCTGGTGCGCGGGATCACCGCCCTGCGAGCGATTACCGGGGAGGCGCCGGTGGGCTACCGATCCCCGGCCTGGGAGTTCTCGGCCCACACGCTCGACCTCCTGCAGCAGCATGGGTTCCGCTACTCGTCGAACCTCATGAGCAACTTCGTTCCCTGGGTCCATCCCGGGACGGACATCGTGGAGCTCCCGGTCCAGTGGCTGCTCGATGACGCACCGTTCTTCCTCTTCGGGAGCGGGCGCACCCAGCGGCCGATCCAGCCGGCAGCAGTGGCCTACCAGGCCTGGACCGAGGAGTTCGAGGGGATCTACCGCCATGGCGGGCTGTTCAACCTGACGATGCACCCCCAGGTGATCGGCCGGCCGGGGCGGCTGCTGATGCTGGAGCGGCTGATCGAGTTCATCCGCGGCCACGAGGGCGTCTGGTTCGCCACCGGGCGGGAGGTCGCGGAGTTCTGGCGCCAGGAGTAACGGCCCTCACCCCCTGACCCCCTCTCCCAACCTTGGGAGGGGGAATGTCATGAGGCACGCGTCGGCCGCAATACGTGACGCGCATTCGTCCTGCGCCCCTCTCCCAACCTTGGGAGAGGGGCCGGGGGTGAGGGCCGTCCCCCCTCTCCCCTTGTGGGCTCCGTCCGAGAGGGGGCTAGGGCTGTCTAATATACACA
>NZ_JADGHZ010000187.1 GCF_019683595.1 Sphaerobacter sp. | reverse complement strand
ACGCATGACATCCCCCTCTCCCAACGTTGGGAGAGGGGGTCAGGGGGTGAGGGCCTGTTCCCCCAACGTTGGGAGAGGGGGTCAGGGGGGTGAGGGCCGTCTCCCTGCCCTACTTGGGCAACTCCACCCAGAACCGGCAGCCGGCTCCCGGGAGGTTGTCGACGTCGATCTGCCCGCCGTGCGCCGACACGATGCCGTGGCAGATGAACAGCCCCAGGCCCAGCCCACTGCCGCCGGCGCTGTCGCTGCGGCTCCGGGTGTAGCGCGTGAACAGGTGCGGGCGGACGTCGTCGGGGACACCCGGTCCCTCGTCGCACACCTCCAGGCGTGCCCGGTCACCGAGGTCTCTGGCGGCAATGGTGATCCGGCTACCGGATGGGCCGTGGCGGATCGCATTGTCGAGCAGGTTCGCCAGCACCTCTTCCAGCCGTGGGCCGTCCCACCAACCGACCACGGGCTGCTCCGGGAGCGCGAGCACCACCTGATGCTGGGTCAGGCGCGGCTCGTAGCGGCGGACCACCCCCGTGATGAGCTCGCCCAGGTCGACGTCGGTGCGGTGGAGATCGAGGCGATCCATCCCGATCCGCGAGACGTCGAGCAACCGGACCGCCATCTGGGTCATGCGCTCCACCTGCTCCTGCACGATCTCGATCCGCCCGCGGATGTCCTCCGGCAGGCGGTCGGCGCGACGCATGATGAGTTGCAGGTGGCCGCGAATGGTGGTGAGCGGGGTGCGCAGCTCATGCGCGGCGACGGCCAGGAAGTCGTCCTTCTCCTGCTCCAGTTCCCGACGCCAGGTGATGTCCTGCATGATCCCTACCGAGCCGACGAGGTGCCCCTCCTGGTCGCGCAGCGGCGCGAAGTTGCCCAGCACGAACAGGACGGACCCGTCCGGGCGCTCGACGCTCATCTCCACGCCGCGCAGGGTCTCGCCGGCCGCGGCGCGCACCAGCGGGTGGGTCTCCAGCGTGAAGCGCTTGCCATCCGCATCAAGGCAGGGGCACTGCGGCGCCCAGTCCACCAGCCGCATCCCCACGGAGGGCGCGCTGCCGAGCAGGTACCGCACCGCGCGGTTGACGACCGTCAGCCGGTGCTCCGGACCCTCCGCGATGATCACCGCCTCCGGCAGGCGGTCGACAACCGAGCGGAGGAAGACGTGTTCCTCGCGGACACGCCTGAAACGCAGGGAGTGCTCCACCGCGATAGCGATGGCTTGCGCGATGGCGCGCAGCGCCGTGGGGAGGTCGTTTCCGGCCGGCGCCGTGGCAAACCCGCACGCCAAGGCGCCCACGGGCTGGCCGTCCACCAGGAGCGGGCAGGCCGCCGCGGCTCGGAAGCCAGTCCGGGCAGCGGAATCCATGGTCTTGGGCACCTGGTCGGCGATTGCCGACAGGTCAGGAATGAACTGGAACTCACCGGTGCGGATCGCGCGCGTGATCAGGGTCTCCTCGTCCAGCGCGAGCCGCTGCCACTGCGCCACCAGCTCGGGCGGGTGGTTCCGCTGCCCGGCGAGAACCAGCTCCCCTCGCTCAGGGTCGTAGAGGAAGACGGCGGCATTAACCGCACCAAGGGTGAGCACCAGATCGAGCGCGGCCTCCACGACGCCGTCCCGATCGGACGCCCGCGCGAGTAACCGAGTCAGATGGTCGAGCAAGACCCCACCGTCAGGCATGACGGTCATCTGATTCGCACCTCCGCGTGGCACAGATAGCCGGCGCCGCGCCGCGAGCCGCGCGAGTCAGCAAGCCAGGTTCAGACTGCGGCATCTTGACAGAAACGCATCCTGCCAGAACACCGCCCGTTACGCCATAGCCCGAACATCCCTGATGAAAACCCACCTTAAGTACCATGCCCTGGGAAAGAATGCCCGATCGGCATACTTCTACCCTACCGCCCCGGCCTCGCGCAGCCGGGCGTACGCTGCCTCATCCACCCCGATCTCGGCCAGCACCTCGGCCGTGTGCTGGCCCAGCAGCGGCGGCGGACGGCGGATGACCGGCGGCGTGGCGGCAAGCTCGATGGCTGGGCCGATCAGCGGGATCTCCCCCGCCCGGTCGTGCCGCACCTGCTGGATGATCCCCAGGTGGCGCACCACGTCGCTCTCCAGCGCCTGCCCGATGCTCCAGATCGGCCCACAGGGCACGCCCGCCTCGTTCAGCCGCGCGACCCAGCCGTCCACCGTGTCCCCCGCCAGCGCCTCCGTCACCAGCGCGTTGAGCGCCGGGCGGTTGCGGACCCGATCGGCATTGGTGCGGAAGCGGGGATCGTCGACCCACTCGGGGTGACCCAGCACCTCGGCCAGCCGCCGCCAGACCGGCTCGCTGGCGACCGCGATGTTGATGTGGCCATCCTGGACCGGGAACGCGCCGTAGGGCGCCGCGACCGGGTGGTCGTTTCCCTCGCGCTTGGGATCGCCGCCCCCGGCGAGATAGCCCCCGGTCTGGTAGGTCAGGATGCCGAGCACGGCGCCGAGGAGCGAGGTGTCGACCCGTTGCCCGAGCCCGGTCCGCTGCCGCTCGGCAAAGGCACCCAGGACTCCGATGGTGGCGAAGAGCGCCGCCAGGCAGTCGGCGATAGCCACCCCGACCCGCACCGGTCCACTCTCCTCCGTTCCGGTGACGCTCATCAGCCCCGACATCCCCTGCGCGATCTGGTCGTACGCCGGATGCCCGGCGTAGGGCCCCCGCGGGCCGTAGCCGCTGACCTGGCAGAAGATCAGGCCGGGGTTGACCGCGCGCAGCGACTCCTCCCCCAGCTCCAGGCGCTCCATCACCCCCGGCCGGAAGTTCGTCACGATGATGTCCGCCCGCTCGGCCAGGGTGCGGACGAGCGCGGCCCCCTCGGGGTGCTTCAGGTTGATGACCGCGCTACGCTTGTTGCGGTTGACCGACAGGAAGTAGGGGCTCTCCCCGGCGAGGAAGGGCGGACCGTAGCCCCGCGCCGCGTCGCCGTGCGGCGGCTCGATCTTGACCACGTCGGCGCCGAGATCGCCCAACAGCATCGTGCACAGCGGGCTGGAGACCGCCTGCCCGAACTCCAGCACGCGCACGCCTTCCAGCGGCTGCGGCCGCGCGCCGCCGGCCGGGTTGGTCGCGTCGCTCACCTCTGCCTCTCTCTCCTCAGCCACGCCAACCGGTCCGCGCCTCGCGGACGGGGCGTCCTCAGGCGTCCGCTTACTCCTCCTCGACGGGGATGAGCGGCAGGACGATGTGCGATGGATGATCCCGGTCGTGGTGGATCGTGTTGATGGCCACCTGCGTGTGCGTATGGCGACCCAGCGGCTCCCCGGTGTTCGGGTTGACGTCGAAGCGCGGGAAGTTGCTGCTGGAGATGTCGACCCGGATCCGGTGTCCGCGGCCGAACAGGTTGCTCGTCGGGTAGAGCGGGATCTCAACGCGGTAGACCTCGCCCGGCGTCATCAGCTCGGCCCGCTCCGGGCCGTTGCGATAGCGAAGCCGGAGGATGCTGTCGGAGAGGTTCAGCGCGTAGCCCTCCGGGTAATCCGGGCTGGGCGGATAGACATCAATCAGCTTCACCGTCACATCGGTGTCGACCGCCGTGGAAGAGACCCACAGCACCGCACGCAGCGGCCCGGTCACCTCCACCGGTTCCTCCAGCGGCTCGGTCTGGAACACCAGGACGTCGGGCCGGCTGCTCAGGGGCAGGTACGGTGGCCGGGCACCGAAGATATCGGGGGTCGTGCGCTGATCCCACGGGCCGACCTTCACGATGCTGGCCCAGCGATCCTCCAACCGCACCTTGTCCACGATCTCCGGCGGCACCGGGGCGAAGTCGTTGAGCGACGACATGTTGCCGCCGACCGTCGGGACCGGGTCGTCCGGATCGAAGCGGAAGCTGGTGGATGCACTCGATGCCGTCGGGGGCTCGGTCCCGAGCGTGCCGCCCGGACCGAGGTAGTACTCGGTGTAGCGCGTGCGCGCGAGCGGCCATTCACGTTCGGCGCGCCAGCGGCCTCCGTGGAACAGGCGCCCCTCGGGCGTGCGATGCCCGTCGCCGCCTCCCATGACGAAGATCCACACCGGCGGGTCGTCGTCGACCCCGTTGTCCAGCCCCTTGAGATAGCGGTCGAAGAAGCGCAGGTGGTGGTCGTAGACGTTGTCCGCGAAGGTGCCGGCGATCGCGGCTCCCGGGCCGAACTCCACGTCGCCGGCCCAAGTACGGTCGGGCATCTCGGTGCCGTGCGTCCACGGGCCCATGATGACGCGGACCGGACCGCGCTTGGCAGCCGAGAAGGCCGTGAAGTTCTCCAACGTGGCCCGAGTGTAGGAGTCGTACCAGCCGCCGGTGTAGAGCATGGGCACGTCGGCGTGCTGCTCGACGTGGGCCAGGAAGTCGAGCGAGGGCTGGGACCAGAACTCGTCGTAGTCGCCGCGGGTCCAGATATCGAAGAGCCAGCGCTCGTAGCTCGGCACGAGCGCCAGCGGGCTCTGGCCGGGGCGCAGCGGGAGGCGCTGCAGCCAGTCGCGGAAGCGGGTGTGCGCCAGGGCCTGGCGCACCGCCGGGTTGGCCGCGGCTTCCGGGCTGGTGGCCGCGCCCATGAAGGCCCAGGCCATGAAGCGGAGCTCGAAGGCGCCGTTGTGCCGCACCGTGCTGGAGTGCGCCTGGGAGCCACCCTGGTTGACGTACATCGCGGCCAGGTGCGGCGGATTCAGCGCGGCGAGCGCGTTCTGCACCCAGGCGAGGTAGGAGGTGCCGAAGGTACCGACCTTCCCATCGCACCAGGGCTGCGCCGCCAGCCACTCGACGGTGTCGTACCCGTCCTCGGCCTCCTGGGCGAGGAAGCTGAACGTTCCCTCGGAGGCGTAACGACCGCGCACGTCCTGAATCGCCACGACGTAGCCGTGCCGGGCGAAGAAGAGCCCCTTGGTTTCCACCGTGTGCGGCACGCTCTTGTCGTAGGGCGTGCGGACGAGGAGCGCGGGAAACGGCCCCGGGAGCGGCTCCCCATCGTGTGCCGGGCGGTAGATGTCGGTCGCCAGTCGCACCCCGTCGCGCATCGGCACCATGACATCGCGGGCGACGACGACCTCGAACGTCGGCCGCGAGCGCGATTCGCCAGCCTGGCCCATCGCAACCCCCTTCCCTTACGGCAGCATCGGGGGTCATTGTAGCAAGGCGACTCCGCATCATCCCCCTTGACAGCGTACGGACATTGCCCTACGATACGAACGAATGTTCTATTCTGCCGGGGCGGAGTAGAACGGGACATCCCCCTCACCCCGCACCGTGCCGGCCCCGCTCGGACGGAGCCCGCCAGGGGAGAGGGGAAAAGAACGGAACACGCAACACGCAACACGGACCACGCTCCCCGGTCCCCTCTCCCAAGCACCTACCCTGAGCGGAGCCGAAGGGGTGGGAGAGGAGCCAGAGCGTGAGGGTCGACGCCTGACACCCACGAGAGGAGCCGCGCCATGAGCGTCGCGACGCACTGGCCGCGGGTCATCGTCCACGCCGACCTCGACGCCTTCTTCGCCGCCGCCGAGATCTTGCGCCGGCCGGAGCTGCGGGGCAAGCCGGTCATCGTCGGCGGGCGGCCCGGCGGGCGCGGCGTGGTCGCCGCCGCCAGCTACGAGGCCCGCGCGTACGGCGTCCGCTCGGCCATGCCGATCGCGCAGGCGGTCCGCCTCTGCCCGCACGGCGTCTTCCTGCCCGGCGACCACGCCTATTACCGCGAGCTATCGGGCCGCTTCCGCGCCATCCTGGAGCGCTTTAGCCCGCTGGTCGAGATGGTGAGCGTTGATGAGGCGTATCTCGACTTGAGCCACTCCGAGCGCAGCTTCGGCCCCCCGCTGGAGGCGGCGCGCGCCATCAAGCGGCAGGTACGCGAAGAGCTGGGGCTGATCGTCTCACTCGGCGTCGCCACCAGCCGCCTCGTGGCCAAGATCGCCTCCGATCTCGACAAGCCGGACGGCCTGCGCCTGGTCGAGCCGGGCGCCGAGGCAATCACCCTGGCACCGCTGCCGGTCGAGCGCATGCCCGGCATCGGCCCGAAGTCGGTCGAACGGCTCCAGCGGATCGGCGTCACGACGCTCGGCGGGCTGGCGCGGATGCCGGCGGCGGCGCTGCGGCCGATCTTCGGCCGGCGGGCGGACGACGTGATCGCCCGCGCCCGCGGCATCGACCCACGGCCGGTCAACCCGGAGCGCGAGCCGGCCAAGTCGATCGGGCACGAGCGCACCTTCGGCCAGGACCTCACCGACCAGCACGAGATCGAGCGCGCCCTCTACCACCTCGCCGAGCGGACCGGACGCGCCCTCCGTCGGGAGGGGCTGCAGGGCCGCGTGGTCGCGGTCAAGCTGCGCTACAGCGACTTCGAGACGGTCGGGCGGCAGCGGCGGCTGCCCCGGCCGACCGACGACCACCGGGAGATCGCGGCAGTCGCGACGGACCTGGTGACCCGGCTGCTGGAGGAGCGCCGGGCGCCGGTGCGCCTGCTCGGCGTGCGGGTGACCGGGCTCGCCCCGGCCGCGATCCAGCTCACCATGTTCGGCGACGACCCGCTGCGGCGGCACCGGCTCAACCACGCCCTCGACGATCTCGCCGCGCGCTACAACGCCGGCCTGGTCATCCCGGCGCGAGTAGCACGTCATACGTGATGCGTCATGCATCATCCGTCATCCGTCACCCGTAGTGCGTATTTCTCCCCTCTCCCACAA
>NZ_JADGHZ010000186.1 GCF_019683595.1 Sphaerobacter sp. | reverse complement strand
TCCGGCGCCCGCGTCAGTTGTTTATAAGCCACTTATTCCAAAGGGGCGGGGGGCGCCGCCGCACTCCAAAGAGCCGGCTTCAGCCGGCTTTTCGTTGTCAGCCCGGCGGCTTTAGCCCCGGACACGGGCCGGGCGGCGGGCATCCTATTACCTGGTTGTCGATCGTACGCCGCCCCAGGTTTACCCCCGGGTACGGGCGACGGCGCTCGGGTCCATCCGTCGCAGGGCGATCAGGGTCGCGATGAGGGCGATCTCCAGCGCCGTGGCGGTGAGGTCCAGCCAGCCGACCGGCAGGCGCACGAAGGTGATCAGCATCGGCAGCCCCACCAACCGGGTGAAGGCCCAGGTCGCGACGATCGCGACGTTGAGGATCAACCCCAGCCGCAGCGTCCACCGGCGCGGGCCGAACAGCAGGTTCACCGCCAGCGCACCTTGTGCCATCGCGACCAGGAGGAAAAACGCCCCTCGCATCGGGGCAAGGGTAAACTCCCCGGGGAGTACCCACAGGTGGATCAGTTCTGAGGCGAACGCCATCCCAGCGGCGCCGACGGCCAGGCGACGGCCGGCGATTTTGGGCGACGCGATCTGCTCGGCGTTTCGTCTCGTGGTCACCGTCATCTCAGACAACCTCGAAGTTCTCCATCATCATCATGTCCTCGTGCTCCAGGTTGTGGCAGTGGAACACGTACTTGCCGCGGTACCCGCTGAAGCGGGCGATGACCTGTGCCGACCCGCCGCGCATGAAGACGGTGTCCTTCCAGCCGGCATCCCACGGGCCCGGTGGCCCGCCGTTGCGCGACAGCACGCGGAATTGCACCAGGTGCAAGTGGATCGGGTGTTCCGGGTCGGCGTGGAGTTCCCAGATCTCGGTTGTGTCCAGCCGGGGTCGCGCCGCGATCCGGTTGGGGTCGAAGATCCGGAAGTTGACCGTGGAGGGCCAGCCGAAGAAGCCCGCGATGAACTGGAAGCGGCGCACCTCCATCGCCTCGCTCGGGTCCGGCAGTGGCTCCTCGCGCGCCAGCCGGTCCGGGATCTCGCTGTATTCCTCCTCGCGGCGCGCGACGTCGAAGCGCATGACCTCGGCGGTGGGACCGACTCCCTCCCGATTCACCAGCCGGACGCTCGTGCCGACCGGATACTGGCCGAAGTCGACGACGACGTCGAAGCGCTCGGCCGGGGCGATCAGGATTTCGTCGTGCGGGATCGGTTGCTCCAGCAGGCCACCGTCGCTGCCGATCTGGATGAAGGCCGGTCCGTTCGGCGGCGGTGGGTCGAGCGCCAGGAGGTAGGGACGGGCGTTGGAAGCGTTCAGCAGCCGGAGCCGGTAGCGCGCGGTGCCTACTTCGAGGACCGGCCAGGGCGCGCCGTTGACCAGGATCGTGTCGCCGAACATGCCGTTGGCGAAGGACGACACGACGCCCGGACGGCCCTGGAGCGTCGGGTCGAGCGAGGGGTAGTAGAGCTCACCGTCCGCGGTGAAGGTGCGGTCGGTGATGACCAGCGGGACCTCCCGCTCCCCCCGTGGCAGCGGCAGGGCGTCCTCGATTTCGTCCCGGATGATGTACAGCCCGGCGAGGCCGCGGTAGACCTGGGGACCGGTGAAGTCCATCCGGTGGTCGTGGTACCAGAGCATGGCGGCCCGCTGCTGGTTCGGGTAGACGTAATCTCTGGTTCCGTGCGTGACCGCGCCGCTGTGGTGGTGCATGGCGCCGGCGTGACCAGATACCGGCAGGATCAGGTCGGTCGGGTAGCCGTCGCTCTCCGGCGGGGTGACGCCCCCATGGAGGTGGGTGACGACCGGGACCGGGAGCTCGTTCCGCTGGCGTATGATGACCTGCCGCCCGCTCCGTGCCTCGATGGTGGGGCCGGGGAAGATCCCCTCGTAACCCCAGATGGTCGTCCGGTAGCCGGGCAGGATCTCCGCCGTGGCCTCCCGCTGGACCATCTCGTAGTAGTCCGCCGACGCGTCGGAGCGGACGGGCTTCAGCACCGGCGGGATCGGCAGGGGAACCTGAAAGGGCTCGACCGGGGGGCTCGTGACGGCGCCGGCCTCCGCCAGTTCGTTCATCGGGCCGATCATTCGGCCGAGGGGGAGCGCGACCGAGGCGGCGCCCAGCATGCCCAGCCGGAGGAATCCTCTCCGAGAGAGCTTCATTGAAGGTCCTTTCCAGGGGTTTGCGTGCGTGGGGAGGGCTGCCCGGCCCCACCCGCGGGTCGTGCGACCCGCGGGTGGGGTGGGGCACCAGCAGCGACCTAGCGCGCCAGGAGGCTGCGGATCGCCTCCTCGAGGACGCAGGCCGGGTTGTCGACCGCGTCCTGGGCACGCCAGGCGACGATGCCGTCCGGGCGCACCAGCACCGCGCCGGAGCCGGTCAGGCCGTGGGCCTCGGCGAAGCGCCCCTCAACGTCGGCCAGGTCGCCGCCGGGGCCAACACGGTAGACATCGAGCGGGAGGCCCAGGTCGCCAGCCACGCGCCGGGCGGGTTCGACCCAGGCGCTGTCGCCTGACGGGGTCAGCAGCACGAACCGGCGGCCGTAGAGGTCGATCGTCGAGACGACTTCGCCGTTGCGCGCCAACGTGACGTGCGGCGCGCGGGTTCCCGGCTGCCCGGCGAGCTGACTGACCGGCAGCGCCGGTGCGTCGCTCTCGGGCGCGCCGATCACCGCCGGCGACCGGTAGATCGGGCCGAAGGTTACCGAGCTGTAGTCCATCAGCGGCGGGTTGTCCCCACCGGCAACGCGGGTCTGCCAGCGGGCCAGCGCCTGCTGCATGATGAAGCAGCCGACCGCGTAACGCTCGTCGTGGTAGGTGTCGAGCAGCGCGGGACCTGCCTCGCCGCGAATGACCGCCGCGAGCTTCCAGGCCAGGTTGTGGGCGTCCTGGATGCCGGTGTTGGCGCCCAGACCCCCGGTCGGTGGGACGATGTGCGCCGCGTCACCGGCCAGGAACACGCGCCCCGCGCGGTACCGCTGCGCGACCTGGGCGCCGATGGTGAAGCCCAGCACCTTGATGTCCGTGCCCGGGATCTGGGGCCGGACCGTGACCGGCACGCCGGGGATGCCAGCCGCCTGGCCCACCAACTCCGCGATGCGGTCGTCGGTGAAGTCTTCGACCGATTCACCGTGATCGGGCAGGTAGCCCATCCCGAAGACCCACCGGTGTCCTTCCTGGTCGTGGGCCATCAAGATCGTACCTGGGCGCGGCTGCTGCAGGTAGGCGATGCTCACCGGCCGGCCACGCAGCGCCGGGGTGAGGTCGGCCGTGATCGTCGCCGTGATGGTGTGGAAGAACGGACCAGGCCCCTCGGTCGGGATCTCCAGCCGCTTGCGGATCGGGCCGGAGTACCCATCGGCGGCGATCATGTAGTCGGCGCGGATCACGCGCTCGTCCCCGGTCCGGCGATCCACGAGCCGGGCGGTGACGCCGTCCTCGTCTTGCGTGAACTCCACCATCTCGGTCGAGAAGTGCAGCTCGGCGCCCAGCTCCACCGCGCGCTTGCGCAGCAGGATTTCCAGCTTGTCCTGATCGATCGGCGCGAACGGCGCCGGGCTCAGGTCGGCCGGGGGCACGTCGTCTTCCGGCTCCTCGACCTTGTGGTGCTCGCCGGCGAGGTTGTCGGCCTGGATCGCCACCCAGGCAAACTGGTCGCCGCCGGCATAGCTGGCCGCACGGATGGCCGGCTCGAGCCCGACCTGGCGGTACAGCTCCACCGTGCGGGGGGTGAAGCCCCGAGCTCGCGGGTGCATCAGCAGGTCCGGGTGGCGCTCGACGAGCGTGGCGCGCACTCCCTGCGCGGCCAGGAACAAGGCCGCGGAAAGACCGACCACGCCGCCACCGACGATCAGAACCGGAGTGTGCTCGTTGTTCATCATGGCGTTGTTCCGCTGCATCGGTGTTTCACCTTTCCTGGCGACCCTGCCGATGGCACGGCCGCCCTGGTTCGGCGGGGGACGGACGCCGCCCCCGCCCAGTACTAACTAGATCGAACGCTGGTAGGCGCCGAACGCCCGCGTGGCGAGCCAGGTCGCCACCACGGCCAGCGCGACCAGCCCCGCGCCGCGCGTGAGAACCAGCGACCAGTCCAATGAGGCGGCCTCGGGCGCGCTCCGGCCGATCTCCACCGCCCAGTTCAGCGGGTTGAACCGGGAGACCTGCCGGATCCAGCCCGGCATCAGCGCCGGGGCCATGAAGACAGACGACAGGAACGTCAGCGGCAGGAGCAGGAACTGCACGACGCCGATGATCGACTCCTCCTTGCGCACGATGAGCGCGACGGCGCAGGAGAGCGCGCCGAAGATCGCCGTGAGCAGCACCGCGGCCGCGACCAGCACGACCACCTGCGCCACGCCGCCTGCGAAGCGCGCACCGACCAGCACGCCGAGCCCGATCAGGATCAGCGACTGGATCACCGTTACCAGACCCGTCTGGATCAACAGGCCGGTGATCAGCGCGCTGCGCGAGACGGGCGAGACCAGGAACCGGTCCAGCACGCCACGGTCGAGGTCGCTGACGACGGTCACGCCGAGCCAGCCGCCGCTGAACAGCGCGCTCATGGCGACGATGCCGGGCGTGAGGTAGGTGGCGTAGGAGCCGGTGTTGAACCCGGGCAGCTCCACCACGCGCTTGAAGAGGGCGCCGAACAGCAGCAGGTAGATGATCGGCTGCACCAGGCTGAACGCGATGTACCACGGCTGGCGGCTGAAGTTGCGCAGGTGCCGCCCGGCGATATCCAAGGTGTGGATGAGCGCTGTCATCGTTCCGTGCCCTTTTCTCCGGCCGCGTCGAAGGAGCGGCCAACGTACCGCAGGTAGACGTCGTCGAGCGATGGACGGGCGACCGTGGCCGCCGCCACCGGAATACCTGCGCGCTCCAGCGCCGCAAGCACCACTGGGATCGCCTGCCCGCCGCTGTTGGCGCGGGCGTACACCGCACCGTCTTGCAGCGTGACGTCGCGCACGCCGGGCAGATGCTCCAGCACCGCCTGGACGCGGGGCTCGGTCGCGCCATCCGCGAGCTCGACCCGGATGGTGTCGCCGCGCAGCTCGCCCTTGAGCTCCTCGGGGGAACCCTCGACCACGACCCGACCCTGGTCGACGATCGCGACGCGCGCGGCCAGGCGGTCTGCCTCCTCCAGGTAGTGGGTGGTCAGCAGGATGGTCAGGCGCTCCTCGCGGGCAAGCCGCTCGATCTCGGCCCAGAGCTCGGCGCGTGCCTCGGGATCGAGGCCGGTCGTCGGCTCGTCCAGGAAGAGCACCTTGGGTCGGTGGATCAACCCCATGAGGATGTCGAGCTTGCGCTGCATGCCCCCGGAGTAGGTGCCCGCGACGCGATCGGCGGCCTCGGCGAGGCCGATGCGCTCGAGCAGCTCATCAACCCGGCGTCGCAGCTCGCGCCCGCGCAGGCCGTAGATCCGACCCTGCAGCGACAGGTTCTCGCGTCCGGTCGCCTCGGGGTCGACCGCTGCCTTCTGGCTGACGTAGCCGATCGCGCGGCGCACGCTGCTGGGACGTGCCACGACGTCGAAGCCTGCCACCCGCGCGCTGCCGCTGTCGGGGCGCGAGAGGGTAGTGAGGATCTTGACGGTGGTGGACTTGCCGGCGCCGTTGGGGCCCAGCAGGGCGAAGATCGTGCCTGTCGCGACGGCGAGGCTGAGCCCGTTGAGGGCGCGCACCCCGCCGGGGTAGGTCTTGACCAGGTTGTGAGCCACGATGGCGAGGTCGGTGTCGTTGGACGCCGCCGCAGCCTCGCGTGGGGCTGCCTGGATAGTCATCGGTCGAACACTCCTTCGTGCAGGAACGTTGCACACCGTGCCTGATGCACGGCCTGTCGACCCGCGGTGCTCGACCTGCTATCCTTGAGGTGGACGCGTCGGGTAGCAGGTTTCGCGTCGCGGGACCAACTCGACGGATTCGGCCCCCATTCGGGTGTGCCAGCACCTGGATGGGGGTCAGTTCATCTCAGTCACTCGTCCACCGCTTCCTCCTCTCGCTCAGTGCCGTCCTGGGTCGTGTCGGGCCGCGCGTGGAACTGACGCCACAGGTCGAGGCCGGAAAGCTCCTCCGTCTCGATGGCCCGGATGAGATCCCGGACCCAGCGCAACTCCGCTTCCTTGAGCATGAGGGCGTAGTCGGACTCGATCAGGAAAACCCGGGGCAGCCCCTGCGCCGCGGCGTCGTCGATCGTGGCGCGCTCCTCCGCGATGTCGCGTTCCAGTCGCTCCACGCGCTCGCGGAGCAGCTCGACCACCGCCTCGGGCGGCAGCACGGCCATCAGGGAGAGGCCCGCCTCGAACTGGGGGTACTCCTTGATCGGCCGCCGCAGTAGGTCGCGGAGCCAGCCGTCCAGCTTGGCCCGACCGGCATCGGTCAACGCGTAGATGGTCCGCTCCGGACGCCGCCCCTCGCGGACCGTCTCGACCGGGACGATCAAGCGGTGGCGCTCGAGCGCGTCGACTACGGTGTAGAGGGAGCCGTAGTTCAGCTTGATGCTGTGGTGCTTACCGCGCTCCCGCATGGTGGACGCCATCTCATACGGGTGCATCGGCCGCTCTGCCAGGAGGGCCAGCACCGCCAGCGCCAGTGGATTAGAGATCGTCCGCTTGCTCGTCACTGTCTACCTCGCGTAGCCGTAGCCGTATATCCGGTTACGAGTATACGGCTCCGGGCATGGTTGTCAAGGGG
>NZ_JADGHZ010000185.1 GCF_019683595.1 Sphaerobacter sp. | reverse complement strand
GGGCCGGGGGTGGGGGGGGGGGGGCACCCCGGGGCGGGGGCCGGTGCCGGGGGCTAAAGCCGCCGGGCACGGGCCGACCAGCGGACACCCACATAATTCGTCAAACGCCATGAGCCCCGGGCACCGACCACCGCGCGGGGATCTTTCCACCGCGTCAGCCCGGCGCGAAAACACGGGGCACGTGCGACAGCGTAAACCCACCTACGCCAGACTTGTCCAACTCCATAATTCCCGGGCACACGCCTGCCGCGGGGATCCTCACGCCACCCATCTTGGCATCAGTCGCCAGCCGCCCGAGTCGACCGCGGCGGAACTCGGAACGGCGGGCATGCCAGCGTGGTTCGGCAAACTCCAAGAACCCTGACGCGGCCACGCCTAAGGCAGCAGCCGGGATGTCCCTGTCCATTGATGACGCTGAGCAGCGGGACTGCCGGGATGAGCCTCCCGGTATTGGGCGGGTGCCGTCGGTCCGGAGCTAATGCGATATGTCGCTCGAACCGCTCGCGTGGGAGCGCGACGCGCCGCCCCAGCCGACACGTGCTGCCGGCGGCCTCCTTCGCGACAGCCCAGGACACGGGAAACCGGTTCAGCACACGCTCGCGCTCCGGCTGCCGTCATCGCTCGTGGGATATGTGCCCTCGGAGCGCCGTGGGCAGCGTGCTAGTGGCCCGGATGATCCCCTCCCGCGCAGATGGGCGCGTTTGCATCGCCCCGCTGCGAATCGGTCCTTCGGCCCGCGCAGAGCCGCTCACGCCGCCACGGACACGGACATGCTCGACCGCCCGCCCCCGGCACTACACCGCCATGGCGGCCTCGCGGCGCTCCGCTGCCTCCGCGGCCAGCGCCAGGGCATAGTCCACGATGCGGCCCGGGATGTTCACCCCCGTGGTGTGGATGCTGTTGCGGAACTCCATCGTGGCGTTGACCTCGTTCACCAGCAGCCCCCGATCCGGGTCCTCGAACAGGTCGATCGCCAGCACCCCGCCGCCGACCGCGCGAGCGACGGCGCCGCATACCTCGGCGATCTCCGGCGTGACGTCGCAGTTGCTCGCCTCGGCACCGCGCGCGGTGTTGGTGATCCAGTGCCCGGAGCGACGATAGATGGCGCAGATCGTCTCGTCGCCGACGACGAAGGCGCGGATGTCCCGCCCCGGCTTCCGCACGTACTCCTGGATGTAGTAGGTGCCGTGGTGGAACGCTCCGAGAGACTCCTTGTGCTCCAGCAGCGCCTCGGCCGCGGCACGGTTGTTGACCCTCGCCAGCAGCCGGCCCCAGGAGCCGACAGGCGGCTTGAGCACGACCGGGTAGCCCAGCGACTCGATCGCCTCCAACGCTGCCTCGGGTGTGTAGGCCACCAGTAGGCGCGGCTGCGGCAGGCCGGCGCGGGCGATCGCGGCCGAGGTGCGCAGCTTGTCGTTGCAGAGCGCAACCACCTCGGATCGGTTGAGCGTCGGGATGCCCCACCCTTCGGCGATCGCCAGGGTGTGCAGGGTCCGTTGCTGGCTGACGCTGCGCCCGATCACGACGTCGTAGTCCCAGGGCCGGCCGGTGAGGTCGACGACGGCGCGGCGGTCGTCGATGCGAGCCACTTCGATGCCGCGGCGCGCGAACTCGGCGAAGAGCAGGCGCTCCTCAGCCCGTAGCGGGCCGTGGACGACCGCGACGCGGGGCGCCTGCGGCGCGTGGGGGATCGGTGACGACATCGGTCCGTTCTCCTCTTCGGTCAGGTGCTACTCCAAAGACGACAGACGCGGGCAGCGCCGACGGTTTGCACCGCGGCGAGCGCCGGGCCTGTTTGGCTTTGGAGCCGGCGAGAACGGACCATGGTTTGCGGGCGTCCGAGGAGGACCCGGCGCGGCGCGCCGGCAGGAGAGCCACGGGGTTCAGGATGATGCTATCCATGTGGTCGCGCATCTCTGCCTCTCTCGGACGGGCCGGGACGCTCCCGGCACAGTACGAACTCAATCGACGGCGACACCGGCGGGGCGCGGGGAAACAAAAAACCGCCGCCCCGGTTGGGGACGAGCGGTGTCCGGCTCGTGGTACCACCCCACTTCGCCGTGCCCTCGCGGGCCACGGCCTCAGCCCGTGCCGCTATCTCGACACGGCCGGTTCGCTAACGGGAACCGCTCCCGTCGCCGCCTACTAGGAAGGGCAGCGCCCGCTCCGTTGGGGGCGAGGCTCCGAGGGCTTCTTCGCCGGCATTCCCGATCCCGCTTCTCAGCGCCCGCGGTTCTCTGTCTCGTTCCTGCCGGTTACTCGTCCTCATCAACGCCGGTGCGCATTCGGTTGTCCGCGGCAGACGGTAGCACAGGGGGCAGCGAGCGTCAAGGAAGCCGTGCGTGATGCGTCATACGTCATCCGTCATACGTCACCGTACGGCGTGATGCGTGTTCCGTCTTGCATTCTGCGTAGAGCGCATGTCTCCCCTCTCCCCTGGTGGGCTCCGTCCGAGAGGGGCCGGGGGTGAGGGGGACGCATGACGCATGACGCGTGACGCAACACGCCTCACGCTTCACGCCTCACGCACAAGAAATCCCCTCTCCCGATCGCGGAAGAGGGGAACCAGCCTGGGGTCGCCGTCCAGCCAGCCCGTCTAGAAGCTGACCAGCGGGTTGCCGGTCAACTCCGACACGGCGAAGTTGATGAAGAAGAAGCCGAAGAAGAGGACGTTGAGCACCAGGATCACGTAGGACCACCAGCCCATGCGGGCGGGGCCGGGCAGCTTGCTGTTCAGGTACATCAGCAAGAACGGGTAGATGAGCGCCCCCAGGTTCGCCATGTTGGCCGAGATCAGCACCAACCCGACCGGCAGCGCCACGAAGAGGATGATGCCGATCACGACCGCCAGCACCGCCATGTATGGGTAGTAGAAGCGGCGCGGGTCGCCCGCCAGGAACCGGCGGAACCGCTCGCTGGTGCCGTACAGCCCGTCGGCCACGTTGCGGACCAATCCCTCGTAGATGCCGATCTGGGTGCTGAACAGGACGAAGAAGCCCATCAGCAGTGCCCAGTAGTAGAAGAACGAGCCGTAGTGGCGCGAAAGGACGTCGGCCGCGTAGGTCGGCATCGTCTCGCGTGTCGGCGCGGCCTCACCGGGCATCCCAGCCAGGTGCGACACCAGCAACGTGGTCAGGAAGATGCCGATGACCGCCCCGCCGAAGAAGACCACCCACTGGTCGAGCATCAGCAGGCGGAACCAGCGCTTCCAGCGCCGCTCGTTCGCCGGCGTGACGGGGAAGGTCTTCCCGTTCGGGGAGATGGTCTCCTGCTGGCCGCCGATCAGCCCGGCGATGAATCCGACCCGGTAGCCCATGCCGTAGCCGTGGTCGCGGTAGTAGTTCATCGCGTACCAGTTGAGGCCGGACGAGAGCGCGGTGTAGCCGACGATCCCGCCGATGACCGTGGCATCGACGCCGGACGGCGGCAGGGCGGGCGTGACCAGCCCACGCAGTGCCGTGGCCCAGGTCGAGAAGGGCACGACAATCAGGTCCACGATGAGTAGGGTCACGACGATGAAGCCGACGATGACCCAGTTGACCAGCTCAAGCGTGCGGGCGATCTTCCGCCCAACGAGGGTGATCGCGAGCACCAGGAGCATCAGCCCGAAGGCCAGGAAGCGGGCGGTCGTGCGCTCGCTCGGGGTATCGACTAGATCGCCGGTGAAGAGCACATAGAGGCTCTCGCCCGCACCGGCGGCCCAGCCGCCCCAGATGTTGGCCATATAGAGAATCGCCAGTGAGACGGCGATCCAGAAAATGGCACCGGGCGCCACACGCGCGAAACCCAGGATCGGCACCTCACCGGTGGCCATGATGTAGCGGCTGATCTCCATGTTGTAGAACGTCTGCAGGACCGCCGAGATCAGGATGACCCAACCAATACCGACGAAACCGTAGGATGCGACGCCGAGGGGAGCCAGCAGCCACTCGCCGCTACCGATTGAGATGCCGAGCGCGATGAGGCTCGGGCCGATGACATGGGTGATGGCCTGTTTCGGACCGATGTGGGGAACTTTGAAGACCTCTTCCGGTTCGGGCAGGTCTTCGACGTCAAGCGGTGGCCTGGTATGGCCCAACGGATACCCCTTGGGGGATGCAACGCTCGCGTCTTCGGTGATCGTCATGCGCCACCTCCGGGTGATGTCAGCGCCATCAACCGAACGCCCCAGGAGTAGTCACAGAATGAGGACCGGGTCAGCGGGAGTGCCTCACGGCACACCGCGGAGGCATGGAGGAGGTCGACTGCGGTACGGCACCACCGCCTGAGCCACCGCAGGATCGGTCGCACGGGGTTGCCAGGGCACACGAAACTGGCGACCCCGAACCAGACGCGTCGTGGTCTCCACCATCGGCGCCACCGAACCCACTCATCAACGGGTGCGTAGCTGGATCCACTCTAGCACGCGCGTAGGAACATCGCAACTCTGTGCATCCTGTCACATACGCGACGTACACGAATCTAACCGTATGATCTGCTCGCGCCGAGGCCGCACCGTCTCTATGGTCGGATCGGGTCGTAGACCACCTCGGTGATCGTGAGGTCGATGTAGGAGAAATCCCCATCCGGCAGCGTCCAACTCGCCCGTGCCCGGACGGGCAGCATCAGCCCGCCGCGCTCGCCGTACTCCAGCGCCTCGGCCGACCAGGTCGTCAACTCCTGCCCGCCGTCGACGCTGCGGTAGCGCTGCGCGACGAAGCGGGTGAAACGGCCCTGGTCGTCGAAGTACATGGTTCCGCTGACGCGCCGACCGCGGTCGGAGAGCGTCACCCGGACCGACCGCTCATCCAGCGGCTCGAAGGCGATCTGTTCTTCGAGGAACGCGGTGGGGAGCCAGATCAGCTCGCTCAGGTAGCGCATGAGCGCGCCCTGATCCATCTCCGGCCCACCGGCATCGGCCACGGTGACGACCCCACCGGCCTTGATCAGCATGTGCCCCGCGCCGTCCAGGTACATGTCCCGGCCGCGCGCGACGGGGAGCGGGCCGAGCCGCACCGTGCCGTCCCAGACGAACCCGGCCGGGCGCACCGAGAACCACTGCTGTGCGGTGAGGGGCATCCACGGTTGGCCGGGGCTGAGCCGCATCTGCCCGGTCTGCTTCAGGTGGACCGTGCCGGCCATCGGCTTCCCGACCACGCCGCTGTAGGTGAGATAGCGCCGCACCGGCTCGGGGAGATCGTGCAGCATGGCGTCGGTGACCACCCCCGCCGGGGCCGGCTCCGCGCTGGTCAGCAGCGCCGAGATGTCGCGGCGGACCATCCGCGTGATGTTGCGCTGTCCGAGGGTTACCGCCGTTGCGCCGACAGCCAGTCCCACCACGACGGCGCTGGTGATCCATCTCAGGAGTCTCTTCATGGTGCGATGCTCCATCCCGTCGAACCCCTCCGGCGCCTCCCGGCTGTGGCGCGGCCGTGGGGGCGGCTCCACGCTCAGCCCGCGCTCGCCGGGTGTGCGGGCAGTTCAGTGGCGATCTCCCGAGCCCAGGCACGGATGGCGTCCCAGTCGCGAAAATCGCCCTCCGGCGCCTTCACCATCCTCGCGATGAGCCGCTCGCCGATGCTCAGCCCCCGCATGTCCAGCTTGCCGGCGAAGATGCGGTGCCCCCGAGCCTGGGTCGCCTGGAGCAGGTCGTCCAGGTCGGCGGGGTCACCCACCGGCTTCGGATCGTCGTGCCCCAGCGGCCCGCTGCTGAAGAGCCAGACCGGCATGGCCGCCAGCCGCGCGCGGTGTCGCGTGACGAACTGCCGGGCCTCCGGCAGCCACTTCCCCATGTAGACGGCACTGCCGAGGACCACGGCGTCGTACGCCTCCAGGCTGTCGACATCCGCCGCAGCTCGCAGGTCGACGACGTCACCGGCGGCCCGCAGCTCGGCGGCAATCACCTCGGCGATCTCGTACGTGCTGCCGTGCCGGCTGGCGACGGCGATCAACACGCGCATGTCGGAACCTCCTGCCGCGTCGGCGCGCGGGCGATGGGCTCGTCCGCTCGCTGTGCCGCCAGGCGCTCAGGACACGGCCCGCGCCCGGTGCGCCCCGGTCACGATGAGGTAGAGCAGGGCACACTCCAAGACGACCTGAACGACCTTCGTCACCAACCCACCAGGGGAGAAGAGCACCGCCGGTCGGTCCAGATAGCCCATGAGGAACATGGAGATCACCATCGCGTTGATCACGGCGCCGACCACCCAGAGCCAGCGCCGGCGAAGCAGGATCAGCAACCCACCCAGCACGTAGCCGCCCGCGGCGGCGAAGATAATCCCGGCCGGGCGCTCGGACGCGGCCAGGTCGCCGACCCCGAGCACCTCCAGCCCGATCAGCACGTAGCTGAGGGCCGCCAGCAGAGCCATCCCCACGGCAAGCCACAGAGCCGGGTCAGACGTGCCAGACCCAGCGGCCCGCCCTCGGCGAAGCGCAACCATCGTGGACCTCCCAGTCCCAGCCGCACGCCCACGCGGCATCTCCAGGTCGAGCGTACGGTGGAGTGCATGACAGAGGTGCGTGGCGAACCGGCCGGGTATTGCAGGGTTGCAACAGTGAGGACGGCGACACGTTGCGCGACACAGACCCGGCAACGCGGCGCGCGCATGGTCACCGGCACGGCGCCTCCCCCGCTGCCGGTGTCCGGCGCTGCGGTATCATGCGCGTAGTCTGGTCAAGCGCCTCGGGGGCGCGAGCCGCACGTGGAAACGGGGTGTCTCATGCC
>NZ_JADGHZ010000184.1 GCF_019683595.1 Sphaerobacter sp. | reverse complement strand
CATCACCCGGCCGGCGGCCCGTCGGCCGCGGGAGCCCGGCGCCGCCGTGCGCGCGGGCCGTGGCGCGATTGTAGTCGCGCGGGACACGGGGGTCAACGGAGACGAAAGGATCGGGGGGGCCGACCAATGCCGACCCTGGCGCGTCGCGTGAGTCTCTGCGCCCGGGCGCGTGGGTTGCGCCCAGGCCTGCCGCTGCTTCGATATGGCGACGGGGCGGGACCAGGCGCACGGGGCGCGTGGCGCCCGCCGTGACCTGTCGCGTCCCTGGGGCACGGCCCGCAGTGGGCGGAACAGTGGCGCATCGCGCGGTCCCACCTGGGATGGACCTACGGGCGATGGCCGGCGCGGGGCCCACGCTTGCACGACCAGCTTGCTCTCCCGTGTCTCACTTATTACCGTGAGCCTCGCAAAGACCGCCGCTGATTGCCCGCAGCCTAATCCTCGCTTACTCCGACGTGGCGACGCGTCGATGCCCCGACCTGCGCGACGCCAGACGTGGCGTTGGACCTTCGTGTCCTCGGGTAACGCGCCGCTGTCGGAGGGGCGGCCTACCTTAGATCCAGCCGAGGCCCAACGCTCACGATGCGGTGGTCGACCGGCGTCCACGAGTCATCCGACGCGCCTCATATGCACGCAAGCTTCGCGAACCGATTCCTCGCCTTGACCGGCTTCGCGCCCATGCGGTGGCAGAGCCGGCTGTTCGAGCGCTTCGTCGATACCGACCTCCCCGATGCGTGCGACATCCCGACCGGCCTCGGGAAGACCTCGGTCCTTGTCATCTGGCTGCTCGCGCTCGTCCAGCAGGCCGAAAACGGCGAAGTCCACTTGCCGCGGCGCCTGTTCTACATCGTCAACCGCCGCACCGTCGTCGATCAGGCCACGAACACGGTCGAACGGCTGCGCCGACGCCTGGTCGATCCGGCCAACTACGAGTGGCGGGATCACGCCGAGATCCTCTCCGCGATCGCGAGGACCCTACGCGGGCTGTCCGCGACCGAGGGCCCCCCGATCGCGCTCAGCACGCTTCGCGGAGAGCTTGCGGACAACGAGGAGTGGAAGGCCGATCCCGCCCGGCCGGCGATCGTCGTCGGTACCATCGACATGATCGGCAGCAGGCTGCTCTTCAGCGGCTACGGGGATGGGCGCTACGGTCGGGCGCACCATGCCGGCCTGATCGGGCAAGACGCGCTGATCGTGCATGACGAGGCGCACCTCACGCCCGCGTTCGGCGATCTTCTCCGCGCCATCTCGCAGGAGCAGCAGCGGGACGGCCGGCGCGACGGTGGAGCGGATACCCCCGCGCGCCCGATCCGGGTCATCGAGCTGTCGGCAACGTCGCGGGGTGGCGCTGGCGGTTGCTTTTCACTGGAACCGGACGACGGAGCCGATGCGATCGTCCGCGCCCGCCTTGCCGCCGCGAAGCGACTCCGTCTCCACCCGGCTCCGGACGACCAGGTCACGGCGAAGATCGTCGAGTGCGCGAAGGCGCACGACGACGCGCGATGCAAGGTCCTGATCTACGTTCGCTCCCCGGAGCAGGCCCAGCGGGTCGACGCCGCTCTCCGGAAGTCTCTGGGTGAAGGCAGCGGCGAACGGATCGCCCTCCTGACTGGCACGATCCGCGGATACGAGCGCGACCGGCTCGTCGAGGCGAACTCGGTCTACCGTGCTCTCCTGAGTTCCGATGCTCCGGTCGAACGAACCGTCTATCTCGTCAGCACCTCGGCTGGCGAAGTAGGCATCGATCTCGATGCCGATCACATCGTCTGCGACCTCACGACGCTCGACTCGTTGATCCAACGACTCGGCCGGGTCAACCGCCGGGGTGGCGACGGACGCTGCGCCCGTGTGGACGTGGTTGGCGACGCCTCGACCAGAGCCAAGCGCTCGGAACTCGAGACCGCCATCGCGGCAACCCACTCGCTCCTCCAGCAATGGAACGCCCATACGGCTGAAGAGATCGATGCGAGTCCGGGGCACCTGCGTCGGCTTCTCGGCAACGTGGAGCCGGAGGTGATCGTCGCGGCGTTCTCGCCGAGGCCGAAAGCCGCGATATTGACCGACATCCTGCTGGACTCGTGGTCGCTCACCAGCATCGAGACGATGCCGGGCCGACCCGAGGTGACGGCCTTCCTCCACGGCCTCACGCAGGATCCACCGGAGACCTTCGTAGCCTGGCGGAAGGAAGTCTCCGCCCTCCACAAGGCGGGCGCCGATGAATCGGCGCTCGACCGCTGGTTCCGCGCCTGCCGCATCACGGCGCGGGAGCGGCTACACGACCGAACCGACCGGGTGAAGAGCGCCCTCGCCGGTCTGCTCAAGTCTCATCGGAAAACCAATGACAGCATCGACTTCCCCGTGGTCCTGCTGGATGAGCGCGGGGCGGCGCGGTGGTCGCGTCTGTCGGACATCGTCGGAAAGGATTTCGACCTCGCGTATCGGACGCTCGTCCTCCCGGTCCAGGCAGGGGGGCTGGACCGCAACGGGATGCTCGATGCGAAGGCCGTGATGCCACCCGACGGCATCTCCCTCGACGTTGCCGAGGAGGAGGGCGCGGGCGGCGAGCGCCGCGGACGGTGGCTGTGCCGTCGCTCACCGGACGGCAACGAGCGGTACGAGCACCTGCTGACCGGCCAGGTCCGGGACGACATCCCCGCGGGGCTGCGCGAGCACGAGCGGATCGCCCTGAAGCAACCCGACGAAGTTGAGGACGAAGCCGAGACGCTCGACCTCATCCTCGCGGAAACCGCCCGGCAGTCCGCCCTCGACAACCCGGAGACGGCCGGCGCGCGCCAGACGCTGAGCGTCCACACCGAGGCGGTCGCCACGCGGATCGCCGTGATCGCCGAACGCTTGAGGCTGCCGGACCCGATCAAGGCCGCGCTCGTCACCGCGGCGGAATGGCATGACAGGGGTAAGGATCGTCCGGTCTGGCAACGGTACGCCCGCAACGACCGTGGCACGGGGCCCCTCGCGAAGTCCGCGACGTACCTGCATCCCCGCGCGCTCGGCGGTTACCGCCACGAATTCGGGTCCCTGCTGGATGCGATGGCGGATGCGGAGCTGCGGTCGTGCCCGGAGCGGGACCTGGTGCTGCACCTGATCGCCGCCCATCACGGCTGGGCACGGCCCCACTTCGAGCCGAGAGCCTACGACAACACGTGGACGACCGCCGAAAACGACGAGGCGGCCGCCGGCGTGATGCGGAGGTTCGGTCGCCTGCAACAACGGTATGGGCGCTGGACGCTGGCGTGGCTGGAATCCCTGCTTCGGTGCGCGGATGCCGTCGCGTCGCGCGAGGCCGTCGAATCGCTCAACCCCTTACCCGCCGATAAAGTCGAGACATGATGGCTCCGACTCCGAGCTTCAGTGTCCGCGTGGACGTGACCAACCCCGGCCAGTTCTTCGCCTGCTGCGGTCTGCTAGAAGCGGCGCATCGGCTCTGGCCGGGGGCCGAGGGTTGGTTCGAGGGACAGTACTTTCACGTGGCCTGTGATAACGCGGAGGCTGAGGACCCGCTGAGCGAATTGATCGAGCAAGTTACGCAGTGCACGGCGGAGGTAATACCTTTCGGCGGAGATGACGCCAAGATCGCACCGATCCGCGTTGGACCGCCGCTCGATCTGGAACTCGACTGGTGGCTCTTCGTGCGAACCTCGCCGACACCCTTCAAAACATGGGCGGCGAACGCCAGCTCACTACAGATGTATACTAAGTGGATTAAACCTCTGCAGACAGCTCAGAAACATATTTCAAGTGATACGTCCCAGGTCTTCGAGGTCAGCACGCCGATCCAGGGCTCCTACGGGTTTGATTCGTCCGTGGGCTGGAATGCTCTGGATGTCGGCTTTTCGCTGAACGAGCACGCGAGCCTGAAACGTCTACCACTCAGGCCTGCGGTCGAGCTGTTCGGTGCGATCGGCCTACAACGCTTTCTGCCAGCTCTTCGCGCACGGCAGGAAGAGATCGATTACTGCGTTTGGCGCATGCCGTTAATGGCACAACCTGCTGCGGCAGTTGTTCGAGGCGTCGTAACCACGTCGTTCTCAACGCGGTTTCGTTGCCGATTCGTCAAACGTGGAACGTTCAAAGGCCTCAGCACGTCAACCTCCATCGGAGAATGATAATGTGCGCTCAAGAGGTAAACCTGGAACAGTACGACCATTGGCTGAAGGACGGCAGTGAGGTGGCGGCGCTCGTCGTGCGACAGTGGTTGATGCCGGTGGAGGGGAAGGACGCTGTGATCTTCCCGCCGACATATCCGATCGCGGAGGACAAGGCCGGCTACAACATCGATTACTTCGAAGACGACAAGACAAACGTTTGCCAGATCGACAGCGTTGGCTCCCAAGCGAACCGCATGGAACCGCTCTTCAAGCGCGAGAAGTACCGGCACCTCGTGCCGCAGGTCGTGATTCGCGCCGGCGACCGCAAGATCGACCTTCTCGATGCGGGTCACCGCGCGGCTGATGCGATCGTGCGGTTCTCGACGCTGGGACCCGAATTGCACGAGGCCTTCCTCGCGTACCGGGACGAGGGCAACGCGGAACCGCTCGCCAGGATTGCACCCACGTCCATCGTCTTCGGCTCGTGGGACTCGCGGGCGACCCAGGCCAGGCTCCCGAGGATCGTCCGGTCCGTGATCCGCGCCTACAACGTCAGACCACTGACCCGGTCGGCGCAGTATTCGACGATCGCGGGTGAAATCCTCGACGCCGGCGACGTGCAGACCACGACCAAAGGCCCGAAAGCAGAACTCGGCCTGGCGCATGTTCCGGCGGTTCGGACGCATGGCGGAGTCCTGGTCGATGGCGAGATCCGCCGCGAGGCCATCGTCAATCTCACCTCGCTGCGCTCCCTGGCCGGTCGGTCGGAGGAGGAAACGCTGACGCTTCGTCGGTACATCCTGGGGCTGGCCCTGATCGGCTTCACGGCGCCGCTGGAGCCCTGCCTTCGTGAAGGCTGCGAGCTGGTTCCGGACCCTGCTAAGAACGCGAAATGGGAGGAGGTCAGATACGACGGCACTCGCGTGGGTCTCAGCATCGGCCACGACGAGGCGTTGGCCTACGCGACCGCCGCCGCGGCCTCGTTCGGCGCGCGCGACCCGGTGGAGGCTTCCTTCGACGCCGACCTTGCCATGCAGGTCCTGAACCTGAAGGAGGACGATCGCAAGAAGCTTCTCCGGCAGGGCCCGGTCACCGCAGAGGCGTTGAGCCAGCTCCAGGCGCGAGGCGCAGCGGCTAGCCGGAAGGGGCGAAACGCGAAGGACGTCGAGTGATGCGGTATCTGTGCATTTCGGTCACGTTCCTTGACCCGCTCTTTCACGGGCAAGGAGATACGGACGCAGAGTGGCCGCCATCCCCGTTTCGGCTCTTCCAGGCGCTCGTCGCCGGCGGCCGTGCGGGAGGGCGCGCCGCCGAGTGGACGGCAGAACGGACCGACGCCTTCCGCTGGATGGAACGCTGCCCACCGCCTCTGATCGTGGCGCCGTCTGCGACGAGGACGACGCCGCGCACCTATTATGTACCCAACAACGACAGTGATCGGGTCCTCGACCGACAGGAGCGCTTGTCGGGCAAGGTCGTTGCGCCGCAGCGGCTCCGTGGCGGGGACACGGTCCACTACCTCTGGCCGCTCGACCCGGCCGGTGGTCGGGATGAACTGCACGCCCGGGAACTGTGCCGGGCAGCCCGCCACCTGCTCGCCCTCGGCTGGGGGATCGACCAGGTGGTCGGGAACGGACGGATTCTCACGGAATCCGAGCTCGCCGCCTTGCCGGGGCGGCGCTGGCGGGCGAGGCAGAGCCACGGCAACGGAAGCCCGACCTGGCGTGTCCCCACGGACGGCTCTCTCCAGGATTTGGAGGAGACCTACAGGTCATTCGTGGAACGCCTTGATGGCCGACGGTACACTCCGCCGCGGCGACCGAACCGGTTCCAGACCGTCCAGTACCTGAGCACCACGATGCTGCCGGCGCGTCCGCACGTCGCCTTCGAACTCGCCGACGGCGTCGCCTTCCGGCCTGAGAGCACCGCGCGGGTAGCGGCCATGCTGCGCTCCCTGGCGTGTCGGTGCGCGAAGGCGGACACGCACGAGTTCCCCGGAGGTGCGGAGGTCTACGTGGCTGGCCACCTCGGGAGCACGGGGCGGGGCGCGCCGCGCTTCTCGTACCTGCCACTGCCAAGCGTCGGTCATGCACACGCCGATGGGATGGTCCGCCGCCTTCTCATTGCCGAGCCGTTCGGCGGCGACGGCTCGCACGCGCGCTGGGCCGGGCAGCGCTTGCGCAACGCGACGCTGCGCGACCAGGACGGAAACGACCGTGGCGTGTTACTGGAGCCGTGGAGGCCGGCCTCGCGCCGGATCCTGCACCGGTATGTCGGTGAAGCGCAGGAGTGGTGCACCGTTACGCCGGTGGTCCTGCCGGGATTCGACGACGGCAAGCTCACCAAGGCCGAACGGCTCTTCCTCAAGGCGGTGGCGCAAGCCGGCATCCCCGTGGAAGCGATCGACGCCATGACCCTGCGCAAGGCGCCGTGGTGGCCCGGCGCACGGCACTCGCGCGACTACTTCACGCCCGATTACTTGCGTCACCTTGCCCGCTGGCACGTCTGGATCCGGTTCCGGGAGCCGGTTCCGGGGCCGATCGCGATCGGGGCGGGCCGCCACGCCGGTCTGGGCCTATTCGCAGCCGCCTGGGGGCAGGGTGTTGGGGGC
>NZ_JADGHZ010000183.1 GCF_019683595.1 Sphaerobacter sp. | reverse complement strand
CGGGGTGACATCGCGGACGTGGTGCGTCTGCGGTGGGAGATGTGCGTCGAGCAGGGGGTGGCGGAGGCGGACGACCAGGAGGGGTATGCCCGCTACGCGGCGGCGCTGCACGACTTCCTGGAGCGCTGGATCGACGATGAGCAGTGCCGCGTCTTCGTCGCGGTCGATGAGGGCAGTGGCGAGCGGGTGGCGATGGCGGCGCTGTGGCTCTGGCCGGTGTTGCCCTGGCCCGGCGGACTGGCGCAGTGGCAGGGGCACGTCACCAGCGTCTACACCATCCCCGGCTACCGGCGGCGCGGCATCGCCCGGCGGTTGATGAACGCGGTGCGGGACGCCGCGGCGGCACATGGCGCGACCCGGCTGGTGCTGGAGACGACACCGATGAGCGCGCCGCTCTACCGGGAGCTGGGCTTCGTGGCAAGTGGGATCATCGAGCTGCGCCTCGAGGCTGCGGAGGATCGCGGTTAAGAGCCTTGAACACGACCGCGCGTAGAGAGGGAGGCACAATGCCGGTTCAGTTCACCGTCCGAGAGCTGCGGGACAAGTACGACGCGGTCGCCCCGGTCTACGACCGGAGGGAGGCGCTTATGGAGGTGCTGGGTCTGGGTCGCTGGCGGCGGGGGTTGGTCCGCGAGGCGAGCGGCCGGGTGCTGGAAGTCGCGGCTGGGACGGGACGCAACTTCCCCTTCTATCCGGAGGGGGTTGAGCTCACGGCGGTGGATCTCAGCCCGGGGATGCTGGCGGTCGCGCGAGCGCGGGCACGCCAGATCGGCCGCCCGGTCGACCTGGTCATCGCCGACGCCGAGCGCCTCCCGTTTCCCGACCATACCTTCGATACCGTCGTCTCCACGATGAGCGTCTGCACGTTCCCTGACCCGGTCACCGCGCTGCGGGAGATGGGGCGGGTCTGCCGTCCGGACGGGCGCATCCTCCTGCTGGAGCACGGGCGGAGCAGCGTGGGGTGGATCGGCCGCTGGCAGGACCGGCGGGCGGACCGCAACGCGCAGTACGTCGGTTGCCACTGGAACCGCGAGCCGTACGAGCTGGCGCGGGAGGCCGGGCTCCATCCAGTCACCGCCCGGCGTCGCGTGTTCGGCATCTTCCATCTGATGCGGCTGCAGCCGGCGGCGTGAGCGCGGCGGCCGGCGTGATCGAGCAGCGGGGCGATGTCGCCACACGCTCACCTGGAGTGGTGGGCGGCACCCCGTTCGTGCCGCGGGATCGCCCACCGGGAGGTTCCCCAGTGAGCGATCCGTTGCGTCACGCTGGATTTCAGGACACCGGGCCGCCGCGGGCCGTGCGGCCTACGGGTTGGTGAGGACGATGGCGCCCTCGTCGGTGGTGGCGTAGAGGAGGCTGCCTCCGCGCGCGAAGGCGAGGGTGCGGACCTTGACCTCGTCCACCTCAGGTACGCGCTGCCAGGTTGCCCCGTTGTCGTCGCTCCGGTAGAGTCCCCGGATCGTGCCGGCGAAGATCCGCTCCGGCTGGCGCGGGTCGACCGCCAGCGCGAAGATCCCGAAGCCGCGGCCCTGCTCCTCCTGAGGGATCGGCTGGGTCAGCGCGTTGACCGAGAGCGTCACCTCTTCGAGCCCGACGCGGCTGAATTCCCAGGTCTCGCCGTTGTCGGAACTGATGTGGACGCCATGGGGCTCGCCGACGATGACCTTGTCGACCGTGGCAAGGAGCACGCCGCCGCCCCAGAACTCGAGCAGCGCCGGGCCGGTCACGGGGCTGGTCGGCGTCGAAACGTCAAGGGCGACGACGCGGCTGGTGCCGCCCTCGGAGGTGAAGATGCCGTAGAGCTGGGTGGCGACAAGGCCCAGGCTGGTCACGTCGAACCCGGCGACTGGGCTCGACAGCTCCCACGTCTCCCCACTGTCGATGCTGATCGCGAGCTGGCACGACTCGCCGTAGAGGCGGCTGGTGTTGAGGGGGTCGATGACGAGCGGCCGGATGTTCTCCGCGGCGGGGACGGTCTCCCAGGTTGCCCCGCCGTCGGTGCTCCGCTCGAAGGGGACCGGGTCGCCGCCGCGCGCGCACGGGGCGTGGTCGCCGCGGTAGATGACATCAGGGTGCGTCGGGTCGGTGAGGATGTGCGCCTCGGTTGCGCCCTCGGACATCTTCACCCACTCCTCGTTGCCCTCGCGGCGATAGAGCGCGTTCCCCGCCACGGCGTAGACGATGTCCAGCCCCGGTGCGGGCACGGAGATCTCGACGACCCGCTCCCCGTCGATGGTCAGGGGACTGGCGGTCGTGGTGTCGGGGCTCGCCTCCGGTGTGACCGTGGGTTCGGACGGCGTCGGCTCCGGCGTGGTCGGGCTGGCCGGTGGCTCCGTGGGGCTGACGGTCACCGTGGGGGTCTCTGCCGTCCCGCCGTCAGGCGGGGTCGTGGCGGTTTCCGAGCCACTGCCGCAGGCGCTCAGCAGCCAGGTGCCGAGGATGAGCAGCGCCGCGAAGTGGTAGCGTCTCTTGGTCATCCGTTCCCTCTCCCTGGGTGCGGCCGCCGGTGTGCGGGGCGGGTGTACCGTGCGGGAATCGCCCCGCGTGCCGGGGCACGCGTGTCGGTTCCCATTGTGCCCGGCTGGGTGGCCGGGCGGGAGGGCTAGGAACCGGCTTGCGCCGGGGCATCGTCTCCTAAGACGACGACGATGTCGTTGCCCGCGTACGTCGCGGGGTCTCCCGGGATGATAGCCGCCGGTGAGAGGTGTAGCACGTCGGCGATGCGCTGGGCGGTCACCCCGTCTCCCACATAATCGACGATCCGTGAGGTCGGAACGTTGCCGGTCTCATCCGACTGCGCGGCGGTGACGTCGCTGAAGCCCGCGGCTTGCAGTTGCGCCGCGGCGTTGGCCGCGAGCCGGTTGATCAGGGTGGCGTTCTCCACCAGGATCGTGGCTGCGTACTGGGGCTCCGGCTGCGGTGCCGTCTCGGTCTGGGTCTGCTCCGGCTGCGATGCCGGGCCGGCGCCATTCGGCATCATCTCGGCCATGATCGCCGCCACCTGATCCCAGTTGGGGATCAGGTAGTACGGCTCGCCGGGGTTCCACTGCGCGGTCGTGGCGGGCAGCAGGCTATAGGAGCGGATGTTGCCCGCCTCGATCTCCGTCCCCAGCTTGGCCAGCGCCAGCGCGTCGGTCGGCGGGAGGTCGGTGCGCACGCTGTCCCCCAGTTGCTCCAGTAGTTGCGGCGCCTTGGTGATCAGGTTGAGCGAGACGGCCTGCTCCCGCAGCGCGCGGAGCACTTGCTGCTGGCGGTTGCCGCGGGCGAAGTCGTTGTCGTCGTGCCGGGTACGGGCATAGCGCAGGGCGGTCTTCCCGTCCATGTGCTGCAGCCCGGTGTGGAAGTAGATGCGCGTGTAGTTGTACTGCTCGCCCGGGTACTCGTCGTCCTTGATCGGTGCCGGCACGTCGATGGTCACCCCGCCCAGCGTGTCGACGATGCGCTGGAAGCCCTCGAAGTCGACCTCGGCCACGTAGTGGATCGGGATGTTGAAGTTGTACTCGACGGTCGCCCGGACCAGCGCGGCGCCGGTGATGCCGCTCTCCTCCCCGGCGGAGTAGGCGGCGTTGATTTTCTCCTCGCCGACGCCGGGGATCGTGACCAGCAGGTCACGCGGGATCGACATCATCCCGACCTGCTTGGTCGCCGGGTCGATCGTGACCAGGATGATCGTGTCGGAGCGCGCGACCAGCCCGTCGTCGCGGTCGTCGACGCCGAGGAGGAGCATGTTGACGCGCTCTTTCTTGTCCCAGTCGGGCAGCTTCACTTCCTCCGTCGCGTCCGGAATGATCACGACCGTGCCGTCCGGGTTGACGCCGATGGCCGGGCGCGGCACCGGGGTGTTGAAGATGCGGTCGTAGGCCTGGTAGGCGCGGAAGATGGATGGTGCGATGAAGATGGCGCCCAAGGCCAGCGCGAAGATGGGAAGGGTCATGAGCGCGACGCGAAGCCGGGAGCGCCGCCGTGACGGCTCCGGCGTGGCGGGCACCGCCCGGCCGATCAGTCGGGGCTGGGGTCGCTGTCGCGGCGCGTCTCCGCGCGGATCCGGCGACTCGGCACGGGCCGCGCTCTGAGCGCGCAGCCGCTCTTGCCGGATCTCGGCCGCGTCACGGCGGCGTGGCTGGCGCGGCGGCTGTGCGTCGCCGGTCGACGGGGCGGCGGCCCGCTCCGGTGCCATGGCCGGTGCCTGGCGCGCCCGCCGTACCTCCGCGGCGCTCAGCCGGCGGCCATGCGTCCCGCGCGTGGCGCGTGGCCCGACCCGCGGCTGCTGGCGCGAGATTCGTCTCTCTGCGGAGCGGTTTGCGTTATCGTCAGTCACCAGTACCCTACTCACTCGTTGCCAGCCTGGCACGCCCGCGGATTATAGCACGGGTCATTTCCTTCCCTGGATGGGCGTCCCCGGCTAGATCGGCTGTATCGCGGCCGGAGGCCGCACCGACACGGTGGGTTCCGGCGCGACCGCCGGCTCCGGCGGGATCATCTGCCCCATGATCTCGTGCACGGCCTCCCAGTCGGGGATGAGGAGGTAGGGGCCGGGCGGATTCCACTCGACGGACGTTGCGGGCAGGATGCTGTAGGTGTGGATGTCCTGCGGCTGGATCTCCGTTCCCAGCTTGGCCAGCTTCAAGAGATCGAGCGGCGGGATGTCGGTCCGCACCGTGTCGCTCAGCGCCACCAGCAGCTCCCGCGCGTTGGCGATGAGATTGCGCGCGACGGCCTGTTCTCTAAGCGCGAGCAGGATCTGCTGCTGGCGGTTGGCACGGGCGAAGTCGTTGTCGTCGTGCCGGGTGCGGGCGTAGCGCAGGGCGGTCTTCCCGTCCATGTGCTGCAACCCGGTGTGGAAGTAGATGCGCGTGTAGCTGAATCCCTCTCCGGGGTATGCGTCGTCCTTGAGGGGCGCCGGCACGTCGATGATGACGCCACCCAGGGTGTCGATAATCCGCTGAAACCCCTCGAAGTCCACCTGCGCGAAGTAGTGGATGGTGATGCCGAAGTTGTACTCGACGGTGGCGCGGGCCAGCCCGGGGCCGGTGAGCTCACTGAGCGAGCCGATTGAGTAGGCGGCGTTGATCTTGTCCTGTCCGACACCCGGAATGGTGACCAGCAGGTCGCGCGGGATCGAGAGCAGCCCGACCTGCCGGGAGACCGGGTCGATGGTGACGATGATGAGCGTGTCGGACAGTGCCGGCTCGCCTGCCTCCAGGCGGTCGCTGTTGGTGTCGGCGCCGATCAGCAGCAGGTTGATCCGTTCCTGCCGATCCCAATCGGGCAGCGGCGGGGGCGCCTCCGTGGGCATCATCACGACTTCTGGGGTGCCGCGCGGGTTGACTGTCACCACCGGGCGCGGGGCATCCGGCACGAAAACCTCCTCGTAGGCGGTGCGTGCCGCGAGCAGCGGCGGGATCAGCCAGGCGGCGCCCAGAGCGAGCAGCGCAACCGCCACCGCCGACGCGACATAACGAGGACTCCGCCACCAGGGTCTCCGGGCGATCCGAACGCGCCGGTTCGCCAGGCGGGTCCGGCGCGGGCCACGCCACAGACGGCGCACCGGGACTCTCACGCGAACCGCACGCTGCCGCCTCCCGCCGCGAGCGCGCGTGCGGTGGCCGCGCAGGTGGTGAAGACGCGACGAGGCGCGGCGTCCCTGGGACATCGTCCCCTCCGCGTGACGCGGGCGCCGTGTGCGAGAGCGACCGGATCTGCCTCCGGTGTACCATTGCGAGCGGCGCCCGGCGCGGACGCACCGGTTGACGACCAGGCGGCTGCTCCGCATACTGTACGTACACCGAAACAAGCCGCCTTCTATCAGACACAACGCATGCGAAAGGCCAAACGTCACAGCGGGTCGTGAGGGGAAGACGATGATTCTATCGGATCGTGATATCGTTCAGGCGCTGGAATCGGGGCGCATCAAGATCACGCCGCAGCCTGACCTGGAGCGCTGCTTGGGCTCCTGCTCGATCGACTTCCGGCTCGGCAACACCTTCATGGTCTTCGAGCACTCACGGTTCTCCTACATCGACCCGCGTCAGCCCCAGTCAATCGGTGACGCCATGCGCACCATCACCGTGCCCGACGGCGAGGCCTTCATCATGCAGGCGGGGGACTTCGCGCTGGCGTCGACGCTGGAGTCGCTGGAATTGCCGGACGATCTGCTCGGCCGGCTGGAGGGGCGCAGCAGCATCGCCCGCCTGGGGATCACCGTCCACAGCACCGCAGCCGTGTTCGAGCCGGGCTGGGTCGGCACGGCGACGATGGAGCTCTCGAACCTGGGCCGGATGGCGGTTGCCCTCTACCCCGGCATGCGTATCTGCTCGTTCACCTTTGAGCAGCTCAGCTCGCCGGCCAAGGTGCCGTATCGCTACAAGCGGGGGAACAAGTACGCCGGCCAGATCGACCCCAAGCCCAGCCGCCTGGCCGAGGAGATCGCCATGGCACTGGAGGAGGAGAAGTAGGGGACTGGGAGGACACGCCCGAGCTCTCGGCCGCCCGCCAGCGCCGGTGTCGCGGTGAGGGAGCGCCCGGTGCCTCTGTCGGAGAGGGGGACGTTTCCCCAGCGTACGGGCCTGGTGTGACGGGTGTCCGGCGGTGGCGCAACGGATCCAGCCGCCCGGTTCGTGCCCGGGGCTCAAGCCGCCGGGCTGACAAGGAAAAGCCGGCTTTGGAGTGCGGCGGCCCGAGCCGCCGCTTTGGTATCGCGCGGCGGCAGCCGCGCGC
>NZ_JADGHZ010000182.1 GCF_019683595.1 Sphaerobacter sp. | reverse complement strand
CACACCACCCATCGGCAAGCACACACCACGGCACGGGATCCTTCGCACCATCTGTCCCCCTGCCCGCGCCGGGGCGGGGCGGGTGCGGGCCGTCATGCCACCGGGAATCGGGGTGAGTTGCCGCGGGGCGGGCGCGCGAGTAGGATGCCGCGGGAGTACGCAAGCGGCGGGAGGGACTATGCAGGGCGAGTACGTGCGGCGCATCGTCCAACTGGCATTGGCGGAGGACATCGGCACCGGGGATGTGACGACGCTGGCGACGGTGCCGGAGGGCTTGCAGGCGAGCGGGTACCTGCTGGCCAAGAGCCCCGGCGTGCTTTCCGGACTGGAGGTCGCCGCCGCCGTCTTCCATGAGGTGGACCCGGCCATCACGTTCGAGCCTCTGGCTGCCGACGGGGACCGGATCGAACGGGGGCAGCACCTGGCGCGGGTCTCCGGCCCGGCGCGCGGCATTCTCTCGGCCGAGCGGGTCGCGCTCAACTTCGTGCAGCGGCTCTCCGGGGTGGCGACGTTGACGGCACGCTACGTCGCCGCCGTTGAGGGCACCGGCGCCCGCATCATCGACACCCGGAAGACCACGCCCGGGATGCGCCTGCTGGAGAAGGCAGCGGTGCGCCATGGCGGCGGGCACAACCACCGGGTCGGCCTCAGCGATGGGGTGCTGATCAAGGACAACCACCTCGCCGCCATCGGCGGGGCCGATCGGATCGCCCGCGCCGTCGCGGCGGCCCGTGCGTTCGCGCCGCACACTCTGCGGATCGAGGTCGAGGTCACCTCGCTCGAAGAGTTGGACCAGGCGCTCGCCGCGGGGGCGGATGTCATCCTGCTCGACAACATGCCGATCGACATGATGGCCGAGGCCGTGCGACGGACCGCCGGACGGGCGATCCTGGAGGCCTCGGGCGGGATCACGCTGGAGACGGTTCGGCAGGTGGCAGAGACGGGCGTGGATCTGATCTCCTCCGGCGCGCTGACCCACTCGGCCCCGGCGCTCGATATCAGCCTGGAGATCGAACTACAGCCGGAGGAGGATGCGCCATGAGCGACCGCGAGCCGCGGAACGTCACCAGCGTTGGCGGGCTCGTCGTCCGCGGCGACGCGGTGCTGCTGGTGCGCATGACCTACGGCCCGAACCGTGGGCGCTACATGCTCCCCGGTGGGTTGATCGACCCTGGCGAGACGCTCGATGTCGCGATCGCCCGCGAGGTGCGGGAAGAGGCAGGCGTCGAGGCGCGGCCGGTCGGCATCATTGGGCTGCGCAGCCGCTTCGACGGCCCCGACAACGACACCTACGTCCTTTGGCTGCTGGAGCACGTCGCGGGCGAGCCACGCGCCGAGGGCCGCGAGAACGACGACGCGCGGTTCTTCACGCTTGCCGAGATCGAGGCGCGCGACGACATCGCCGACCTCGTCCGCTACCTGGCCCGCCGCGTCCTGCGCGGCGAGATCCGCCCCCACCGCCTCGTCGACGACTACCACTCCCGCCTGCCGGGCACGACACCCGACTCCTGGAAGCTCTTCATGTAGGGCGTGGGGAGCCTGCGTCTTTCGCACGCCTGTTGCAGAGTTCCGAGCGCGGGTCATCGCTTGGTTTCCTGTCAGCCTGAGCGAAGCGACGGATCTCCGGCGAGTTCCAGCGCTCCGGCACGAGATCCTTCGCTCCGCTCAGAATGACGTGGGACGCTCAGGGTGATATCAACGGGATGACGTGAATGCGTCCTGCGGGGGCACTCACCCCAACCGGCCATGTGTGCCGCCCCGCCTTGCGGCCCCCACCGAGGCCCGGCTCGTCCGTTGGTACACTCAGGGTGTAGCCAGACGACGGCCGGCAACCGGCATCCGGGGAAGCGCGACATGACGACGATCCTGCTGGTGGAAGACGCCCGCGACCTCGCCCAGGTGATCGAGCGCGAGCTGACCGCGGCCGGCTACCGCGTCGTGCCGGCCTACGACGGGCAGACAGCACTCGACCTGCTCGCTCGCGAGCAACCCGATCTAGTCGTGCTCGACTGGATGCTCCCCCAGGTCGACGGGCTTGAGGTGCTGCGCCGGCTGCGCCAGGAATACCCGACGCCGGTGCTGATGCTGACGGCGCGGAGCGAGGAGGTCGATCGGGTCATCGGGCTGGAGCTGGGGGCCGACGACTACCTGACCAAGCCGTTCAGCATGCGTGAGTTGCTCGCGCGCGTCCGGGCGCTGCTGCGGCGCACCGACCTCGTGCGCCAGATGCTGGAGGCCGACCGGAAGGCCGGCACGGAAGTCGTGCGCTACGGCCCGCTCGCGCTCGACCCCGTGCGGCACATCGCCACCCTGGACGGCCAGGAGCTGGACCTGACGCCGACCGAGTTCCGCCTGTTGCACCTACTCATGCGTCATCCGGGCCGCGCCTTCGGGCGGAGCTACCTGCTCGACACCATCTGGGGCGATCAGTTCGTCGGCGAGCGCTCGGTCGACAACGCCGTGCTCCGGCTCCGGAAGAAGCTGGGACCGCTCGGCGAGGCGATCGAGACGGTCTGGGGCGTCGGCTACCGGTTGCGCGCGCCCGACGTGCGGGAGGGCGCATGAGCCGGCTGACCCGGCGCTCCTGGCTGATGAGCGCCGGGCTCCCGCGCGTGCTGGCCGAGACCGGCCTGCTCGTCGTCGTGCTGACGTCGCTGCTGCTGGTCGCCGCGGGAGATACCGAGGGCACGCAGTCGCGGGCCATCCTGCTGGGACTGGGTGGGTTCGCAGTTGGGACGCTCGCGGCGCCACTCGGCGCGCTGCGCCTGCGGCGCGTGACCGGTGATCGCCGTCAGCAAGTCAAGGGAGAGATCGCCAGAGCGGCTGCCGTTGTGCTCGTCAACGCCGCGCTCTCCTGGGCCGTCATCATCACCGGATCGGCGCTGTTCCCAGGCTCGCCGGTCTTCGCAGGCATCGATCCCATCACCTGCGGCGCGAGCTACGGCTTCTGGCGCGGGCTCCTGATCGGTTGGCCCGCCTGGGATCGGCTCCGTCGCTCCCGGCTGCTCTGGTCGCTGACCCACGCCCAGCTCGTCGCCAGCCTCGTGATCGCGGTCGTCGTCACCCTGTTCGTGATGGCGGGCGCGCTCCCGCAGATCGAGAGCGAGATCTCGTTCCCGGAGGAACTCCCCGGTCCCGCGGCGGCCGTCGCCTGGGTCATCATCAGCATCCTGGCGACGGTCAGCCTCCTGATCACGCTCTTCCTGCTCATCAGCCTCGTCCTGATCCTCCTGGTGACCGTGCTCTCACGACCTGTGCTGAAACGCACCACACGCCGGGTGGAGGAACTGGCGAGCGCGGCCGGCGCGCTCCGCGCCGGGGATCTCACGACGCGCGTGCCGGTTGCCGGTGAGGACGAGGTCGCGCGACTTCAGGCTGACTTCAACGCCATGGCCGCCGAGCTAGAGCGCACGATGCAGGAGCTGGCGGCGGAGCGTGATACCGTGGCCCACGTTCTCCAGAGCCAGCGCGAGCTGGTCGCTGCTGTCTCCCACGAGTTGCGGACCCCGGTGGCCACGCTGCGCGGCTACCTCGAGTCGGCATTGGAGCACTGGCACGAGGAGCCACCGCCGAGCCTGCGGGCCGACCTCGCCATCATGGCCCGTGAGACGGAGCAGCTTCAGCGGTTGATCGACGACCTCTTCACCCTGTCGCGGGTCGAGGCCGGCCAGCTCCCGCTCCGGTTGGAGGGGGTGGATGTCGGCACCGTGCTGCGCCGCTGTGCCGACGCGGCGGCCGGGCTGGCCTGGGAGCGCAGCCGGGTCGAGGTGATGGTCGAGGTGACGCCCGATCTGCCACCTGCCCATGCCGACGCCGCGCGCCTGGAGCAGATCGTCCGCAACCTGCTGGCGAACGCGGTCCGCCACACGCCGCCCGGCGGCCTCGTCCTGCTCGGTGCCGAGCGGGACGGCGACGCGATCGTGGTGCAGGTCAGCGACACCGGCGAGGGCATCGCCCCCGAGGATCTGCCGCGCATCTGGGAGCGGTTCTATCGCGGCGCCGGCGCGCGGGATGACGCTCGCGGCGGCTCGGGGCTCGGCCTGGCGCTCGTGAAGGAGCTGACCGAGGCGATGGGCGGTAGCGTCGCCGTCGAGAGCACCCCCGGCCAGGGGAGCCGCTTCACCGTCCGCCTCCCGCTCGCCCACACCCCCGCGCCGACACGCCCAGCGACACCCTGAAGCGATCAGAACCTACCAACTCCCCTCTCCCAACGTTGGGAGAAGGGCCGCCGTTCACCGAGCCTGAGACCGTTTCGTGACATTTTCACGACCGAGCCGCGACACCTTCGCAGCAGAGCTGGGACATCGACTTCCTACGCTCGAAAGAGCCGCCGGGGATCGCCCGGCGTGCAGGTCGATCCCGCACTAGAGCGTAAGGAGGGGCGGCTCGGATGTTTCAACGACTTGCACGGCGCTGCTACCGGCATCGCTGGCTCGTCCTGGTGGGCTGGGTGGTCCTGCTGGTCGCGCTCGGTGCGCTGCAGGGTCCGCTTGGCGGCGAGTTCCGCACCGACTTCTCGCTGCCCGGGTCCGAGAGCCAGCGGGCGCTCGACCTGCTGCGTGAGCACGGGTTCGAGACGCGCACCGGCGAGGAAGCCCAGATCGTGTTTCAGGCCGATCAGGGCGTGACCGACCCGTCGGTACGCGCGCCGATGGAGCAGTTCTTCGCTGCGATTGAGGCGGCGGGGCTCGGCGCGACAGTGACCTCACCGTACGAGGAAGGCGGTCGGCAGCAGATCGCGCAGGACGGGCGGATCGCCTACGCCACCGTGAGCTTCTCGGCCCGGCCGCAGGAGGAGTACGGCGCGGCGGCGGATCGGATCAGAGCGCTTGGCGATCAGGTCAACGTCCCGGGGCTCCGCATCGAGTACGGTGGCGGGATGTTCGCCGAGGAAGCGCCGGTCTTCGCCGAAGCCATCGGCCTCGTCGGCGCCGTCGTCATCCTGCTGATCGCCTTCGGCTCGGTCCTGGCGATGGGCCTCCCCATCGTGACCGCGCTCTTCGGTATCGGCACCGGAGCCATGCTGGTCATGCTCGGCGCCCGGTTCATCACGATGCCCGACTTCACGCTGGGCGCCGCGATGATGATGGGCATCGGGGTCGGGGTGGACTACGCGCTGTTCATCGTCACCCGCTACCGTGAGGCGCTCCGCGCCGGCCACGATCCGGAGACCGCGACCGTCGTGGCGATCGACACCGCCGGCCGCGCCGTGCTCTTCGCGGGCATGACGGTCGTGATCGCCGTGCTCGGCCTGCTCGTCATGGACCTCGGGTCGGTGAACGGCGTCGCCGTCGCCATCGCGGCGAGCGTCCTGATGACGATGCTCGCATCGCTGACGCTCCTGCCGGCGCTGCTCGGGCTCATCCGCGAGCGGATCGACCGGCTGGGCCTGCCGCACCGGCACGCGGCGGACGCGACGGGGCGGCAGTCACTCTGGCACCGCTGGAGCCGGGTTATCCAGCGGCGTCCGTGGCCCGCGCTCATCGCGGGGACGGCGATCCTCTTGATCCTGGCCGTGCCGGTGCTCGACATGCGGCTCGGCTTCGGCGACGCGGGCAACCGCCCGACCGGCGACACCTCCCGCCGGGCGTACGATCTCCTGGCCGAGGGCTTCGGGCCCGGGTTCAACGGCCCGCTGCTGCTGGTCGCCGAGCTCCCCACTGGCCAGGCAGACCTACCCGCGCTCGAACAGGTGACGGACCGGCTGCGGGCGACGGACGGGGTGGCGGCCGTCAGCCCGGCCATCCCGAGCCCGGATGGCCAGGTCGCGATCATCCAGGTCATCCCTACGAGCGCGCCGCAGGATAAGACGACCACCGACCTCGTCCACCGCCTGCGCGATGAGGTGGTCCCGGCATCCGGCGCGCCCGGACCGATCCTCGTCTCCGGCCTGACGGCCGCCGGGACCGACTTCACCGACTACATCGCCAGCCGGATGCCGGTCTTCTTCGCGATCGTCTTGGGGCTGTCGTTCCTGCTGCTGATCGCCGTCTTCCGCAGCGTGCTGGTGCCCGTCAAGGCCGTCGTCATGAACGTGCTCTCCATCGGTGCGGCCTTCGGCGTGCTCGTCGCGGTCTTCCAGTGGGGCTGGGCCGGTGAGCTGATCGGGATCGGCAAGCCCGGCCCGATCGAAGCCTGGGCGCCGATGATGATCTTCCCGATCGTCTTCGGCCTCTCGATGGACTACGAGGTCTTCCTCCTGTCCCGCATGCGCGAGGAGTACGACCGCACGCACGACAACGCCACGGCCGTAGCCGACGGCCTGGCCGGGACCGCCCGTGTCATCAGCGCCGCGGCCGCGATCATGGTCGTCGTCTTCGTCGCCTTCGCGATGACTCCCGACCGGTCGCTGAAGCTGCTCGGCCTGGGCCTGGCGGCGGCGATCCTGGTCGACGCCACGCTCGTCCGGCTGGTGCTGGTCCCGGCCACCATGGAGCTGTTGGGCGACCGGAACTGGTGGCTGCCGCGCCGGCTCCGGCGCCTCGTGCCGGCTGTCCGCGTCGAGGGGGAGCGCATCCCCGCGGGGATCGACCAGGAACCGGTCGGCCGCGCGACCGGAGAGCTCCATGACTGATGGCGCGAGCGCGATCCCGGCATCGGTCGTTGTACCGATCCACAGGGGAAAGGACACGACATGACACGACTGCTTGGTGGCGTACTCCTGGTGCTGCTCGCGTTCATCCTGGGCGCCTGCGGCCTGATCGTCGCGACCGACATCTACTTCCGCATGGGTGGGAGCATCCCCATCGCCGGTGGGGACGAC
>NZ_JADGHZ010000181.1 GCF_019683595.1 Sphaerobacter sp. | reverse complement strand
ATGCGTCAGATCTCATCACCCCACGGACGTGCCACCGCCGTGGTCCCCTTGCATTCGCTCAACGCCGTCACCCCCAGGCACACGCCGACCGCGGACGCGCGATTCGCCGATTCGCCAAACGCCGGAAGCGCCCGTGATCCGGCTCCCGTCTGGTTGTGAGGAGCGTGCGGCCGGGACGACACGCCGGGCGGGCGCAGGGGCGGTCAGCACCGTGCTTTCGCGGCAGGTCGTCAGCCTCCAGGAATGTGCCCCGCTAGGTGCCGACGAGAGCCGGCGCTCCCGGCTGGTAGGCGCAGGCCGGGTCTGAGGCGAGGTAGTCGCCGGTCGCGGCGAAGGCGCGGGAGCGGGAGCCGCCGCAGATCTGTTTGAAGCGGCAGGCGCCGCACTTCCCCTTGAGGCGCGCGGGATCGCGCAGGGCCTGAAAGATGGGGTGGTTGCGGTAGAGATCGACGATCGAGCTTGTTCGGACGTTGCCGGTGGCCAGTGGGAGGAAGCCGCTGGGCCAGACCTCGCCGAGGTGCGACACGAAGCAGAAACCATTCCCCGCGTTGACCGCCTTGGGCGCGCGGCTGATGCCGTCGCCTCCCTGGAAGCCGAGGCCCGACACCGGCCCCATGCCGCGCTGCGCGAGCACGCGCCGGAGGTGATACCCCTCCGTCAGCTTCAGGTTCCAGCGAGCGGTCCGGCTCCGGTCGATGAGCCAGTTGAAGACCTCCTCGTACTCGTCCGGGCTGAGTGGTTCGAGAACCTCGCCTCTCCCGACCGGCACCAGGCAGAAGACCGCCCAGACGACCGCGCCCAGTTCGTCGGCGAGGTCTGCCAGGCGGGGCAGCTCTCCGAGCGTCTGGCGGCAGAGGGTGGTGTGGATCTGGACCGGCAGCTCGAGGTCGTGCGCGTGGCGGACGATCTCCAGCGTCCAGCCGAACGAGCCGGGCACACGCCGGAAGGCATCGTGGGTCTCGGGGGTGGCCCCGTCGAAGCTCACGGCGATCCGCGCCACGCCGGCCTCCTTCGCCGCGGCGAGTCGGTTGTAGCTGGCAAGGGGCGTACCCGCCGGCGTGAGCGTGACGGGGATGCCGCGCCCGGTGGCGTGGGCGATGAGGTCGATCACGTCGGGTCGGCGCAGCGGGTCGCCGCCGGTCAGGATCAGAATGGGCGGGATTTCGAACCGGGCGATCTCGTCGATCAGCCGGAACGCCTCCTCCGTGGTCAACTCCCCCGGATGGCGTCGGAGTTGGGCGTCCGCGCGACAGTGGACGCAGGCCAGATTGCAGGCACGCGTCAACTCCCAGGCGAGCACGAACGGCTGCCGGGCCAAGTCGATCGCGGCCAGGTCGGGCTTCCGCGGCCGGTCCGCCGGCGCGGCGGCACGCGGGTGATCCGGCCGGTGGGAGTGGGCGCCCGGTGTTTCCGTCATGAGACTTCCTCCTCGCTGCCTCGCTGCGGGCTGCTGGGACGACGTGGGTGGCCCAGCGAACCGGTTGGGCCATATCTGAGGAGGATGCTGTCATGGCCCGAAGGGCGGACCGGCCCTGCGGGTAGTTTCGTCCTACCCGCCGGGGTGGTTTTTCGGGGAGACCCCGGCGCGGGGGCCGGCTGTGGTCAGAGCGTGCGGGGTTGTTTCGGAAATTTGACGCGCCCCGGCCGATACTCCGGTGTATCCTTGGGGATGACGTAATGTCGGGCGGGGCCGGCGACGGCGTCGCTGTTCGGCATGCCGCGCGCGGCTCGGGGAAGGGAGACCGCGCGCCCGGCTGAAACGATGTGCAGGACAGGTAGGCGGCGATGCGAGATCGGGTCAAACGTCCGCGGGCTCTCCGCCGGTTGGCGGTCGCAGCGACGGTCGGGATGTTCCTCGTCCTGATCGCCGGCGCCACGGTGACCAGTACCGGGTCGGGAGCCGGCTGTGGGCGTTCCTGGCCGCTCTGCCATGGGCGGGCCCTTCCTCAGTTCACCCTGGAGTCGATCATCGAGTACTCCCACCGGGCGGTAACCGGGGTGGAGGGCTTGCTCATCGTCGCGCTGGCGATCGGCGCCTGGCGCGGGTGGCGGCAGCGGAGCGAAGTGCGCGTGCTGGTGCCGCTGATGATCGGTTTCCTGGTGTTGCAGTCGATTCTGGGGGCCTGGGCGGCCGTCTACGGGCAGCAGCCCGCCACGATGGCGCTCCACTTCGGTATCTCGCTGACGGCGTTCGCCAGCGTCATGCTCCTCGCCGTCTTCCTCTATGAGGTGGAGGGGTTCGAGGCGATGCGGAACCGGCCGGTCCCGGCGGGGCTGCGCTGGTTGATCTGGGGCACGCTGGGCTACACCTACCTGCTCGTCTACCTCGGCGCCTACGTGCGCCACACCCGCTCCAGCCTCGCCTGCATCGACTGGCCGCTCTGTAACGGCCAGGTGTGGCCCGGGTTCAGCGGACCGGTCGGCATTATGTTCGCCCACCGGCTGGCGGCTGTGGCCGGCACACTCCTGGTCGCAGCGCTCGTTGTCTGGACCTGGCGCCTGCGCCGAACACGGCCCGATCTCTTCTGGTCGGCGGTCGCCGCGCTGGGACTCATCCTGCTCCAGTCGATCAGCGGCGGGGTCGTGGTGCTGAGCAAGTTGCAGGTCTACAGCACGATCACCCACGCCGGGCTGGCGACGCTCCTGTTCGGGGCGCTGAGCTACATGTGCTACCGCACGCTGCCGTTGCCGTCCGAGCGCGTCATCACCCGGCCCACGGGTGAGCGGGCAAGCCCGGCGCTCGGCACCGGCGCACCGCAGCGATAACCCACCAAAGCGCAGGCGTACCAGCATCCCCCTACGTTCGTAGGGGGATGTTCGTCTGGCGGACCCTCGCTATACTCCGATAAAGGGTCCTGGACAATCGACCGTATCGGCCGTCGGGGAAAAGGGGGTACGCATGCTCGCTTTCGTCCGATCCTCCTGGTCCTCCTGGCGTCTCATTCTGGCTGCAGGGTTCGTCGTTGCGCTTCTGCTGCCGACCGGGACCGCGCGGGCGGCCGAGTACGGCGAGCCGGTGCCCGGGCAACACATCTACGACACCACCGGCCTGCTCACCCCCGACGAGATCGCCGACTTGGAGGCGCGCGCCGCGGCCGTTGAAGCCGCCGGTGCTCCGATCGTCGTCTACCTTCAGGCCCGCGACGCTTCCCAGAGTGAGACCGAGGCCGAGGCCCGCGCCCTGATGGACGCCTGGGATGTGCAGTCAGCCCCCGGTGCTCATGATGGCGTCGTGATGTTCTTCAACCTCAGGCCCGGAAATCTCCGTCGTGGCCAGGTATTCATCTACGCCGGAGAAAAGCACTACGACGGCGGAAACCTCCCTGAGTCGGAGCTCCAACGCATCATCGATGAGGAGATGATTCCGCTCCTCCGGGACAACCAGACGGCTGAGGGGATCGGGGCTGGGCTCGACGCGATTGCCCACTCGCTGACCAACGGCCCACCGAAGCAGCCGGTGCACAAGTGGCTCGCCCGGCTGGTCACCGCCGGACGGTTCAGCATTGCCAATATCGTCTCTGCCGCGGTAGGCATGTTCATGTTCCTTGTCGGTCTGGCCACATACCAGGCGCGGTCGATCAGCCGCAGTCCGGTCGTGCCTACTACCAAGAAGCCGGATGACACGCCTCCGGCCATTGCCGGGGCCCTCGTCTCGGGCCGGGTCATCCACCACCAACTGGAAGCGACACTGATCGATCTCGCCCAGCGTGGAGCGCTTGCCATCGAACCGGCCGGCGGTGGGACTGTTCAGCTCCGCCTGGTTGATCGGAGCCGTATCAAGGCGCCCTTCGAGCTTGCCCTCTGGACAAGCCTCGAACTTGCGAGCCGGGGAACCGGTGTGGTCCCGGGCGAGGTGCTTGGGGAGCTGTGGAGGTTCTGGGGCCGGGCGCGCGCCGAGGTCCGTTCCCAGTTGGAAGCAAGTGGCCTCTTCGATCGCGAGGGGATCAGTCGCCGCCCGGTGCGCCTCGCCATGGTGGTGGCCGTGCCCGTTTTCCTAGCCGTGATCGCTGCCGAGTCCGTCGCGCATGGCTCCAGCATGTCGTTTGGCGCGGTCTTGATCGCCCTGGGGGTACTAGGGGCCATGTTGCTCTCTGCGCGTGTGCCCGAGACCACGCCGCTCGGTCAGAGCATGGCCGTCCCATGGCGCGGCTACAAGGAGGGCATCGTCGCGGCGGCGTACAATCGCTCTGCCGAGCTCGACCTGGACGAGGCGCTCCCCTACGCGGTCGCGTTCGGCGTCGTTGATAAGCTGGATAAGCACATCCGCGAGGCGAGCGCTGCCGGCTGGCAACCGCTCTGGTTCAACATGACGAGGCGGTCCTCGAGCAGCAGCGGGGACGACTTCTATTACTACTGGCAAGACTTCCACCGGTCCACCAGACGGTCTTCGTCCTCTTCCTCCTCCTCGAGCGACAGCGCGTCCTCCGGCGGCGGTGGTGCGGGTGGGCGCTTCTAGGCACGACGGGCGGCGGTTGGCTCCTACCGGGTAAGCCGGACTACGGTTCGAACCGATACCGCTCCAGGAGGAGGAAGCCGTCGGCATCGGCGCCGGGGACTGCGAGCGGCCGGCCATCGGCGTTGAGCAGGGCCACCCGGAGATTCAGCGGCTCCGTCGCGGCCGGGATATCGAGTGTTGCCACCGTCAGGGCGATCATGGGTTGCCCGGGCTCCGTGGCCGGCAGCGCCAGCCGCGCCTCGCTGATCGACTCGCCGGCCAACTGCACGGCCGCCGTGTGGGGTGCGCTGCCCGGCGGCAATGCCCAGGCGAGCACCAGCGCCACCCGGCCGCCCTCCAGCGGTGTCAGCCGGAACCCCTCAAAGACGGTGCCGTCTCCCCATGGGATCGTCGGCACGCTGAGCGGGATGTCCCGTCCCAGGCGCTCGTCGATGCGGTAGACACGGTACAGCTCGGCACCGTCGGCGTCGTGGGCAACTTCTACCGGCGGAATCCCCGCGAAGATCTCCAACAGGTGGGGATCGACCGGCGTCGCGGCGGGCACGACCAGCCAGCCGCGCCGCACTCCGGCCGCCGGCTCGCCGGGCAGGAGCAGCAGGTGCCGCCCGTCGACGTCCACCCGCGCTGCGTCGCCGGACAGGAAGCGCACGAGCGCGACGTGGCCGTAGGTGCTGTAGACCACCGTCCCATCCGGGGGCAGATCCCGGATCGCCGCCAGTGAGTCGACCACTCCAGCATCCAGCGCCCGCGCCGTTGCCGGGTCCGCGGCCCAGCCCGCGAAGTAGCGCCACGGCCCGATCACCACCGTCGGCGCGAGGGTGCCGACCACCATTCCGGTCATCACCACGCGCCCCCAGCGGCCGGGGGCGCGCTCGACGGCTGCCCGCATGCCGAGCACCGGCAGGAGGGTGAGCAGCGGCAGCGCCGGGAGCAGCCGCCCGGGGTGGCCGGGGTCGACCAGCGCGGCCGGGAGGAGCAGCAGCGCGCCCCAGATGATGGCGACCGTCGCCAGCGGCCGCTGGGCGCGCCGCATCGCGACCACGCCTCCCAGCAGCGCCCAGGGCACCAGCCACGGGTCGAAGAGCGGTGCATCCGGCAGGTTCAGCGCGGGGTCCGGCGCGCCGGGCCAGACGACCCGGGCGAGTGTCGTCCCGTAGCCGTGGAGCGTCTCGGTGATGCTGGCAGCGGCATCGCCCGGGAGGCCGGGCGTGGGCGACCAGAAGCCGAGGCGTTCCGCCGCATTGCCCCGACCCGCGATCATCGGCAGCGCAGCCAGGGTGGCGACCAGGAGCGCGATCGCGATTCCCGGTGCCACATCTCCGTCGCTCCCGCTCCGCTGTGCCCGCCACAGCGCCGCACCCAGCGTGATGAGGAGCAGCGCGGGCACGATCCGCAGCACCGGGTCTGCGGCGAACGCGACCGCTGCGGCCAGTCCGGCCAACACGTACCACGGGAGCGCGAGGCGCAGCGGCCTGCGGATCGCCTCCAGCAGCAGCCAGAGCAGTGCCGCCAGTCCCGCGGCGCCCACGGCGGGGCTCAAGCCCAACCGGCCGAAGAGGAGCGGCCAGAAGCCCCCCGCGAGCAGCGCGCTCCCGGCCAGCCCCCATACCGGACCGGCCGCGCGCCGCAGCCAGAGCGCGGTGAAGCCCACCATCGCCGTCCCGGCCAGCGCCGCGCCCAGCGCCGGCGTCGCCGCGTCGAAGCCGGTGAGGCGGCCCACCAGGGCGATGAGCGCAGCGAGCGGGACCGAAGCGACGTCCGCATCACGCAGCGCCACCGCAATCCCGCTCTCCACCAAGGCCCGCGCGAGCAACCCGTGCTCGGCCGCCGCACCGGGCAGTCCCGGCGGCAGATCGCCGAGCCGGACCACCCGCAGAGCCCCGGCAGCGAGCAGGATCACCAGCAGCCCGGCGGCGAAGCCGGGTCGGGGCAGACGATCGTCCTTGGCCGGAGGTGTTCGTTCACTCACGCCCCGGCATTCTACCCGCGCGTGACGGTGAAGGCGATGGGCAAGGGATGGTTGAGAGTGATTCGGCAACGCGAGGTGTGGTGGAAAGGTTTTCGGGCCGTGATAGGTGCCTGGGCGGGGGGCGAGAAGGTCCCGCGCCGTGGTGTGTGCCCGGGCGGGTGGTGTGAGGATCCCCGCGCGGTGGTTAGGGGCCGGGGCTAAAGCCGCCGGGCTCACAACGAAAGCTGGCTAAAGCCGGCTGGGGGCGACCGCAAGGGGACGGGGGCGGTGAGAGGAGCATCAAGGTCGGCCCGTGCCCGGGGGTAACGGAGTTTGATGAATTATTTGGGTGTCCGTGCTTGGCT
>NZ_JADGHZ010000180.1 GCF_019683595.1 Sphaerobacter sp. | reverse complement strand
CATGGCTACCCGCTGCGCCTGATCGTGCCGGGCATCTTCGGCATGAAGAACGTGAAGTGGATCACCCGCATCGAGGCGGTCGACCGCGACTTCCAGGGCTACTGGCAGGAGCGGGGCTGGAGCGACATCGCCACGGTGCAGACGATGTCGCGGATCGACGTCCCGGCATCCAACCGCACGCTGGTCGCCGGACAGCCGACGCTCATCGCCGGGATCGCCTTCGCCGGAGATCGCGGGATCTCCAAGGTCGAAGTCTCGACCGACGACGGCGAGACCTGGGCGCCCGCGACGCTGGACGAGCCTCTCTCACCGCTGACCTGGGTCCTGTGGCGATACGAGTGGACACCGATCCGGCCCGGCCGGTACCACCTGGTGGTGCGGGCCTACGACGGCCAGGGACAGGTCCAGGATGCCAAAGAGCGCCCACCGCTCCCCGACGGCGCCACCGGCTACCACACGGTGAGCGTGCGGGTCGGTGAGGCGTGAGGCGAAAGCGTTCCTCACCCCCCTGACCCCCCTCGCCCAACGTTGGGAGAGGGGGGAATGTCATGCGTCACACGTCATGCGTCAACCGTCAGGCGTTGTCTGCCTTGCTCCCCTCTCCCAAGGTTGGGAGAGGGGCCGGGAGTGAGGGCCGTCCCTACTCCCACCGGAACGTGCGGCTGGCGACGACGATGGCGAGGATGCTCCAGGCGGCAAGGATCAGGAAGTTCACCCAGGGCAGGGTGGGCTGTGCGCTGAGGGTCTCCCGCAGGGCGTCGGCGAAGGCGCTGGAGGGAAGCAGCCGCGCCGGAATCGACAGCAGCCCCGGCATCTCCTCCACCGGCCAGACGATCCCGCCCAGCAGGAGGAACCCGATGTAGAGGGCGTTGGCCAGGGCCAGCGTCGTCTCGGCGCGCAGCGCCCCGGCCATCAGCAGACCGAGCCCGGCGAAGACCACCGTGCCGAGGAGGACGGCCAGTAGCGCCCAAAGAAATGCACCGCTGGGGCGCCAGCCGTAGCCGGCGACCGCGATGCCCACCAGCACGGCGATCTGGACCACCTGGACCGCCATCGTCGCGAGGATCTTGGCGCCGATCAGGGTCGGGCGCGAGAGCGGGGTGCTGCCGAGCCGCTTGAGCACGCCGTAGTTCCGCTCGTAGGCGGTGCGGATGCTGAGGCTGACCAGCCCCGTCGACATCACCGCCAGCGCCAGCATCCCGGGCAGGAGGAAGTCGATCGGGTCTTCGTAGTCGTCCGGCTTCAGGCCGATCGAGGCGAAGAAGATGAGGAGGATCACCGGGACAATCATCGTGATCAGGATGCCCTCGGCCCGCCGCAGCGAGAGGAGGAGTTCCATTCGGGTCTGCGCCAGCAGCGCGTTCATCGTGTGCTCCGGATCACTCGCGTAGCTCGTGGCCGGTGAGCCGGAGGAAGACTTCCTCCAGCGACTCGTGGCCGACACGCAGGTCGTTCAGCAGGATCCCGGCATCGCGCGCCCAGGCGGTCACCTCGGCCAGGAGGTCGGCCGGGCGCGCCGTGTCGATGACGTAGAAGCCGGGACGTGGTTCGCGCGCGCTGTTCGCTGCCGGGAGTGCCGCCAACGTCGCTAGGTCGAGTCCCGGCGGGGCGGTGAACTGCACCTCCTCGGCATTGGCCTGGGTGAGCACCTTCGGCTCCTCCAGCGCGATCAACCGGCCGTGGTCGATGATCGCGACGCGGTCCGCGAGGCGCTCCGCCTCCTCCATGAAGTGCGTCGTCAACAGGACCGTGAGGCCGCGCTCACGCAGATCCCGGATGATGCCCCAAGTGAGGTGACGCGCCTGGGGGTCCATCGCGGTTGTCGGCTCGTCAAGGAAGACGAGCTCCGGCTTGCCGATCAGCGCCGCGGCGAGGGCCAGGCGCCGCTGCTGCCCGCCGGAGAGTTGCCGGTAGCGGACGTGGGCCGACTCACGCAGGCCGACCAGGTCGATCAGTTTCTCCGGGTCTTCCGGGTCGCGGTAGAAGTGGCGGAAGAGGTGCAGCAGTTCGGATGCGGTGACGGTGGGGTAGATGCCGCCCTGCTGGAGCATCACGCCGATCCGCTGCTTGAGCTGGGCCGCGTCGTGCTGCGGGTCGAGGCCGAGGACGCGCACCGTCCCGGCGTCGGGAGCGCGGTAGCCCTCCAGGATCTCCACGGTGGTGGTCTTGCCGGCACCGTTGGGGCCGAGCAGTGCGAAGATCTCACCGCGGCGGACAGAGAAGCTGAGGTCGTCGACGGCGCGCTTCTCGCCGTAGCTCTTCACGAGATGCTGGACCACGATTGCGTGGTCGGCTGTGCTGGTCATCCGTTCTCCACCGCTCACCTCGCGTCGTGGCGATCCCGTATCCGACGCGCCACGCGCCGCTCCTAAGCATACGACGTTGCACGCGCGAGGATGTAGCTGGAGGCGAGCTAGGTGCCACCCTCAGTCCGGTCGCGGCGGAAGAGGATGACCTCTTCGGCTTCATGGGCAGCGGTCGAGTCCTCCCGCAGGGCCTGCCGACGGAGCCGCTCGAGGATCACGGCCAGCACGATGACGACCCCGGCGAGCGACAGCGTCGCGGCTTCGACCGGCACCCACCCCGCCTGGTAGGCAAGGGCGCCGGCGTTCGCCGCCGCGTGCAGGAGCACCGCCCCCACGTAACCACGCAGCGGACGGCCCTGGGCGAGGCCGGTCACCAGCACCGCCGTCATGACCCCGTGGCCGAAGCAGACGATGAAGCGCTCGTTGAGATAGCCGGTGAACAGGTACCACGGCACTCCGGCATAGTCGGGGCTCCGGGCAATGCCGTAGGCGAGGTAGGCGGCCTCACCGATGCCGAAGCCGACGCCGAGGGTGAAGCCGGTCCAGAGCGCGCCGTCGCGGTTCCCGAGCCACGCCCGTGCTCGCGGCAGTAGCAGCGGGGCGACCTTGATCGCCTCTTCCGTGAGCGGGGCGAGGAGCAGGACGAAGAGCAGAAACCAGAGCGGTGCCGTGCCGAGTTGGTCCGTGTTCACCCCGGCCCAGTCCGCGACGCCCTCGCCGATCGGCTTTTTGATCAGCCGGTTGACGATGGCCGACAGCGGAAGCGCGGGCAGCGCCAGCCACAGGTAGCGCCGCCAGTGCGGGGTGACGATGCGCAGCAACCCGGTGTACGCGGCGGCGGAGACGCTCACCGTGATGATCGCCATGATGTAGATGCCGGGCACGGCTTACGCTCCGATCCGCGCCCGGACGGCCGCGACGAACGCCTCCTCGTCCGCCGGGGTGATGCCGTAGGTCCCGCGGGGAGTGTCGATCAGCAGGATGCGGTCGGCGGTGGCGGTCGCGCACATCTTGACACGGCCCTCATCGGCGTATGGGACCGTGAACAGCGCCAGGCCAGGGAACCGCATGCTCGACCAGAGTGAGATCTTGAGGTTCTTGCGGCGCATCTCCTGGATGTCTTCAAGCGGAATCCGGTAGCGGAGGATCGGGCCGTAGCGCAGGGTCAGCGCTTGGTCGTCCAACTCGTATCGCATCGTCGGAATCCAGGCAGCGAGCACCAGCAACGGGATGGCGAAGAGCAGGCCGATGCCCACATTGACCAGCAGCAACGCGAGCGGGATCTCCCCGGCGACGGGGAGTAGCGGCGCCACCATCAGGACGACAATGCCGACCGCAAAGGCGAAGAGCCATGCCCCGCCACGGGACGGCCGCGGCCGGAAGGTGACAACCGCGGTATCGCGCGACGTCGTGTCCACGGGCATCGGTCCCCCTCTCGGTCGGCGGGATCGCGGCGCTGATCGCGGCCGCGTGGCGGATGTGGTCGCTCCAGGTCGCCCGTCGGGCGACGGCGCTGGTCGCCGGCGTGCCGGCAACGTGGCGTGTCGAGGCGTGGCGCCCGAAACGGCGCGGCTACGTCGCCGTGAAGCTCAGTTGGTAGAGCATCAGGTAGACGAGCCAGCCGGTCACCACGACGTAGAGCCACAGTGGCAGCGTGACGCGCGCGATGCGCCGGTGCTTGGGATACTGGCGCGTGAGCGCTCGGTAGAGCGTGATGAGTACCAACGGTGCGATCACCGTGGCCAGGATCATGTGGCTGATCAGAATGACGTAGTAGACCGCCCTGGCCCAGCCCTCGCCGGTGAAGATCTTGGTGTCGATCAAGAAGAAGCGCGCGACGTAGACAATCAAGAAGAGCGCGGCGAAGGTCGTCGCGGTCAGCATCGCCCGCCGGTGATTGGTGATGTTCCCCTGACGAATGAAGAAGTAGCCGACCAGCAGGGCGATGCCGCTGATGACGATCAGCGCCGTGTTCAACAGGGGCAGCCAGGTCTCCATCGGCCCGGTCGTTCCTCTCTCCTCAGCCCGATTGCTTCCGCCCCTACCCCTTCCCGCTCAAAGTCTACGCGATCCTTCGCGCGTCTGCCGCACGCTGCCGCGCCTCTAGCGCCGTCGCCGGTAGCGGCGCGGGCGGCTCCCTGCCTCCTGGCCGCGGCTCAGCCGCACCTGGGCGCTGGCCTCGTCCAGCAGCGGCTGAAGCACGGCGATCATCCGCGCCAGTCGCGCGCCGACGTCCCGCGCCAGGTCCTCCGTGAGCGGCTGGTAGGGGAGGAGTGTGAAGAGGTGCCCCCAGGACTGTGTCCAGCGCTCCAGTTCGACGTCGGGACCGAGTTCGTGCTTGATCTCGACGATATGGCGGTCGAAGAAGGCGATCAGTGCCTCGGTGCTCTCCGGGCCGTCCTCGAAGTGCAGCCCGACCTCGATGTGGTTGTCGCGGGCGTTGGCCCAGACCTCGTAGTGCAGGCGCGGCTGGCCGTAGTGGAGCTTGACGAGGTTCATCGTGGCATAGGTCTGGAAGGTGGCCAGCTCGGCGGGCAGCGCAGCACGGGTGTGGGCCACGACGTCGTGGAAGAACTCCCGCCGCGTTAGCCGCGTCGTGCTCGCCATGGTCCAGCCAGCTCCCTCCTCGCCTGCTGCCCTCGGGGCAATCTTAGCGAAACGACGCAGGGGCTGGATCGATGCGGTGTGACGAGATGTCGCGGCACACCCGCAGCCAGCCGTAGCGGAGCCGTCCCCGTCTCGCATACGTGTCACCCTGGGCTGAGCCGGGCGGCGCAGCGAAGGATGACAGAATCGGTGGAGCAGGATGCTGGCGGGCGCTATCTCACAACGCCGCCCCTCGCGTGTCGTACTCTGTAGGGAGCAGCCGATCCCGTCGGAAGGGGCGTATGGAGTGACCGACAGCGCGGAGAGCACGCGGGGCACGGCCTTCGAAGACCTGGTGACGCGCCATCAGGCGGAGATCTACGCCTATATCTACCGCATGGTCCGGCATGACGGTGAGGCGCAGGATCTGTGTCAGGAGACCTTCCTGCGCGCGTTCCGAGCGTTCAGCGATCTCCAGGGCACGCCGAACTATCGCGCCTGGCTCTACCGGATCGCGACCAATACGACGCTGAACGCCCTGCGCCGCCGGCGCACCGGTGCGCGAGCCGCGGCGGCGTCGACCCGCGCGCAGCCCGGAGCGGTCGACGGCGACCCGGCGGGGGACCTGGACCGGCGCGATCTGCTGGACCGGATCGAGGCGGCCATCGCGGCGCTGCCGGTGAAGCAGCGGCTCGCGCTGACCCAGCGGCGCTTCCAGGGCCTCAGCTACGGTGAGATCGCCGAGGCCCTCGGAATGAGCGAGGACGCCGCCAGAGCCAACGTCTACCAGGCAGTGCGGAAGCTGCGCGCGCAGTTCGCGGCGGAACTCGAAGAGGTGAGGCTATGCAGGAACTGAACTGCACGGACGTCGTCGAACGCATCCCGGCCCTGGTCGCCGGGGACCTCAACCCGGAGGAGGTCGCGGCGATCGACCGGCACACCGCGACCTGCGCGTCGTGCGCACGGGAGGTAGCGCAGGGCCGGGCGCTGGCCGGTCTGCTCGACCAGGTGGCCGCGCGGACCGCCATGACACCGGGCGAGCGCCTGCTGGATAGCCTGCCGACCGTGGCCTACGACTGGATCGACTCCCCGGTCGGCCCGCTCCTCGTGGCCGTGTCCCCGCGCGGGCTGTGCCGCGTGGACTACGGCGGGACCGAGGCGGAGATCGTGGCGTGGGCCGAGTCGCAGCGGCTGGTGCCGCGACACGATCCGGACGCGGTGCGCCCGTACGTCACCCAACTCCAGGAGTACTTCGCCGGAGCGCGGCAGCACTTCGACCTGCCGGTGGATCTGACGGCCGTGTCGCCCTTCACCCGCCGGGTGCTGGAGGTCACGGCACAGGTCCCCTTTGGCCGGTTGGTGACCTACCGGGACATCGCGCGCACCATCGGTCAGCCGGGCGCCACCCGAGCCGTCGGCAACGCGCTTGGCAGCAACCCGGTGCCGATCGTCGTGCCGTGCCACCGCGTGGTGCGCAGCGACGGGACGATCGGCGGCTACACCGGCGGGCTGGCCATCAAGTGGCACCTGCTCGCGATCGAGGGTGTCACCCTGCCGGCGGTGTAGCCCGATGGCGGGTGGTGCGCGGATCCCCGACCGGTGGTGCGCGCCCGGAGGCGGGTGGTGTGAGGATCCCAGTGCGTGGCATGTGCCCGGAGGTGGGTGGTGCGAAGAGGATCCCCGCGCGGTGGTTGGTGCCCGGGGCTAAAGCCGGCTGGGAACGACGACGATGCCTGGCGGGGTGGTGAGAGGATCCCACCGCTCGGTGCGTGCCCGGGGCTAAAGCCGCCGGGCTGAGAAGGCGAAGCCCACTGAAGGGGCTGGAGATGCGGCGCCCGCTGGGAGGCCGGATCGTCTCCGCCTGGGTGTGGCCATCGCAGCCCCTTGAGTGGGCTTACCCACTGTTCAGCCCGGCGGCTTTA
>NZ_JADGHZ010000179.1 GCF_019683595.1 Sphaerobacter sp. | reverse complement strand
CCCCCCCCGGGGCCCCCCCGGGGCCGCCGGGGGGGGGGGCGCCCCCCCCCCCCCGGCGCAGCGAAGGATCTCTCCGCTGCGTGGCCGATCCGACGCGAGATCCTTCGCTCCACCGCCCGCCGCTCCGCGTCGGCCGGCTCCGCTCAGGATGACAGCCGCGCGGGCGCGGGTCGCGCGGAGACGGGGTGAGTTCGGTCAACGTTCAACAATGCCGCGCACACGGCGAGGCATGGGACCAGAGAAAGGACAGAGAGCCGATGCGGGGGAATCACGTGCGGCGGCGCCTGCTCGCCGGTGAGGCGTCGGTCGGCACCTGGCTGGCACTGCCCAGCCCGGAAGCCGCTGAGCATATCGGCCGCCTGGGTTTCGACTGGGTGGTGGTAGACACTGAGCACTACGCCATCGACATCCGCACCCTGGCGCAGATGTTCACCGCCCTCGCGGCGACGCCCACGGCGCCGATGGTGCGCATCCCGTGGAACGACCCGATGTGGTTCAAGCGCGTGTTGGACGCCGGGGCGTGGGGCATCGTCGTCCCGATGGTCAACAGCCGCGAGGAGGCCGAGCGTGCGGTCCAGGCCACCCGCTACCACCCGCTCGGCAACCGCAGCGTCGGCGGCGGCCGCCACGCACTCAGCTTCGACACTACGGCCAGCGAGTACTACCGCCACGCCAACGACGAGATCCTCCTCGTCGTGCAGATCGAGCACATCGACGCGGTCGAGCATGTCGACGAGATCCTGAGCGTCCCGGGCATCGACGCCTGCTTCATCGGCCCGAACGACCTGGCGGCCTCGATGGGGCTGGGGCTGGGCGTCCCGCTGGAGTGCGACATCCCGCGCGTGGTTGAGGCGATCAACCACGTGCGTGAGACCGCGGTCCGGCTCGGCGTCGTGCCCGGCATCCACTGCAGCAGCGCCGACGGGGTCAACCAGAGGCTGGCCGAGGGTTTCCGTTTCTGCGGCATGGCCAGCGAGTTGCGCTACTTGCTCGCCGGACTCCGCGCCGATATCGAGCGGCTCAACTGGCGCGCCGCCGCGCCAATCCGAATCGACACCGCCGGTCAGGGCGACACTGTGCGCTACTGACCGGCAGCACCGCCGTCCTCCCGTTACGGGAACGGAAGGAGGCTCCCATGCATCGTCTCCGCGTCCTCCTCCTGACCGTTCTCGTCCTGCCGATCCCGGTAGTGCTCACGGCGACACCGGTTGCCGCGCGGCCGGACGTCGCCGCCCGGAACTGGATTATCGTGGATGGGGCGTCCGGCGACGTGCTGGACGCCCAGGATCCACACCACCGCACCGCGATCGCCAGCCTCACCAAGATGCTCACCGCGCTGGTCGCCGTCGAGCGCTCCGACCTCGCGCAGGTAGTCACGGTGGTGCGGTCCGACCTGGTCCGTGGCTCCAGCGCGGAGCTCCGCGATGGAGAGCGGCTCTCCCTGCGCACGCTCCTCTACGGGCTGCTCCTGCCGAGCGGCAACGATGCGGCGCTGGCGATCGCCCGCGCCGTCGGCGGCAGCCCGGACGCAGACGACCCGGCCGCGCGCGAGCGCTTCATCGACTGGATGAACGAGCGCGCGGCTGTTCTGGGCCTGACCGACACCCGGGTGGAGAATCCGCACGGCCTGGATGCGCGGGGTCAGTTCAGCAGTGCCCACGACCTCGCTGTGGTCACGCGCGCGGTCCTCGAATCCCCGGTCCTCGCCCCGATCTTCGGCGCTCGCGACTATTCGGGCGAAGGCCACCACTACGAGAGCATCAACGAGCTCTGGCAGCGCTACCCCGGCATCATCGGCGGCAAGACGGGCTGGACCCGAGCCGCCGACCACTGCCTCATCGAGGTCGCCGAGCGCGACGGCCGCCGGGTGATCGTCGTCCTCCTCGGCTCCACCGCTGAGCGCTGGTACGACGACGCCACCGCCCTCCTCGACCACGGGTTCGCGATGGCCGCTCCAACCGCCACACCCGAATCTGCCAGCCACCCCCACAGCGGCGGATCGGGCCGCACGGCCCACGCCGCACACGCCCGGACCTGGAGCCTGGTACCGGGCGCCATCGCTGAGAGCCCTGCCCGGCGGTGGGACGCCCGGGCGCAGGCCACCAGGATGCGGTAGTCGGAACTCTGGGTATCCAACACCGACCGGTTTGGTGCTACAGTAGCGGTGGCCTGCGGGGGCCAGGGAGGCCATCCGGCAGGCGGGCACGGCCGGCAGCGGCGCCAGCGCCTCCGCTCGACGAAGAGAGGAGCAGTCCGTGCGGCTCACCAGTCGGGTCAACCGTTCCGATCCCGAGTTCCAGGCCAACCGTGAGGCTAACCTCCAGGCCATCGAAGAGCTGCAAGCGCGGCTGCGACGCGCCCTGGCCGGCGGCGGCGAGCTGGCCCACCAGCGCCAGCGGCAGCGCGGCAAGCTTCCGGTACGCGAGCGGATCGAGCGCGTCCTCGACCCGGCCAGCCCCTTCCTCGAGCTCTCGCCCCTCGCCGCGGAGGACATGTACGACGGTGAGGCACCCGCGGCCGGGATCGTCACCGGCATCGGCCGGATCGGCGGCCGGGAGGTCGTCATCGTCGCCAACGACCCGACGGTCAAGGGCGGCACGTACTTTCCGATCACGGTCAAGAAGCACCTGCGCGCCCAGGAGATCGCCTTCGCCAACCACCTGCCTTGCCTCTATCTGGTCGACTCCGGCGGCGCCTTCCTGCCGCTGCAGAGCGAGGTCTTCCCCGACCGGGACCACTTCGGGCGGATCTTCCGCAATCAGGCGCTCCTCTCGGCGCAGGGACTGCGCCAGGTGGCGGTGGTGCTCGGTCCCTGCACGGCGGGCGGCGCGTACGTGCCGGCCATGAGCGACGAGGCGGTCATCGTGCGCGGCACCGGCACGATCTACCTCGGCGGTCCACCGCTCGTAAAGGCCGCCACCGGCGAGGAGGTGACTGCGGAGGAGCTGGGTGGCGCCGACGTCCACGGCCGGATCAGCGGGGTGGTGGACTACGTGGCCGACGACGAGGCCAGCGCGCTCGCCATCGCCCATGACCTGCTGGCCCAGCCGCGGCCCGCGCCGCCGCCGCTGCCCTTTGAGCGGGAGCCGATCGTCGAGCCGCAGGAGGACCCCGAGGATCTGCTCGGCATCGTCCCGCCGGAACCGCGCCGCCCCTACGACGCGCGCGAGGTGCTGATCCGCATCCTGGACGGCAGCCGGCTACGGGAGTTCAAGGCGGACTACGGTCAGACGCTCGTCTGCGGCTTCGGTCACCTGTACGGCATCCCGGTCGGTGTCCTGGCAAACAACGGCGTGCTCTTCAGTGATTCGGCGCGCAAGGGCGCGCACTTCGTGATGCTCTGCGCCCAGCAGCGCATCCCGCTGATCTTCTTCCAGAACATCACTGGCTTCATCGTCGGGAAGCGCTACGAGCACGAGGGGATCGCGCGCGACGGCGCCAAGATGGTGGCGGCCGTCGCGGTGGCGCAGGTGCCGAAGCTGACCGTGATGATCGGCGCGTCGTACGGCGCCGGAAACTACGCCATGTGCGGCCGGGCCTACGACCCGCGGTTTGTCTTTAGCTGGCCGACCTCCCGTATCGGCGTGATGGGGGGCGAGCAGGCCGCCGGCGTGCTGGTCACGATCCGCGAGCGCGCGGCGGCCAGCCGCGGCGAGCCGCTGGACGAGGCTGGGCTGGAGCGCCTGCGGCAGGAGGTCGAGGCGCGCTATGCCGAGGAGACCAGTCCCTACTTCGCCACTGCGCGGCTCTGGGACGATGGGGTGATCGACCCCCGCCAGACCCGCCAGGTGCTCGGCCTGGCGCTCCAGACCGCCCTCAACGCCCCCATCCCGCAGACGGAGTACGGGGTGCTGCGGATTTGAGGCGTGATGCGTCATACGTCATGCGTCATGCGTCCCCCTCACCCCGGCCCCTCTCGGACGGAGCCCACCAGGGGAGAGGGGAGTAAGACGGAACACGGAACACGCATGACGTATCACGCATGACGTATGACGCATCACGCATCACACATCACGGAGGAGACACCCATGGACCCCCTCCGCACCGAACAACGCGGGCCGGCACTGTGGCTGACCCTGAACCGGCCGGAGAAGCGGAACCCGCTCGGGCGCGACCTGCTGCGAGCGCTGCACGGCGCGATCATGGCGGCAACCGACCGGGATGATGTGCGCTGCATCGTCCTGGCCGGCGCCGGGCCCGTCTTCTGCGCCGGCGCCGACCTGACCGAGTTCGTGCAGGCCGAGGATCCGGCCGTGCTCGCCGCCGACGGAGAGCTCCTTGCCCGCCTGCTCCAGTCGATCGTCGACTCGCCCAAGCCGGTTATCGCACGGGTGCAGGGCGCGGCCCTGGCAGGTGGCGCCGGACTGGTCGCCGCGGCCGACTTCGTGGTCGCAGCCGACGACGCCCGCTTCGGCTTCACCGAGGTACGGATCGGCTTGGTCCCGGCCGTCATCAGCCCCTTCGTGCTCCGCGCCATCGGCCGCCGGGCGGCGCAGGCGCACTTCCTCACCGGCGCCCCCTTCGACGCCGCCGAGGCGCTGCGGATCGGGCTGGTCCACCGAGTGGTCCCCGCCAACGAGCTCGACGCGGCGGTGGACGAGATCGTCGGCGCACTGGGCCGGGCGGCGCCGGGGGCGCTCGGTTCCGTCAAGCGCCTGCTCAATCAGGTGCAGGGCCTGGGCATCGGTGAGGCGCGGGAGCTGACGATCCGGACCCTGGCCGAGCGGCGCGCCAGCGAGGAGGGGCAAGAGGGCATGCGCGCCTTCCTCGAGAAGCGCGACGCGGCATGGGTGACGCGCTGATGGCTCGCCGGGTCGCCATCGCCAACCGCGGGGAGGTCGCCGTCCGCATCGCCGCCACCTGCCGGTTGCGCGGCTACGAGCCGGTCTTGCTCTGCGGCGAGCCGGACGCCGGCGGTTTTGCGGCACGCGCCATCGGGCGGGTCGAGGTCGTCGGGCCGGCCGGGAGTGAGATGGACCCCGACGCCGTCGTTGCAGCGGCGCTCCGGACCGGGGCCGCGCTCCTCCACCCCGGCTACGGGTTCCTCAGCGAGCGCCCCGCGCTGGCCCGCGCCTGCGCCGCGGCGGGCATCCACTTCCTCGGCCCCAGCCCGGAGACGCTGGAGCGATGCGGCGACAAGGTGGAGACCCGCCGAGCCGCGGTCGAAGCCGGGGTTCCGGTACTCCCCGCCAGCGAGCCGCTGGGCGACGACCCGAACGAGTGGCGCGCCGCGGCCGAGGCCGTCGGCTATCCGGTCCTGGTCAAGGCGGCGCTGGGCGGGGGCGGGGCGAGCTTGCGGCGCGTCGGCGACCCTGGGGAATTGACTGAGGCAGTCGCCTCGGCCCGCCGCGAGGCGGAAGCCGCCGGGGCCGGGCCGGTGCTCTACCTGGAGCGCTTCCTGGAGGGAGCACGGCACATTGAGGTGCAGGTCGCCGGGGACGGTACGCGGGCGATCGCCATCGGTGACCGCGAGTGCTCCCTGCAGCGGCGACACCAGAAGGTAATCGAGGAGGCACCCGCGCCGAACCTGCCTTATGACGCTCGCGAGCGGCTCCACACCTATGCCGTCGCCGTAGCCGAAGCGGTCGGGCTGGTGAGCCTGGCAACCATCGAGTTTCTCTACGGCGCCGACGGCACCATCGCGTTTCTCGAAGTCAACCCTCGCTTGCAGGTGGAACACCCGGTGACCGAGGCGGTGACCGGGTGGGATCTCGTCGCGCTGCAACTCGACCTGGCCGAGGGCCGCGCACTCCCCGAGTGGGCCCCGGCGCCGAACGGCCACGCCATCGAAGCCCGGCTCTACGCCGAAGACCCAGCCCGCCACTTCCTGCCCAGCCCCGGAAGGCTGGACGTCCTGGCGCTCCCCGCCGCCCCGCGCCTCCGGGTGGACGCCGCCTATGCCGCCTGGGACGTTATCCCCGACCGCTACGACCCGCTCATCGCCAAGTTGATCGCCTGGGGCGCGAACCGCGACGAGGCACTTGCCCGCCTGAGCGATGCCCTGAGCCGCACCGGCGTGGCCGGGGTCGCGACGAACCGCCCCTGGCTGATCGCCCTGCTCGACGCCCCCGAGGTGCGCGCCGGTGCCTACACCACGACCACCGCGGCGACGGTCGCGCCTCCCGCAGGACCACCGCCGCGCCTCGCGTCCGCCGCGCTCCTCGCCACCGCACTCGACCGTCCGCCGAGCAGCGACCCATGGGAGCGGATCGGCCCGTTCCGCCTGACAGGAGCGGCCGAGATCGCCTTCCACGGGGTCGACACCGACTGGGAACGGGTCTTCGCCGTGGAGCAGAAGGGCGGGGTCTGGCACGTCGACGACGGCGAGAGCCAGGGGTCGCTCCGCTGGTGGCGCGGCAGCGACGGGCTCTGGACCGTCGCCTACGGCGACGAGCTCGGCACCGCGGCAATCGCGCGCAGGGGCGACGGCACGATCGAGGTCGTCACGGCAGCGGGCCGGTGGCTGGCCCGGTCCGGCCGCCGCGCGCCGGAGTCGACCCGCGCCGCCGCCCGCGCCGACGGCACCATCCGCGCGCCGCTCCCGGGGAAGATCCTCCGCGTCCCGGCCGAACCCGACGCGCCGGTCGAAGAGGGTGACCCGCTGGTTATCATGAGCGCTATGAAGATCGAGGTCGTCCTCCGCGCGCCCGGCTCCGGCCGCGTCCGCAGCATCCACTGCTACCCCGACCAGCAAGTCGACGCCGGCGACATCCTCGTCGAACTCACCCTCACCACCGAGTGAGGCGCGAGACGAGCCCCCTCTCCCCTTGTGGGAGAACGGGGTAGGGGTGAGGGGTGTCGCCCCCTCTCCCCTTGTGGGAGAGGGGG
>NZ_JADGHZ010000178.1 GCF_019683595.1 Sphaerobacter sp. | reverse complement strand
CGGGGAGATCCTTCGCTGCGCCGAGGGCGGCTGGCCGCCGCCCCCGGCTCCGCTCAGGATGACAACGCGGGGGCGCGGACGGCTGTCGCGTTTACCGGATTAATTCGTCAAAGTTCATTAGCCCCGGGCACGCGCCGCGCAGCGAAGGCCGTAACATCGGGGTCTGGGCCTTATCCCCCAGCCGGCTTGAGCCGGCTTCCGTGGTGAGCCCGGCGGCTCTAGCCCCGGGCACGCGCCGAGTGGCAGGGATTCGCCTACGTTCATGAGCCGGACTCGCCGCCGTGTGGGACGACATGTCCGCGAGCATCTCGCCGAATTCGCGATGAGGCCCTGACGTCCGGTGGCCTCCTGCCCGCGTTCCTATCGCCACACGATTGACGCCCGCCAAATTTCCGGAGAGAATCGAGATATCCGGACAACCGAAAGGAGGGACGCCATGCCCCTGTCCCGGGAAGCGGTCGAGCGCCTCTTCGCCGAGCAGGTCGGGCGCGATATTCCGCCCGATGTCGCTGAGGCCGTTGCCGCCGTCGCGGGCCCGATCATCGACGGGCTGAACGCCATCGACCCGGAGCCGCTCTGGCTCGTGGAGCCCAGCACCGTCTTCGAGCCGCGCTATCCCGCCGAGAGGAGCGACGAGGATGAGCTCCTATGACGATCTCCCCTTCCTCCCCGTCACCGAACTGGCGCCGCTCCTCCGCTCGCGGCAGCTTTCGCCTGTTGAGTTGACCCGCCAGGTGCTGGAGCGGATCGAGGCCGTCGAGCCGAAGGTAAACGCCTACATCACGGTGCTCGCCGACGAGGCCATGGCCCAGGCCAAGGCCGCCGAGCGCAACATCACCATGGGCAACTATCTCGGTCCGTTCCACGGCATCCCGGTCGGGTTGAAGGACCTGCTGATGACCCGCGGCGTCCGTACGACCGCGGGTTCGGCGGCACTCGAGGACTTCGTGCCGGACGAGGACGCGACCACGGTGACGCGCCTGCGCCAGGCTGGCGCGATCTTCACCGGCAAGCTCAATATGCACGAGTTTGCCTTCGGCGTGACGACCAACAACTGGACCTTCGGCCCGACCCACAACCCGTGGATGCCGGGGCACATTCCCGGCGGCTCCAGTGGTGGGTCGGCCGCCGCGGTTGCGGCTGGGGAGTGCATCGCCGCACTCGGCAGCGACACCGGCGGCTCCATCCGCATCCCGGCCGCGCTCTGCGGCAACGTCGGGCTGATGCCCACCTACGGCCGGGTTAGCCGCTACGGCGCGCTCGCGCTGAGCTGGTCGCTGGACCACGTCGGCCCAATGACCCGGACCGTCTCCGACGCGGCACTGATGCTGAACGTCATCGCCGGGTACGATCCGATGGACACCGCGACCCAGCCCGTGCCGGTGCCCGACTACACCGAGGAGATCGAGGACGGTCTGACCGGCCTGCGCGTCGGCGTGCCGCGCAACTACTTCTTCGATCGGATCCACCCCGAGGTCAAGCAGGGCGTTGAAGGGGCCATCGCGCGACTCGGCGAGCTGGGCGCCGAAATCGTCGAGGTCGACCTGCCCTGGGTCGAACACTCGATCCTCGCCGAGTTCGGAATCGTCTTGGCCGAAGCCACGAGCTACCACGAGCACCTGCTGCGGTCGCGGGCGGACAAGTACGCCCCGGATATCCGCGTCCTGCTGGAGGCAGGCGAGGCGATCTCCGGTCCGACGTATCTCAAGGCCCAGCGGATCCGGACGCTGATCAAGCAGAGCTTCCGCGCGGCCATGGAGCTGTGCGACGTCATCGCGACGCCGACGCTCCCGCACCCACCCGTCCCGATCGGTCAGGAGACGGTCACGATCGACGGGGTGGAGGAGACAACGCTGAACTGCATGGTGCGGTACACCTGCCCGGTCGATCTCTCCGGCCAGCCGGCGATCGTGGTTCCGTGCGCCTTCAACGACCAGAACCAGCCGGTCGCCAGCCTCCAGTTGATCGGCCGGCCGTTCGACGAGGCGACGATCTGCCGCGCGGCTCGCGCCTACGAGGCCACAACCGACTTCGCGACGCGCCGCCCGGCGCTCTAGAACCCGTCAGGCACGCCGGTGCCCTTGCCGGCTCCCTAACATCGGGGAGCCGGCTGGGCGCCGGCGCTTCTCCAGCTATGCCGGCGACTGGGTCGGCGCGGCGTGGTCGTGCACGTGGGCCTCGCGGCCGTGGTGCTGCTCCTCGTCGTCCCGATCGTAGTCGTGGCTGTGGGTCAGCTCGTTGTGGTTGTGCGGGTGGGTGTGCCAGTAGACCCGGTGCTCGAGCGAATCCCCGGCACCACCCGTATGGTGGTGCGTGACGTGGTAGTGATCGTGCGAGTGCGTGACCGCCGGGTGGGTATGGGTCGGCTCCCGGCCTTCCCCTTCGGTGCGCTGCGCCGTCATCGGTTCCACTCCTTTCGCGGTCGGGACAGACGACCCACGCAGCCCGCACACATGGTGCCAGCAGGCACGGCCCGGTGCTCACCCGCCACTGCGGCGCGATAGGGTATCCTCTGGCGCAGCAGGGCGGATACCACTTCGACGAGGGGACACGGACGCGGATGACAACCGGCAGCGACGAGCAGGCAGCGGGGCAGCAGGAGCAGGCCCGGACCCGGAGCGCGCTCCGCGAGATCGTGCAGACGCTGCTCACCGCCGTCATCATCTTCGTGCTCATCCGCTCGGTCGTCCTGACCTACCGGGTGGAAGGTACGTCGATGGTTCCGGCCCTTCACCCTGGTCAGCTCCTGCTGGTCGGCCGACATGCCTACCTGCACGTCGACATCAACGGCATCCTCGACGCCCTCCCCTTCGTCGAACGCGACGGCGAGCGCATCGTCTACCCCTTCGGGATGCCCAGCCGCGGCGACATCGTGATCGTGGACGCCCACGATGTGAGCGGGAAACCCTATGTCAAGCGCGTCGTCGGGCTCCCGGGTGATCGGGTGGCGATTCACGACGGCGCCGTCTATGTGAACGGTGAGCGGCTCGACGAACCATACATCCATGGCATCGCCACAACACGGCCGGGCCGCTACCTGAGGGCCGGAAACGAGCAGGTCATCCCCGACGGCTACGTGTTCGTCATGGGGGACAATCGCAGCAACTCACGCGACTCACGCGACTTCGGCCCCGTGCCGATCAGCGCGATCAAGGGCCAGGTCTGGCTCTCCCTCTGGCCACCCGGCACGCTCTGAGCGTCGCACAGCCTGCCGCTAGACACTCTCCTCCCCCTCTCCCCTCGTGGGCTCCGTCCGAGAGGGGGCCAGGGGGTGAGGGGGACGCCGTCGCACCACCTACGTCGCGCAAAAGTCGTACACCACGCGGGTCAGGACACGGGTAAAGGTCTCCAGCGAGGCGAGGTCGCTCCACTCGACCAGCGCGTGGGCACCGTCCCCGGACGGGCCGAAGATCGCGGTCGGAACCCCGGCCGCCGCCAGAAGCGCCGAGTCCATCCAGCCGAAGCCGCCGTAGATCACCGGCTCCTGCCCTAGCTCGCGCTCGACGGCGCGGCCGAGCACCCGGACGATCTCGGCGTTCTCGCTGATCTCGAACGGTTCCCGCACCACGCCCATCGTGAGCGTGGCCTTGAACTGCTCGTCCGCCGCGCTCAGGCGGTCGAGGATGGCCTGTAGCTCGGCCTCGACCTGCGCGGCGGTCTCGCCGGGAACGGTGCGCCGCTCGATCTGGAGGCGGCACTCCTCGGGGTAAGAGGAGAGCTCCTGGCCGCCGGAAATCAGTGAGGCGTGGATCGAGGGCGGGCCAACGTACCGGTGCGGCGGTCGGGCGAGCAGGTCTGCACCCAGGCGCTCCAGTTCGACGAGCACGCGGCCCATATGGACGATCGCATCGACGCCCGCGCGGAAGTCGCTGCCATGGGCCGCGCGGCCATGGGTAACGATCTCGGCCCAGACGAAACCCTTGTGAGCGACCCCGATCTCAAGCTCGGTCGGCTCCAGCACCAGCGCGGCGTCGGGGCGCCAGCGGTCAATCTCCCGGCAGATCGCCTGGGTGCCGATGCTGGCGTACTCCTCGTCGACGACGAAGGTCGCGATGAGCTGACCGGGGAAGTCGCCGGCACGGGCGATCGCTTCGAGCAGCACGATCATGCCTGCCAGCGATCCCTTCATGTCGAACGCGCCGCGACCGTAGAGCCGGTCGTCCTCGACGCGCGGGGAGAAGGGATCGGTCATCCCGGCGACGCCGACCGTATCCATGTGGCCGTTGAGCATGAGCCGCCGTCCCGCGCCCTCGCCGACGGTGGCGATGACGTTCGGCCGTCCATTCCCGGCGTCTTGCAACTCGACCGTGATCCCAGGTGTAGCGCGGAGCCGCGCGGCGATCGCCTCGGCGATCTCGCGCTCGCCGCCCGCACCGGGGACGAGGTCCGGGTTGATCGACGGGATACGGACGAGGTCGGCCAGCGCGTCGCGCAGGTGGCGGGGGTCGATCTGGATCATTGGCCCTCCTTCACGGTCGGCTCAGTGGCTGCGGTGTCGCTGCGCAGACGATAGCATGACGCACCGAACCGCGCCCCCCACCTGTTGCCTCATAGTGCGTTCGTCGCTATCCTCGCTCCGGCGCGCAGTCGAAATGTCGTTGGAGGGACAAGCATGGCACAGCCCATCACCCCGGAGCTCGTCGTCTACGGCCTCACCATGGCCGGTGAACCGCAGGTGTCTCCGGACGGGACGCAGATCCTGTACACGCTTAGCTCCGTCGACCGCGAGACCAAGAAGGGCTCGAGCCAGATCTGGCTCTGCGGGATCGACGGCAGCAACCCGCGCCGGCTCACCTGGAACGGCGAGCGCAACAGCGGCGGCGTCTGGTCGCCGGACGGCACCCGCATCGCGTTCGTCTCGAACCGGGTCGACAAGGCCGGCATCTTCGTGCTCGACCTGACCCGGCCTGGGGAAGCGCGCGAGATCACGCGGCACAACCAGGCGATCAGTGATCTCGCCTGGTCGCCCGACGGCACCCGGATCGCCTACACCACCATCTTCGACCCGGAAAACCCGGACGAGACGCCGCCAGACAAGGATGCGCCGCCGAAGGTGCGCGTTACGCGCCGCATCGACTACAAGCAGGACGGCCGCGGCTACCTCAACGACGTGCGCTTCCACACGTTCGTCGTCGACGTAGAGACCGGCGAGCGACGCCGGCTGAGCCGCGAACTGCGCGACCACCTCTTCCCGCAGTGGTCGCCGGACGGCCGGTTCGTCTCGGTCCGCGTCCCGATCCTGAACGGCATGTGCTCCTATCTGGCGCTGCTCCCGGTCGACGGTGGTGAGGAGACGCGCGTCGGCCCGGAGACCGGGGTCGTCAGCGTCTGGGTCTGGTCGCCCTCCGGGGACCGGATCATCTTCGCCGGCGACACCGAGCACTCGTTCCAGGACGACTTCTTCGTCTACGACGTCGCCAGCGGCACGACCACGCGCCTGACGCACGACCTGGACGTGAGCCCGGTTGGTGGCGAGCCCGGCCGCGGCGCGCCGGCGCAGCCGGTCTGGCTCGACGATCGCCGGGTGCTGTTCCATGCGGTTCGGGCCGGTGCCAGCGGCCTCTACACCCTCGACGTCGAGAGCGGCGCCGTGGAGCCGGTGGTCCGCTGGGAGGCGATGCATGCCGGGATGAGCGTCGACCGCGACCGGCGCTACGTCGTCCAGGGGCGCACCAGCTTCTCCGAAATCGGTGAGATCGCCGTCTACGATACGCAGACCAACGAGACGACGGTGGTCACCGGGTACAACAAGCAGGTGCTATCCGAGCACCCGCCGGCCAACTGGGAGCGCTTCCAGATCGAGCGGAACGGGTACACGATCGACGCGTGGCTACTGACCCCGCCCGACTTCGACCCGAACAAGCGCTACCCGGTGATCCTCGACGTCCACGGCGGCCCGCAGGGCTTCTACGGGTTCACCTTCACCCCATGGCAGCAGATTCTGGCCACCAACGGCTTCCTGGTGGTGATGTCGAACCCGCGCGGCTCCGGCTCCTACGGCCGCGAGTTCGCGCAGGCGGTTCTCCAGGACTGGGGCGGTGAGGACTTCAAGGACCTGATGATGGTCCTCGACACGGTGCTGGAGCGCCCCTACGCCGACCGCGAGCGGACCGGTATCTGGGGCTACAGCTACGGCGGCTACATGACGGCGTGGACCATCGGGCAGACCGACCGCTTCAAGGCCGCCGTGTGCGGCGCGCCCTGCTTCGACCTGGTGTCGATGTATGGCACGAGCGACATCAGCCACACCTTCGGCGAGCTGGAGTGGGGTGGCCGGCCGCACGAGATCCCGGAGAAGTTCGCGGCGCAGTCGCCGTCCACCTTCGCCCACCGGGCGACGACGCCGACGCTGATCATCCACGGCGAGGAGGACGAGCGCTGCCCGATCGGGCAAGGGGAGCAGATGTTCATCGCGCTGCTCAAGGCCGGCTGCGAGGTTGAGTTCGTCCGCTACCCGGGTGGGTCACACGGCATGCTGCGCCTGGGTCCGCCGCAGCATCGCGAGGACGTCTTCACGCGCATCCTGAGCTGGTTCAAGCACTATCTGGGCGAGCCCGCCTAGCTACCCCGTTTCCCCCTCTCCCCTCGTGGGAGAGGGGGAAACGGGGTGAGGGGAAGCCTCCCCCGCGCTACAATGGCGTTTGACGAACTAAACATATCCACCCGCCAGCAGCCCGCGACTCCCCGCGTGTCATCCTGAGCGGAGCCGGGGGCGGCGGCCAGCCGCCCCCGGCGCAGCGAAGGATCTCTCCGCTGCGTGGCCGATCCGACGCGAGATCCTTCGCTCCACCGCCCGCCGCTCCGCGGCGGCCGGCGCCGCGCCGGATGACAGCCGCGCGGGCGCGCGGCGCGCGG
>NZ_JADGHZ010000177.1 GCF_019683595.1 Sphaerobacter sp. | reverse complement strand
GAAGCCCACTGAAGGGGCTGTAATGCCGACATGCAGACGGCTCCGGTGTATCCCGGCAAGTCGTCAGTCCTCAATGTTAAGCCGCTCGGGGCCGTGACCTCCCCACGTCACGGCCCCGAGCGGGCAGAGCTGCGCGGGCGATGAATGCTACTTGAAGAAGTACGGGTCGAGGACCGTCACGCGGGTGATGCGGTCGATCGGCAGGCCGTTGCGCTCCGCTGCCTTGCGGATCGCTTCGGGGTTCGGGCCGTCGTAGACGCAGTACGTCCGCTTCTTGTCCTCGCTCACGTAGGAGTGGATCCAGGTGACGCCCAGCTCGCCGTTGGTGTCGGCCACCCGCATGCACACCGCGACGCCCTCATCATTGACCGGAATCGCCAGTCCATCGGGGAAGGTTCGCTCGACGATATAGCGCGGCATAGCAGTCGCCCTCCTTTACGTCATGCCTCTACCGTTGTCCGGCCGGGGATCCGCCGGACGCCTAGCCCGAGCAGCTCACATTCGGGTTCCAGTCCTCGAAGATCCCCGCAGGGTTCTCGGTGAAGATCCAGGCGTGCAGGACGTAGACACCGAGTGCCTCGTTGAGGTGGAGGTGATGCCCCGTGACCTCGGGGAGCCCGCCGTGGCCCTCCGCGTCCCAGGCGTCGGCCGGGACGATCCACTCGACCGCGCCGAGCGTCAGCTCGCCGTTCTGGCCGTAGTGGTAGACCATCGCCTCAGGCTTGAGCGGGTCCAGGGTCGTGTCGAGCAGGTCGACGTTGATGTAGTGGACGCCCATGCCGCCAACGCCGGGGTTGTCGAAGCAGTAGTCGAGCCCCTCGACGAGGTTCCACCCCGCGCTCTGGGCGACCTGGATGTCCCGGAACGACTCCACCTCGGCGCGCAGGGCGTTGAGCATGGCCGTGATGTCGTCTTGCGACGTCCGCAGCATCTCAGCACCCAGCCGGCCGAGCAGGACATCCCACCGCTCCGGCCACACGCCCGGGTGCCATTCGAAGCGGGCCCGCTCGAAGTACTGGACGGTCAGCCCGTTCTCGACGAACTCTTCGGTCAGGGGGTAACCGAAGATCGGCAGGCCGCCGTAGGTCTCCCAGTAGCGGCGAAAGCCGCCGCAGACGTTGTGGCCGGTCTCCGCGAAGTAGAGGCAGTCCCCCTGCGGGCCGGTGCTGGTGCCGGCGTCGTGTTCGGCCACGGCTATCCCGCCCGGCAGGACGAGCAGTGCGAGCACCACGAGCAACGCTGGCACACGTCGAAAACGACGTCCGAGCATGGTGGTCCCTCCGATCCCTCAATGGCCGCACCGGCCACCGCACAGCTCCGTCGAGCACGTGTCGTGGCGGCAAACCGACTGACGCGGGTTGCGGGTCCGCTCCGTCCCGCATGACGGCCCGTCATCGCGGTTGAGCGAGGTGGAGCGGATCGCCGGCGTTGTGCCGATGAGACCATGGTGACGCATGCGCCCAACGGCGCGCATCGGGGGGTACCCTGAGATTGGGGGATCTGGTCCCCTAAATTGGGGGATCATGTGCGTGGGTGGATTCGCGAGCACATGCAGGAGCGCCGACGTCCTGCCGACTGCTCCCCTCTCCCAACCTTGGGAGAGGGGCCGGGGGTGAGGGCTGCTCCCACGCGAAAGCCGGCAGGATGACGGCGCTGCTGTGGCGGTCGGTTTACACCGGTTGACCAGGTCCGACGCCGGCTCGCGGCCCGCCACGTAGCCGCTCGGCGACGCGAATGGCCTCGTGGCGGGAGGAGACGTTGAGCTTGGTCAGGATCGAGGAGACATGGTGCTCTACCGTCTTGGGGGAGAGGTAGAGTCGGCTCGCGATCTCGCTGTTGGACAAGCCCTGGGTCATCAGGTCGAGGACCTCGGCCTCGCGGTGCGTCAGTCCGGCAGGATGCTGGCGCGTCGATGGGCGCGGCCCGCGTGGGATGCCGCGGGCGCCGACCGCCCGCAGGCGGCGTGAGAGATTGGCGACCATCGGGGCAGCGCCAAGATCGCCGAAGACGTCCAATGCCTGACGCAGCGCCGCTTCGTCGTCGCTATCGGCCAGTGCCCGGGCCATCTCATATGGGCAGTTCATCTCGCGCCAGCGCTCGGCGGCGGCAGCCCAGTCCCCCTCGATCTGCAAGCGATACGGCTCGCCGGCCCACGGCGGCACCGTGACCCGCGCGCCCGCACGCCACTGCCAGTAGGCCAGTTCGCCGGTGAACCAGATGTGCCGGTGGCGCAGCGCCGGGTCGTACGCCGCGCATGCCTCGTGGAGGGTTCGGTCGGTGTCCCCGGCGAGCCAGGCGGCTTCGGCGCGGGCTGCGTGTACCGGCGCCAGCCGCTGCAGCGTGGCGGTGACTCTCGCCATTGCGAGCGCCTCGTCGAGTGCGACCCAGGCGTCCGGGTCGCCGCGGCGTGCCCGGAGGCGACCGAGCGCCACCAGCGCCATGATCCGGGAAATAGCGGAGATGCCGGGACGACGCGTGACATCGATCGCGCTGTCGACCGCGGCGTCCCACTCTCCCTGATACAGACGCACCAGAGCGAGCCAGGCGCACATGTACCACCGCTGGGCATCGAGGTCGCGCTCGGTGGTGAATGCAATACCCTCCTCCAGCCAGCGGGTCGCCTCCGCGAACTGGTGCATCTCCCCGAGGCCCGAGCCGAGATTGGTGTACGCTATCGCGGCGTGGTTTTCCTGGCCCGCTTGCAATGCCAGTTGCAGGCTTCGCTCCAGCGGGCCGGTGCCGCTCATGTCGCCGCCCACCAGGAGCGCTGAACCGATCGTGTTGTAGGCGGCGATCACGATTGGCTCTGCGTGGAGGCGCTCTGCCAGCTCGAGCGCCTTCTTTCCCCAGGTGACCGCAGTGTCGGTGTCACGATCGAGCATGTGGAAATGTGCGTACTGCTGGTACGCAAACGCCAGTTCAGGGCTCGGCGGGATCGACTCGAGTACGGAAATGGCCTCGCTGACCGTCTGTATGGCCTCGGCGTTCCGCCCCGCCATGGTCAGCACTCGTGTCAACTGGCACAGGTTTTCCCCGACTTTGCGGGGATTTCCCGCCGCGCGCCAGATCGCGACAGCTTCCTTCCGGGCGGCGATCGCGCGGTCCATCTGATCGGTGTGGTACGCCTCCAGCGCGAACCCCTCCAGCAGCACCACTCGTTCGAGTGGGTCGAGATCCTCCGCGAAACGCAAGGCCCGCTCGTACTGCGCTGCCGCCTCACGCCGGGCGCCGAGGCTCGATGCTCGCCGTGCGGCCGCCGGTGCGTAGGCCAGGACCGCCTCCCGGTCGCCTGCTTCTTCGGCATGGTGGGCCAGACGCGCCAGGTCGTCCGGCCCCGTCCCGACGGCGCGGAGGGCCTGGAGCACCGCCCGATGGAGGGTCACCCGGCGCGTGGGAGACAGCGCGTCGAGGATCGTCTGCCGGGCCAGTTCGTGACGGAACGCATAGCCGTTGTCCTTCGGCAAGAGCATTCCCCCGGCCACTGCGTCCTCGACCGCGCCCACCTCGGCTCCGACGACCTGGCTCAGGAGGTCGGTTTCCGCGTATGCCCCGATGACGGCGGCCGCATCCAGGACCGCCCGCACCGCCGACGGGAGGCGAGCGGCCCGCGCCAGGACGGCGTCCCGCACTGTCAGCGGAATCCCCTGCCCGCCGGCCGCCAGCACCTCCGTTACGAAGAATGGGTTCCCGCCCGTCTGCCGGTGCAGCTCGACGGGGTCGAAATCCGTGCCCGCGGCCAGCGTGCGCACCGCGCTCTCCGAGAGGGGTGGAAGGTGCATGCGACGAACGGTAGGCGATGTCGCCAGATCGCCCAGCACGACCCGGAGCGGGTGCCTCGGCCCGATCTCGTCGTCGCGGTAGGTGACGAGTATGAGTGCCCGGGTCGTGGCGACGCGTCGTCCAATGAAGCGGATCAAGTCGAGTGTCGCTTCGTCCGCCCAATGGGCATCTTCGATGACCACCAGCGCGGGCTTTGCGCGCCGCGCGAGGAACGCATGGAATGCCGGAAGGGCGTGCTGGTGTCCGTCATCTTGTTCAAGGATGTGCCGCAGCCCCTCGCCGGATTGCGCGGCGATGTCGAGGAGTGGCCCGAGCGGTCGCGGCGTCGAGAGCGGGTCGCAGGCACCGTAGAAGCGCGAAGCCTCTTGCTCCACCATCCGGCCGAACGCCGTGACCAGGGCGGTCTTGCCCACCCCGGCTTCCCCGGCGACGAGCACCAGGTGCCCGTTTCCCGAGGCAGCCACATCGAACCAGTGGCGCAGCTCGGACAGAAACGTGTCCCGTTCGAGAAGGAGCATCGCGGCTCCCCCGTCCCCCGTTGCCGGGAATGTAAGAACGAACGCGTGCGTTTATGAGGATTCTGCCCGGTTACATAATAACGACTGCGTACGACGGTGCGCAATCAGGGTCTTGTTCGGCGCGGCGCCTTGTTCCTGGTGTGGATAAGCAAGACGATCCAGCACGACTGTGCCCGGCGCCACGGCGTCGCCCATGGCGACCGTGAGCGCCGAGGCCGGTCGCTCGCTGCTATCACGCTGTTCGGGCTCCGCAACAGACGCAGACCGAGGGGTTTGGGAACAATGCTCTTTGCACGTATCGGAGGGGTTTAGCCCGGGCCGACAAGGAAAGCCGGCCGCAGCCGGCTCTTTGGAGTGCGGCGGCCCGAGCCGCCGCTGTGGTATCGCGCGGCCGCAGCCCCGCGCCGGGGTTGGTGCCCGCACCGGCGCCGGGACAGGGGATGGGTGGCGCGACGAATCCCGTGCCGTGATCCCGTTCCGGGACGGGTGGTGCGAAGGATCCCGCGCCGTGGCAGGTGCCCGGGGCGAAAGCCGCCGGGCTGACAAGGAAAGCCGGCTGAAGCCGGCTGGGGAGGCGGTGCCGGCGGGGTGCTGGATGGGTTTCGCCCGCCTGGAGGGCAGGGGAGTCCCTTCAGTGGGCTTTTCTTATTCAGCCCGACGGCTTTCGCCCCGGGCACACGCCGGGCGGCGGGGACCAAACGCCGCGCTGTAGGTCCTCTGTCCCCAGCCTGCGTTAGCGGGCTTTGCATCGTGAGCCGGGGTTACTATCGGGTACATGTACATGCTACGGCGCGGGATGCTCGGACCACCCGTCCCGGGCACGCGCTACGCCACTGCGCCGCCCTGGTCGATGGCTGCCTGGAAGGTCTGGCGGGCATTCTCGTTGCGCAGGACGAAGATGATGCGGCGCACCCGGGCGTCGGGCCGGGACAGGTAGCGGTGCGCCGCCGCCACCATGAGCGCCGCCGCCTCGGCCAGGTCGAAGCCGCCGACCCCGGTGCCGAGCGCCGGGAAGGCGACCGATTGGAGTCCGAGCCGGTCCGCGACCTCCAGCGCGGCCTGCGTGGCCGCCTGGATGCTCTCGGCGGTCGGGGGGATCATCCGGTTGCCCTCGTAGCCCATGGCCGCGGCGTGGATCACGGCACGATACGGGAGCCGCCCGGCGCCGCTGGCCACCGCCTCCCCGACCCGGATCGGCCCCTGGGCCATCGCCTCGCGCTCGATCTCCTCACCTCCCGCCGCCTTGATCGCCCCGGCTACGCCGGCGCCCATCCACAGTTCGTTATTGGCCGCGTTCACGATGGCGTCGGCCTCGACGGCGGTGATGTCGCCGACGATTGCGGTGAGCGGGTGCTCGGTGGTCATGGTGTGCCTCCCTCCGCCACTGCCCCTCCCAGCCAGGCGCGGATGTCGGGCGCGTGCTCTTCGTAGAAGTGGTTCGCCATCCCGTCGATGACCGCGGCGAGCGGCCAACCGTTCAGCCAGGGGAACCGGGTGGGGTCGAAGAGGTCGTCCTCGGGGATGGCCGCCAGCGCGGCTTCCAGCCGGTCGAAGGACTCGCGCGAGTCGCGCAGCACCTCGTCCGCCGGACGATTGCGGTTGGCCTCGTAGATCAGCTCGTTGATTTCGTCGACGGCCTCGTCGGGGTCCAGGTGGGAGGGCCAGGGTGGGACCGGAACCGTGCCGTCCCGCGCGGCCTCCATGCGGGCCACGGAAAACCAGCGCCAGCCGGTCAGATGGGCGATCACGTCCGCGAAGGTCCACGGGCCGAAGGCGTTCGGCTCCTTCAGCCGGTCCTCTCCGGCCGCGATCAGCCGCTCCAGATCAGCCCGCACGGTCCTGACCGTGTCGAGCAGTTGGGCCTTGGTCTGGCGTGGTTCCATGGCGTGCTCCTTCGTGGTGGCGTCGTCCGGTGATGCGTGCAGTATCCTCGATGATGCTGGTGACTGGCTAGCGTAGCCCTGCGTCCGGGATGCGCAGCGCCGCGGGCGCGGTGCGATGACGATCGCTCAGCCCATGCCGCTGCTATGTATGATGGACGAACAAGAGCGACGCAGGATGCAGGACGCAGGGCGCGGGAGGTGGGTGATGGGCTTCACGGTGCGGGATATCCGCCGGGCAATGGATGTCTACACGCGGGACAACGTCTATCTGGGCACCGTGCTTAAGGTGATTCCCGGTCCCGCGGCGCCGGACGGCGAGCCCGAACTCTCCCCGGACGTGTTGCAGTCGAGCGCGGTGAGCGGGGAGTTGCTGGGTCCGATGCCGACCCAGCCGCTCGGCAACCGTGGTCCAGCCAGCCAGTCGGCGCGTGCCCGCTACGCCATCGGCCAGGGGGCGGCGCAGCGGATCGGCCGCGGTGCGATCCGGGTCGGCAAGTTCTGGGGGCTCGTCGGCCGGCGAGAGATCCCGCTCGACGCGGTGCAGACCGTGTCGCTGGAGCGGGTCATCCTGCGGCTGCGGAGTGATGAGTTGTGATGTGTGATGCGTGTTCCGTGATGCGTCATGCGTCATCCGTCCCCCTCACCCCCGGCCCCTCTCCCACCAGGGGAGAGGGGAGTGTGACGCATGACGTATGACGCATGACGCCTTACTCCTCCTCCGGC
>NZ_JADGHZ010000176.1 GCF_019683595.1 Sphaerobacter sp. | reverse complement strand
TTAAAAAAAAACCCCCCCCCCCCCCGGCGGGCGCCCCGCCCGCGGGGGGGGGGGGGGGGGGGGGGGGGCCCCCCCCCCGCGCCCCCCCCCCAACGCATGGTCCCGCGGTGTTGTCGAGAGGAAAGACGCAGCCGCGCAGCAAGGGCTGCGCGGACGTTTGCGAGATTCCCCGTCCGGGCTAGACGATGTCGGCCCGCGACTTCCGGATGATCTCGGCCAGCTCCCGCATAATGGGCGCGAACCGCTTGTGGCTGTAGGGCGCGCCCGCGTACCAGGGGCCGACCTGACCGGCCTGCACCGCCGGGAGACTCGTCCAGGTCGGAATCGCGTTGAGCTGCTCCTGGGTGAGCAGGCCGGGTCGCTGGTCGACCAGGATGAGGTCCGCCGGGTACTTGTTGGCCTGCTCCCAGCTCAGGGCCTCGAAGAAGTCGTTGGTCTGGTGCTTGACGATATCGAGCCCGAGGTCAGCGAAGTAGTGGAGGTCGGTCATCCACTCGGGCGAGGCGACGTAGAGCTGGTCGAGTGAATTGGAGACGACCAGGACGCGCAGGCCGGGCTTCTCCGCGATGGCGGCCTTCAGGTCCGCCTCCGCAGCGGCGAACTCCTCCTTGGCTTCGACCACGTCCGGCGCGGACCTGTCCGCGCCGAGCAGACCGGCCAGCTCCTCAAACCGCTCGATGGACGTGAGGATCGACACGCCCTGCATCGAGATGCCGATCGTGGGCACGATCTCTTTCACGCGGGACTCGGTGTCGCCCAGGTACCAGAGCTGCTTGTCGTACAGCGCGAAGTCGACATAGACGTCCGCCTGGAGGGCGATCAGCTTCTCCAGATCCATCTCGCCGTAGTCGCCGAGGTACTCGACCGCGTCGAGATCGATGTTGCCGGCCTGGAAGTCGGGTGAGCCGTCTTCCGCGCGATATGGCCCGAAGATGCCGACGGCGCGGATGCCGTAGTCCCACAGCGCGGCGGCCGCGGCGGTCTGCGCGACGATGCGCTCCGGCCGCGAGGGCAGGGTGACGGTGATGCCGCGATCGTCGGTGAAGCTCCATTCACCCCCCGACGCCGCGGGGCTGGTCGCGGCGGTCGGCGACGCGCTCGCTGGCGTCGCGGCGGAACCGGTCCCGGCCTCGGCGGGTTCGGTGGCCGTGGTGGCGGCTCCGCCGGTGCTGTCGTCTCCGCCGCAGGCCGCGAGCAGGGCAGCGAGCGGCACGGCGGCGGTCAGGGCCGTCGCACCGCGCAGGAGCCGGCGGCGTGAAATCCGGCGGCGGAGTCCCGCCTGCGCGCTGGCATGCAAGTCATGCGGCATCAATTCGCTCCTCTCTCATCCTCCCAATCTGGAAACCTCCCAAACCGTTCGGCCCAGCATCCGGGGCGGGCCGAGCGCTCATGGCGGTCGCCCTGCCGCCGGGTGAGCCAGGGCGGGTGGGCTAGTGAATCTGGCCGTTCCCCTCCAGGTAGGCGCGGCAGAGCGCGATCCGCTCCTCAAGGGGGCGCAGGCAGCAGGTGTCGCACTTCTCTCGACCGGGCAGGCGGTAGTTCAGGCAGCAGCCGCCACGGTTCAGGAAGATGCCGCTGCGCCCGGCGTGCTCGACCTCCAGAATGCCGGTGCGCCCGTTCGGCCGCGCCAGGGACACCAGGGCAGGAACCTCGCGGCGCGCGAGGTCGAGGTCGCCCACCTGCTCGGCGATCCAGATCACGGCGCTGGCGAGCCGATCGGCGTAGTTCGCGCGCATCCCGTTCAAGCCGTAGGGAGCGACGGACCGGAGGGTGGCGAAGAGGGGGGCAGCGTGCTCCTCGAACTGGGAGGTCAAGCGCTCGCGCAGTTCCTGTTGGTTCGCAACAACGGTGACGGTGGGGTGCTGCGCATCGGGATCACCCGGCAGCGCCCAGCAGTGGGGCGAGAGGAACGTGATGCCGCCCCGCAGGTCGAGCGCGATGGCACCGGCAGACAGATCGGGGACGCGGTTCTCCAGCAGGTAGCAGGCGGTGGCCGCGGCCATGATGTGCCAGAAATAGCCCAGGACGAGGAAGCTGGCTGCCACCTGCCGATTGTCCATCTCGTACAGGCGGCAGACCTCGTCGAGCAAGTCGTTCACGGCGGCGGGGCTGTCCACGATGGCGGCCGCGCGGCGCCACGAGTCAGGCCTGGGCCCGAAGTACACGCTCACACCGGACACCCGTGCGGCCACCCGCTCGATGGTGGCCTGGATCGGGATCGTCGCTTGCGGCGTTGCCTCCGCGGCCAGGATGCCGGTCACGCGCTCTGCTCGGTCCATTCCATGCTCCTCTGTGCGGCTGCGGCCGGAGGACCGCCGCGCTCCGCGACAGCCGCGTCGGCCGTCACTGCCTGTTCGGGGATGATGAGCGGCCGGCCGGTCATGGGATCGTCGACCACGCTGCTCTCGACGCCGAACACATCGCGCACCAGCGCCGGTGTCAGGACGGCCGCCGGGGTACCGGTCGTCACGATCTGTCCGTCCTTCATGACCACGATGTGGTCGGCGTAGCGGCACGCCTGGCTGAGGTCGTGCATGACCATGACGATCGTCCGGCCTTCGCGCCGGTTCAGGTTCCAGACCAGATCCAGCATCTCGACTTGATGGGCGATGTCGAGGAACGTCGTCGGCTCGTCCAGCAGCAAGACCTTCGTCTGCTGGGCGAGTGCCATCGCCAGCCACACACGCTGTCGCTGCCCACCGGAAATGGCGTCGACAGGCTTCCAGCGCAGGTGCTCCACCCCGGTCGCGGCCAATGCCTCGTCGACCGCCTGCTGATCGTCGTGGCTCCACTGCCGGTACCACCGCTGATAGGGGTAGCGTCCCACGGCCACGAGGTCTTCGACCGTGACCCCGTCGGGGACCGCCGCATCCTGGGACAGCAGCGCGACCCGCTGGGCGAATTTCCGGTGTGACCAGGTGACGACCGACCGGTCGTCGAGCAGGGCCGTCCCCGACATCGGCTTGAGCAGCCGGGCGAACGTGCGCAGCAGGGTGGACTTCCCGCTCGCGTTGGGGCCGACGATGGCGGTCACCCGGCCGGCGGGGATCGTCAGGCGTGCCTGGTCCACAATGCAGCGCTGCCCGTAGCCGCAGCAGAGCCGGTCGCAGCGCAGCCGGCCGATCGGCGGGGTGGGGAGTGGCTCCGCGGTCAGCGCCGCGGAGCTCCGGGGCACCGACACGAGGCGGTCCGTCTCCGGCACGTAGACGATATCGCACGCGATCCCGAAGACCGTCTCCATCATCTCGGGCGTCACGACGCGCTCGGGCGGGCCTTCGGCGACGATCGCGCCGTCGCGCATGGCCACAACGTGGTCGCTGACCTGGGCTGCGGCGTTGACGTCGTGCAGCACCAGCACGATCGTCCGGCCTTCGGTGCGGTTCAGGCGGCGGAGCAGCGACAGGATCTCTTGCTGGTGGGCGATATCCAGGTAGGTGGTCGGCTCGTCCAGGAGCAGCAAGGGCGTTTCCTGCGCCAGCGCCATGGCGATCCACGCCCGCTGGCGCTGGCCGCCCGACAGCTCGTCGACTGGGTGGCGGCGCAGGTCGGTCATGCCCGTGATCTCGAGCGCGCGTTCGACCGCGGCACGATCCTCCCGGCTCAGCGGCTGCAGGATCGACTGGTGGGGGTAGCGGCCGCGCCGCACCAGCTCCTCGACGGTGATCGCATCGGGAGCCGTCGGCTGCTGCGGCAGGAGTCCGAGCTGGCGGGCGACCTCCTTCGTCGACTGCCGGTGGATCGTATGGCCGTCGAGCAGGACCGCGCCGCGCTGCGGGGCCATGAGCCGGCCCAGCGCCCGGAGCAGGGTGCTCTTGCCGCACCCGTTGGGGCCGATGATTGCGGTAACCGCGCCATCCGGGACCTTGAGCGTCAGATCCCGAATCACGGCCTGCGGGCCACCGTAGCTGAGGGTGATCTCGTCTGCGTGCAGTCTCGTCATCCGCCGCCCCTAAACCCGTGTGTTCGCCCGGTACAACAGGAAGAGGAAGTACGGTGCGCCGACCGCGCCGGTGACGACGCCGACGGGGACGCTGACCGGGAGGGCGTGCTGCCCCACCATGTCCGCGCCCAGGACCAGCAGCGCGCCGAGCACACCCGTGACGATGAAGACGCCGCCCGACATCGGGCCAGCGATCATCCGCGCGATATGCGGCACCATCAGCGCGACGAAGCCGATCGGCCCGGCCACCGCGACGGCGCCCGCACTCAAGGCGCAGCCGACCAGGATCAGCGCGAGCCGTGTCCGTTCCAGCGGCAGCCCGACGCTGCGGGCCGTGGTGTCGCCGACCTGGATCACCCGCAGCGCCCACATCAACCCCACGCCCACCGGCGCCAGGACGGCTAGCACCACGACCATCACGCGCACGTCGCCCCATGTGGCGGCGTACACGCTGCCGGTGGTCCAGTGGAGCGCACGGCTGGCTTCGTAGATGTTGGCGCGGACCACTAACCCGGTGGTGAGCGCGGTCAGGATGGCGTTGACGCCGATCCCCACCAGGATCAAGCGGGGTCCGGCGATGTTCCCCCGCCAGCTCAGGAGGTAGATCGCTGCCGTCGTGGTCACCGCCCCGGCGAAGGCGATCAACGGGAGCAGCGGCGACGGCTGTCCGGTCACGATCCAGAACACGGCCGCGAAGGACGCCCCGGCGTTCACACCGATGATGTCCGGCGACACCAGCGGGTTGCGCACGAGCCCCTGGAAGATCGCCCCGGACATGGCCAGCGCGGCGCCGACGAAGGATGCCGTCAGCACCCGCGGGAGGCGCAGGTCGCGCACGATAAACCGGGCGTCGCCCGCGTGCGCGCCGGTGAGCGCGTCGATGACAGCCTGGAGAGACAGGCGGAAGCTGCCGAGCGTCAACGCCCACGCGCCCAACGCCACCAGTACCACCAGCGCCACGCCGATCATGCTGAGGACACGGGTGTTGACCCGGAACGCGACCTCACCGAGCTGGACGAAGCGCACCGATGGCGGCGTGGTCTCTGGCGAGGGGCTGGTGGAGCGGGCCATCATCACTACAGCTCCGCGACGCGGCGCTGGCGTGCCAGCGCGATCAGTACCGGTGCCCCGAGGACGGCCGTGACGATCCCGACCTGGACTTCGCCCGGCCGGGCCACCACCCGCCCCAAGATGTCCGCGCTCAGCAACAGCAGCGGGCCGACGACCAGGCAGTACGCGAGAGTCCAGCGGTAATCGGGGCCGGTGAAGAGGCGGACGATGTGCGGGACGGCCAGCCCGAGGAAGCCGATCGGGCCTGCCGCGGCCACCGCAGCACCCGCGAGCAGGACCACCAGCGCGGTAACCACCGCGCGGACCCTTCCGGTGTGCATCCCGAGTGAGCGCGCGGTGTCTTCACCCATGCTGAGGATGTCGAGCTGGTTCGCCATGGCCAGCATGCCGATCAGCCCGACCAGGAGGAACGGCAGGACGGAGGTGAAGGTCGTGACGTCACGGCCCGCGAGCGACCCGGCGAGCCAGAACCGCACGACCTCCAGCGTCTGCTGGTCCAGCAAGAGCAATGCGGTGAGCCAGGAGCTCAACAGAGATGACACGACCACGCCGGCGAGTGCCAGCTTGACCGGCGTAGCGCCACCGGGTCCGGCAGACCCGAAGGCGTACGTTGCCGCCGCGGCAGCCAGGCCGCCCGCGAACGCGAACCAGACGAACTGGAGCGGGTGGGTCAGGTGGCCGTAGTAGACGGCGGTGACGATTCCGAAGGCCGCGCCGCTGTTGACGCCCAGCAGGTCCGGACCGGCCAGTGGGTTACGCGTAGTCGCCTGCATCGCCGCGCCCGCCATCGCCAGTGCGGCGCCGACCCCTAAGCCGATGATCGTCCGGGGCAGCCGCAGCGTGCGGACGACCGTCTGCTCGTAGGACGCGGGATTGTAGTGAAACAGGGCATCGAAGGCGTCCGCGTTCGAGATACCGATCGACCCGACTCGCAGGCTCAACACCGCCACAACAGCGAGCGCCGCGACGCAGAGCAGGAGCGTGGCTCCCAGCTTCGCCGCCGGGAGGGTTCCCCGGTGCGCCATGGTTGATTGAGCCGGCGCCGTGCTGGTGACTTTGCTCACGATGTCGCCTCGGTGCTGGGATCGCCGTCGACCGCGGCGGCGAGCAGGGGAACCAGTCGCTCGACCAGGTACGGCAGGCTCAGCACGGTGCTGAAACTCAAGGCGCCGTAGATCGGGTCATCGCTGCGTTCGAAGAAGATCGTGCGACCCTCGCGCGACACCCGGAGTTGCTGGTAGAGGGGATCGGCCTCAATGGCGGAGCGCTGCTCGGGCGTATCCGTCTGCATGATGAGGACATCGGTGTCGAGGAGGTTGATCTGCTCCTTGCTGATCTGTGCCGAGTCCAGGTCCCCGACGACCTTCGCGAGGTCGTCCGGCACGACAAAGCCGAGCGAGATCAGGAAGCGCATTGGCGGCGTGTTCGGCCCGACCGCCCAGAACTGGCCGTCGCCACTGGGCGACGCCCACGCGATCGTCGCCCCGGCAAACTCGGCATGGGCCGATGCGGCCTCGGCGATGGCGGCCTCAACCTGGGCGATGCGCTCCTCGGCGACGGCCTCACGGCCCAGCGCGCGGCCGATCACCCGAGTCTGCTCCTGCCACGGCATGCCGAAGTCGGGGTAGTCGCCCGACTGCGCCACCGTCGGGGCGATCTGCGACAGCCGCGTGTACTCGTCTTCGGTGATGCCGGAGTGCGTCGCGATGATGACGTCAGGCCGGAGTGCCGCGATCGTCTCGAAGTCCAACTCGCCGTACGGCATGACCAGCACCTGCGGCGTGGCATCGCCGAGTTCGTCCTGCGCCCAGGGCCAGACGGCGTAGGGCTGATTGCCGAACCATTCGCGCACGGCCACCGGCTTGACGCCGAGCGCGAGGACCGGGTCCTGCTCGCTGAAGCCGATCGTGACCACGCGCTCCGGCTGCTCCGGGATCTCGGTGGTCCCGAACTTGTGCTCGA
>NZ_JADGHZ010000175.1 GCF_019683595.1 Sphaerobacter sp. | reverse complement strand
CTACGGGGCGGGGGCGGTGATGGGGGGTGCGGTGCCGATGTCGGTTACTTCGACGTGGGCGGTGGCCGGCTGTGTGTCCGTGGCTGGCGTGGCGCCGGTTGGCGTCAAGGTAAGGTCGAGCCGTAGGAGGTACTGCCCCTCCGTCGCCACCCACATCGTGGAGGCGACCGTGGCGGTGTCGCTGGTCGTGAGGAGGGCTCGCGATGCGCCGCTCACGTCGTAGGTGGCCTCCTCGACCGTTGCCGGGGTGCCGTCGACGGTCTCCGTTCCCGTGATCGTGTAGTCCGCATCATCCCCGGAGAGCGTGCGGAGGAAGCGGGTGTCGAGGTCGAGCAGCGGGAGGAACCGACCGACGATCGGCGTGTCCGATGTGGCGGCGATCGGCCCGGCCCCGACGTCGGTCACCGCCTGACCGTCGACGCGCCACAGTTCGACGAGCCGGTTGCCGTCCGCGTCGAAGATGCGGACGTGCCGGTCATCCCCGGAACGGCGCAGGGTGATCCGGAACGTTTCGCCAGCGCCGGGGAGAAGCGTCTCGGCCCCGGTAAACCCTGCGGCATCGAGCTGCATGACGTACGAGTCCTGTGCCTCCAGGTTGTCCAGTGCCTCAGCCAGGGCCACGGGTTTGGTCAGGGCTGCCGGGCTGGCACCTGGTGAGGCGGTTGGGCTGACACTCGGTGAGGCGGACGGAGTGCTGCGCGGTGTGGCGGGAAACACGACCGGCGGGGATCCCTGTGGCCAACCTTCGGCGGTGGGGATCGGTGTGGTGATGGTCCGCGGCGGGAGGGACTCCGACGTCGGCGTGTTGGTGTCGCCTCCGCCCGTGCGGCAGGCGATGAGGAGTACCGCTAGGCTGACGGCCAGGCTCGCAATGATTCGCCGAGACGGTCGTCCCATCGGGGCCGTGCCTCCAGGGCTTGCTGCGCAGCCGGTACGGGCAGGCAAGCACGCAATCGCGGCACCAGGCCGCGCACCTACTGGGGATGCATATCTTGTGCCAGTTGGCTTTGCTGGAGACGGCAGCGCGGGCGAAGGTGCCCGCGCTGCCCAGGAGTCGAGGCTAGGCCCCTTCGGGGCCGCGGGCCGTCCAGGAGAACGAGCCGAGCAGGACGCCTGCAACGCAGCCGACGATGGCGCCGACCACGGCCACGGTGGCCGGAGCGAATCCCGGTGCCACGACCGGCGCGGTGATCAGGCCGACGATCGCACCGATGATGAGACCCGGGACGACCGCGAGCGCGATCATCCGCTGGACGTGGGACAGGGCTGCCGGTTCGGTCGCATCGCGCACCTGATCGCCCTCGCTCATCAGCCCCTCTGCCACGGTCACTTCACCGAGGGTGATCCCGTATGCCGCGTGGAGGATGAGGTTGCCGAGGATCGGGAGCGGTCCCGCGTTGAGTGCGACCCCGAGAATCCCGCCGCCGACCAGGGGGAGGAAGACGAGCAGCGAGAAGAGCCACGGGACGATCGCGAAGATCAGCCCGCGCCGCCAGCCTGGCCCGTGCAGGCGCGGCTCGACCAGGCCCGTGTAGACGACGGCCCAGACGATGCCGGCCACGAAGTGGAGCCCGATGGCGGCGGGCAGGTTGGATTGGGTGGCGCGGGTGAACGGATTGTGGATCAGCGCTTCAAACCAGGTGGCCAGGGATCCGGCGTCCGGGTCTGAGGAGGCGAACACCGCGGCGATGCCGTACCCGAAGAGGAATGTCACGGTCATGACGGCGGTCGCCACGAAGCCCGAGAGGATGCCGACGGCGAGCCAGTCCTGCACCCGGCCCTCGGCATCACGCTGCGGCTGACGCCGTGGGCGGTGTGGGTGCGGAGTCCGCTGCGGGCGCGGCGTCTCGACGACCGGTTCGCGGGTCAGGCTCCACACGAGCGCGACGAGGCCGACGCCGAAGGCTGCCAGCGCGATGAAGGCCTGACCGTAGCGCCCCTGGCTGACGTTGAAGATGGCTGCCGGTGGCGAGACGAGCAGCACGAGGAGGAATACGAGATCCCAAATGCCGAAGCGTCGATGAGTCACGGGCTCGCCTCCTTACTGGATGCAGCCGGGTGGACAGGACCAATGTTGTCGCGTGGAACCAGCGCCTGGCACCCGAATCGTCATAACGGTTACGGTCTTGCCACCCGGACGGATGCCGTGCGGCGCAATGGGGACTGCGCCCAGTCGGGGCTATTCGTGGACACCGTAGCGAGAAGGCATCTATTCGCGCCACAGTTCCTTTCAAGATCCACGGTACGCGGGGTTGGGGATGCTGTCAAGTGCACGCGGTGGGGCTGGCGCTGCCGGCTGCCGCGGGTTGGCACGTCCTGTCCGGTCGGCTAGGATTCGGGGCACGGTTCAGTCGCCTGGGGACCATCGGAGAGCGACGCCGTTGGAACACCGGCCAACCTACGTCCGTGCCATCCTGCTGAGTCTGACCATCGCCGCGCTGCTGGCCCTCCTCGGAGTCTGGGCCGAGCGGGTCAACGTGGGGCCCGGCTCGGTGCCGATCTACGACCCGGCGGGCCGCTCCTACTGGCTCGCCGGCCTGGCGGTGGCGGTGCTTGCCGCCGTGCTGTTCCAGGTGTTCGACCGCGAGACCGGCTACGCGCTCTCGACCGCCGCGGCGCGGCAGGTGCGCTATGAGCCGGCTTCCGAGTTGCCCACGGCGTGGCTCCTCCCTGGGGTGGCGACGTTCGCAGCGATCATGCTGCTCGCCGTGTACCACGGGGAGACGGCTATCGCTGGAGTATCGCTCGGGGCCTTTCTTACCCTGGCAGCCGCGAGCATCGCCCGCCACTTCCTCTACGACGCGGACCTCGTGGCGCGGCAGCGCGCCCGTGCCTGCTACACGCTGCTGATCCACGGTGTCGCGTTCATCGCCCTGGCGATGGTCTACATCAACAAGGTCCGCAGTCTCTTCTCCGCCACCGCCGTTCTGGTGATCGGCGTGCTCCTGCTCTTGCAGCTCACGGAGGGGGAGGACGCGCTGTTCGGCCGGCGTCTGGTCTACGCGCTGGCCGGCGGGGTGATGCTGGGGCAGATCACCTGGGTGCTGAACTACTGGAAGGCGACCGGCTGGACCGGCGGCGCGGTGCTGCTCATCTTCTTCTACCTGGCGGCCGGGCTGATCTCCGCCCAACTCCGGCGCGGGGTGGCCGGACGCGACCTGGCCGAGTACGGCGGCATCGCGGCGGTGGCCTTCAGCATCGTGGTCTACTCGATCCTACGCTAGCGAGGGTTGCCGTGGCGGATGAATTGAATGGACGCTCGCTCTACGACCTCATGCTGGAGCTGGATCGCCTGGAGGAGATCCGCGAGGATCTCCTGGAACTGGGCCTCCGCAGCCTCGACGAGATCGAGGCCCGCATCGAAGAACTCCACCAGATCATCGACGAGACGGACGACGAGCTCGACGAGAAGTAGGCCGTCGACGGCATGAGCGCGGGCGTCTTCGCCCGCGCCTCGCAGGTACCTCCCCTCTCCCAAAGTTGGGAGAGGGGTCGGGGGTGAGGGCCGTTCCCACGGGGCTCATGCAGACGCCCGCGCTCCGTGCGGTTACGCCCCGCTGGCGGCGCGCCAGCGCGTGAGCGCGCCGCGCATGACCTCAATGGCGGACGCCATCGTGGTTTCTCCCTCCGCCCCCTGCGCGTACATTGCCAGCAAGCCGAACGCGCCGACCTTCCCGGTGTCCATCACGATCTCGATGCGCCGGAGCAAGGCCGGGATGTCCAGGCCGTTCGGTTCCTTGGTGGGGTGGGTCGGTGTCAGGCTGGCATCGAGCACGTCGAGGTCGACGTGGAGGTAGATCAGGTCGGTCTGCTCGGCGAGGCGGGCCACGGCCTTGGCGAGCGCCGCGTCGTCGCGGGTCACCTCCACATCCGTCGCGTGGATCAGCCGCTCCTCGTCCGGGTCAAGGTTGCGGACGTCGACCATCACGATCCGATCGGTCGGGAGCGGAACCTGCTGTCGAGCCAGCTCGCGCCAGGTCGGATAGCAGAGCCCGGCGCTGACAGCGACCGGCATACCGCCGAGCATACCGCTGAGCGTGGTGCGCGGCGTGTTGAAGTCGCCGTGGGCGTCGAACCAGACCAGGCCGATGCGCGTGGCCGGGCCATAAGCCTGCTGGAGCCCGCCGATGACGCCCGGAAGGTGTGAGCAGTTGCCACCGGTGATCACCACGTGCCGTCCAGCCGCGATGCCGTCGGCCACCGCTCCCGCGATCTGGCCGCAGACGCGGCCGAGGGTGACGATGCGGTCGGCGTCTCGCTCGGCTTTCGGGAGGGTCGGGGTGGCAAAGGTAGCATCCCCGCCTGCGACATCGTAGACGCCTGCTTGTTGGAGGGCGGTCGTTTCCTTCTCGCGATCCGGTGCCGGTCGGCCGTCTCCGTAGTGGATCTGGACGACGTGGAGATCCATCCTGCTTCCCCCTTCCACCCTGTGGGCGCTGCGTGGTCCGGTGTGCTGTGCCGGCAGTGTACGGGGAGCGCGCGGAGCCGTCGAGTACAATCGGGGTCGACTGGTCGCCATGAACGGCAGGGGGCGCGATGGATCTGTTCGAAGCCCATAAGCGGGATCTGCTGCGGAAGAGAGCGCCGCTTGCCGACCGCATGCGGCCCCGCACGCTCGACGAGTTTGTCGGCCAGGAGGAAGTCGTCGGGCCGGGCACGCTGCTGCGCCGGGCGATCGAGCAGGATCGGCTGAGTTCGCTGATCCTCTGGGGTCCGCCGGGCAGCGGCAAGACGACGCTGGCGCGGATCATCGCCACGGTCACCAAGGCTGAGTTCGTGCAAGTCTCCGCCGTCTCCGCCGGGGTGGCGGACCTGCGGCGCGAGGTGAAGGAGGCCAGCGACCGGCTGGGGATGCACGGGCGCCGCACCATCCTGTTCATCGACGAGATTCACCGATTCAACCGCGCCCAGCAGGACGCGATCCTGCCCTACGTCGAGGATGGGACGATCATCCTGATCGGCGCGACAACGGAGAACCCGTCGTTCGAGGTGAACTCGCCGCTGCTCTCCCGGTCACGCGTCATCGTGCTTAAGGCGCTGGATGACGACGCGGTGCGCACCATCGTGCTCCGGGCGCTGGAGGATCCTGAGCGCGGGCTGGGTGGTCAGGGGCTGCGCATCGACGACAGCGCGCTGGACCTGCTGGTCAACCTCGCCAACGGCGACGCCCGCTTCGCGCTCAACACCCTGGAGATGGCCGCAGTTGGCGCTGAGAACGGCGTGATCGGACGTGACCAGGTTGCGGAGGCGGCGTACCAGCGGGCCGGGGTCTACGACCGGGCCGGGGATGCGCACTACGACACGATCTCGGCGTTACACAAGTCGATCCGCGGCTCCGATCCCGACGCCGCGCTCTACTGGCTGGCGCGGATGCTGGAGCGGGGCGACGACCCGCTGTACGTGGCGCGGCGGCTGGTGCGCGCGGCGTCCGAGGATATCGGCCTGGCGGACCCACAGGCGCTCACGGTGGCGGTAGCTGCCCAGCAGGCCGTGCACTTCCTCGGGATGCCGGAGGGCGCGCTGGCGCTTGCCGAGGCGGCCGTCTACCTGGCTACCGCGCCCAAGAGCAACGCGCTGTACCGTGCCTACGGTGCGGCGGCCGAGGACGTGCGCCGTACGCGGAATGAGCCGGTGCCGCTCCACCTGCGCAACGCCCCCACGCGGCTGATGAAGGAGCTGGGCTACGGCGCGGAGTACCGCTACGCGCACGACTACGACGAGGCGATCGTCGAGCAGCAGCACCTGCCGGACAACCTGGTGGGCCGGCGCTACTACGAACCGACGGGACGCGGCTACGAGCGGGAAGTTGGCGCGCGCCTGGAGCGGTGGCGGGCGCTGCTGGCGCGGCGGGCGAGGGAAGGGAGGCGCGCGGGTGGTCGCGATCTTCAACCGGAAGCGCCCCGGCGGCCGGGCGAATGACGAGCTTCGCCCGGTGACGATTCAGCCGGGATTCGCGCCGTACGCCGAAGGCTCGGCGTTGATCACGATGGGCAACACCCACGTCCTCTGCACGGCGACGATCGAGGAGCGGGTGCCGCCGTTCCTCGTCGGCACGGGGCAGGGCTGGGTCACGGCCGAGTACGGGATGCTGCCGCGCAGTTCCCCGCAGCGCATCCCCCGCGAGCGCGCCTTGACCGGCGGGCGGACGCAGGAGATCCAGCGGCTGATCGGCCGCTCCCTGCGTGCGGTGACGAAGCTCGACCTCCTGGGCGAGCGCACGATTCTGATCGACTGCGATGTACTGCGAGCCGACGGCGGCACGCGCACGGCGGCGATCACCGGCGGCTATGTGGCGCTGCGCCTGGCCCTGGAGCGCCTGGTCCGCACCGGACAACTGAAGGCCGTGCCGCTCACCGGGTACGTGGCGGCGGTCAGCGTCGGGGTCGTCTGGGACGAAGTGCGCCTGGACCTTGAGTACGAAGAGGACAGCCAGGCCGAGGTCGACTGCAATGTGGTCATGACCGACCGCGGCGACCTGGTCGAGGTCCAGGGGACGGCCGAGGGGAAGCCCTTCCCACGCGCCCGGCTGGACGCGATGCTCGACCTCGCCGAGCGCGGTATTCACCAATTGATCGAGTACCAGAAGGCGGCGCTCAGCAGCCAGCCGGAGTAGCCGCGTTCTCGGAAAGCCGGGCTGATAGGCATTGCCGCAATACGCTGGCACGCCGACCGCCCCATCTCGCGCGTGCGTGAGCCGGCGTTTGCGAATGCCGACCGTAGCCGGGGTGGGTGGCGGGAAGGTCGCCGCGTCGTGGCGCGTGCCCGGGGCTGAAGCCGCCGGGCTGACAAGGAAAGCCGGCTGAAGCCGGCTGGGGCGACGCAGGACTGGCACCGCGGCGGGATCCGTCGCACCACCTACCCCTGGTCCGGGCGACAGCACGGTGTTCCGCGGGCCATCGATCCCGCGTCCCAACGTCGACGCGGCACCAACCCCGCGGGCGGGGGGGGGCCCGCGGGGGGGTATAAACAAAAGAACCAGCCGACCAAAGCGTAGGTGTTGATATAGGGT
>NZ_JADGHZ010000174.1 GCF_019683595.1 Sphaerobacter sp. | reverse complement strand
CGTCGTGGTAGGCCGCGCGATCGTGATCGTCGTCGTCATGGTGCTTATGATCGTCGTGATCGTCATCGTCGTAATCGACGTAGTCGCGTGCGTTCGCCGGAGCCTGGGCCAGAGCCGGACCGGGACCAGCCCACCGAAGGACGCCGCTGAACCCCGCGTCGTCGAGCCGATCAAGCGTGACCACCAACCGATCGGAGCGCCCGTAACCCGTGCAAATGGCCGTGAGCGCAGCCCCGTCGAAGCGATCAACAGGTCCCGAGCAGAGCGGCACGTGGTCAACGGTCCGGAGCTGAATTTCGCCCACGCCTTGGCGGCGCACCAGGCCGATCGCGACGTCGAGCGGCATCGTGCCCGTGCCGGTACCGCGTAGGAGGATGCGGTCCCCCTTCCCGGTCAGGGTCTCCCCGCTGATCCGCACGTCGAGGTTCGTCGGGAGCGCCGGCACCGGCGCGTCGGCCACTGCCAGGGTCGCTGCCTGCTCAGCCGGAGCGTCGAGCAGGCGCTCGGGCGTCCCGGCCGCGACAGCCCAGCCCGGCGCGTAGGGACCAGTCACCGCCCAGAACAGGACGCCGACGGCGACCAGGCCGGCCGCTGCGACCGCGGGGCGTCCCCAGCGCGCAAGGCTCCGGGCGCGCCAGGCAATCGCCGCGATGACCAGGAGCACGCTGCCAACATAGATCGCGGTCGCCCACAGGGTGCGGGTATCACTCCCGGTCCCGAGGCCGTGGAGCAGAGCCAGCGGGAAGAGGAGGTACGTCAGCGCGTGGAGCGCGTGCCAGGTGCGGTAGCCGATCCACGGGCGGACCAGGACGCTCAGGCCGACCGCCAGACCCAGCTCCACCGCGATGATGCCGAGGCTCAGCCAGAGCGAGCGGTAGTCGCTGGCGAACGGCACCAGGACGTCACGGAGCCCGAAGCGCGTGAACGGATCGATCAGGAGCGTCGCGGCGTGGACGACGACGAAGGCGAAGAAGCCGAGAGTCAGCCAGCGGTGCGCTGCGTCGAGCAGGAGCCGCGGCACCCGCCGCCCCAGGGCGCGGCGGTTCAGCGCGATGCCCAGCACGACCGCGCCCGTGAGCAGGAGATAGGCCACGATCCCGCTCCCGCGCGCGACGTACCAGGTCAAGCTCAGATCCAAGTTCGCTTCCATTTCACGCTCCTTCAACGGTCGGGGACTCAGCCGGCCAACCACCGACGGTGACCACCGCGCCCACCCGTTCGCGGAAGCGGCCGGCCAGGCCCTTGCGCGCCACCCACGCCGGTCCATCGCCATCGAGCAGCCAGGCGACCTTCGCCGCCACCTCGGCGGCGACGCAGTTCCCCGCCGCGACGGTGACGACCTGCCACCGGCTGACGCCGGGTCGTCCGGTTCGTGGGTCGATCAGGTGGTGGAACACCTGCCCGTCGCGCGTCCACTGGCGGCGCCCCAGCCCGGAGGTCGCAAGCGCGCCAGCCTTGAGCCGCACCACCGCTTCGTCCGGCGCATCGGGTGTGACCGCGATGCCGCAACGCCAGCCGCCAGGGGGCGGTGGGCCCGTCACCGCCAGATCGCCGCCCGCGCTGACGAGCACCCCGCAGGGTGGGTTGCCGAGGGTGCGAAGCGCATAGTCGACGAGGAGTCCCTTGCCGATGCCGCCAAAGTCGAGCCGAACACCGGGCGGCAGCGTCACCGTGCGGTTCGCGCGGTCGACGCGGATGCCGGTCCAGCCGCCTCCGGGCTTGGTCGGCCGTGCGGGCCCCGGCCCTTCGGCTTCGATCCGCTCGATGCTCCGGTCATAGCCCGCGGCCTCCAGCGCGTCGCGAATCGTCGGGTCGAACAGGCCGTTCGACGCGACGGCAGCCATGATCGCGAGTTCCAGTGCCTCGATGAAGAGCGCGGAAGCCGGTTGGGGCTCGCCGGGCCGGCTTTCCAGCCGTCGAAGCTCGCTGTCCGGCCGGAACCGGCTCAGCGTGCGATCGACCTCATCCACGCACGCGCGGACGTGCCCCACCACGTGGTCGAGCCGATCCGGGTTGGTCACCGCGACGGTGATCTCGCTGCCGAGCGCGGGAAAGCTGGCGCTTGCCACGGTCTCGTGAGTCACGGCTGTCATGATGTGGCTCCTCGCTACGAAGTCGACGATCGAGCATGTGGCTGCGTGATGATCTGGCCCCCCACTCGGAGCGAGTCGGGCGAGAGCGAGAACCCGTTCAGGCCGTCGGTAAAGAGCGACTGGCTCGGCATGTCGCTGGCCACGAGCTGCGCGGGCGGTGCAGACGTCGCCTGACCCGAATCTGCCTGTGAGGTCCCGTGCATCGCCAGCGTCGAGAAGGCGACGGTCGCGGCCGTGCCGACGAGCAGCACACCCCAACGGATGGCACGAAGCTGCCGGGCGAGCCGCAATCGCTGGGCATAGCCGGACCGCGGCCCGGACTCCGGATCTATCGCATTGCCCTGCACGTGACGCAGTGGCTCGTAGTTGCGCATGGTCATCGTCTCCTCACAGCTAACGTTGACGTGGGCGAAGGCTTGATGCCGGCCGTGCCGTCGCCGTGTCCTCCGGCTCATCCTCCACCGTCACGATCTCGACCGAGATGGCCCCCGTGGGACAGAGCCGCGCCGCTTCGCGGGCGAGCGACTCCAGTTCGAGCGGGAGCTCTCGGGCCTGAAGCCAGGCATAGCCCCAGTCGTCCAGCGCGAAGGACTCGGGGAGGAACTCCGCGCAGAACCCGAAGGCCGTGCAGCGCGTCGGGTCAACCCGGATCCGCACCTTACGCTGCGACATCGAGAACACCTCCCTCGAAACCGGGCAGGATCACCGTCTCGGGCCGGCCGCAGCCGCCGCCGAGCGCGTGCCGTTTGATGTCATCCGCGAACACCTCCAGTGCGGTGCGCGCGGCGATCGCGGCTCCGTCCAGGTGACCGCAGGCACCCCGGCCCGGCAACATGCGCTCCGCCCACAAGCGCAGGCGATCGCACTCGCTCTGGCTGGCTGTGCCCCGCAGCAGCTTGCTGAAAACGTCCGCCATCGCGCGCGTCCCGTAGAGGCAGGTCCCGCACTGCTCGGCCGACTCGTCGGCGAAGAAGCGCATGAGCCAGGCGGCCTGCGCCAGGCCACAGATCCAGTCGGGCACGACGACGATGGCTCCCGAGCCGACTGAGACTCCCCAGGGTCGCAGCGACTCCGGTTCCAGCCGTGCACCCTGCTCCAGTGCTTCGGGGGGAAGCCATCCGGCGAAGTAGCCACCAACGAGCATCGCCTGGATCGACGCACCGCCGATGACGCCACCCCCCAGATCCTCGACGATGTGGCGGAGCGGCACGCCGCTGGGCACCTCGTAGACACCGGGCCGGTTGACGGCGCCGGAGAGCGTCACCAGGAGCGTCCCAGGCAGGCTCGGCGACCCGACGTCGCGCAGCCAGCTCGGACCGTGTCGTGCGATCAGGGGGACGTTGGCAAGCGTCTCTACGTTCTGCACGAGCGTCGGCCGGTTGCCCACGCCCCGTTCCGACGGTCGTGGCGGCTTGAAGGTCGGCTTTGCCGGCCCGCCGTTGGCCCGGCGCACGGCGGCGGATGACTCGCCCGCCACGTAACTCGGCGGCGCGGTCACGATGCGGACGTGCGGCATGCGCGCCCCTTCGGCTCGCAGTTCCCGCAGCGCCAGCTCGAGCGACGCCCGCACCTCGGTGGCGGTGGCATGGAGGTAAAGCACGATCTCCCGGGCCTCGATCGCCCGTGCCGCAAGCAGGGCGCCCTCGAGCACGAGGTGAGGCCGGCGCAGCAGCAGCGTGCGATCCTTGGCGCTCGCCGGCTCGGACTCCGCCGCGTTCACCAGCACCACGCGAGGCGCCGGCTGAGCCGCCACCCCGTGCCACTTCCGCCCGGTCGGGAAGGCGGCTCCGCCGCGGCCGCGCAGTCCGCTCGCGGCGATCAGATCCCGCAGCTCCTCGGGCGACCAGGCCCATCCCTCGGGTGCATACCCGCCCCGGCTGCGGTACTCCAGCAGCGACTCGCGCCGGGTCACCCCGGGGATGAGGAGGCGAGGCGCCTCGTCGATCGTGTCGTGAGGCGTCGCACGCTGCTGCTGCTCAGTTGCCATGATGCCCTCCTGCCGTGCTGTGCTTCGTTCCGCGGACGTCCGCCGAGGCACCGCGTGCGCCGTGGTGGACGTGCCCGTCACTCTGAGCCTAGCTGGTGCCAATGAGAGGTCGATGAGGAGTAGATGAGAGAATTCCCATGGACGCGGGGCGGCAGCGTGGGCGGAGACCGCAGCCGGCCGACCGCCGAGCAACCAGCCGCCAGATCCGCCCCACGCTCTCATGGGTTTCCAATCTTGGTACGCTAGGCTTGCGCCGGTGACGGACCGGGGCGGAGGAGGACAGCGCAGCAATGGCCATCCTGGTAGTCGAAGACGAGCAACGCCTGGCGCGCCTGCTGCAGCGCGTGCTCCAGGACGAGGGGCATACGGTCCACCTCGCCCACGACGGCGCCACCGGCCTCGACATGGCGCTGCACGGCGACTACGACCTTGCGATCCTCGACCTCATGCTTCCGGACCTCGACGGCATCGAGATCTGCCGCCACCTGCGCGCCGCAGGGGTCCGGACACCCATCCTCATGCTGACGGCGCGGGGCGCGGTCGAGGATCGGGTCACGGGGTTGAACGCCGGCGCGGACGATTATCTGGTCAAGCCGTTCGCCATGGCGGAGTTGGTGGCACGGGTCAACGCCCTGCTCCGGCGCGCCCGGGGAACGGACGGCCCGCCGACGATCTTGCAGGTTGCCGACCTCACGCTCGACCTCCTTCGCCATGAGGCGCGCCGCGGCGGGCAGGTGATCGAGCTCACTCCGAAAGAGTTCGCCCTGCTCGAGTACCTCATGCGCAATCCGGGACGGGCGCTCACGCGCTCGCAGATCATCGATCGAGTCTGGCAGTACGATCTCGACTCGCTCTCGAACGTGGTCGATATCTATATCCACTACCTGCGCGAAAAGATTGACCGTGGGTTCGGCCGCCCGCTCATCAAGACCGTGCGCGGCGTCGGCTACAAGATCGAGGGTTAGCAGCAGTGCGGTCGGCAACCCGGGAAATTCGGGCGCGGCTCGCCTGGCCGCAGCAGCTCCGTCGCTGGCGGTCGGGGCGTCGCGACCCGTCGGCGGCGCTCTTCCGTGGACTGCGCCTCCGGCTGACGCTCTGGTACAGCGGAGTGCTGGCCATCTCCTTGCTGCTGGCGGGGATCGGGCTCTACTTCGGCGTGGAGCGGCTCGTCGTTCGTCCCATCACACAAGACGTGGACCGGCAAGTCGCCCAGATGGCGCGGGACTGGGCGCGTGAGGGTCATCCGCCGTGTCCCCTCTCCGGCTCCTCGGGAGCCTCTCGGACCGTTGCGTTCTACGCCGTCTGCTTCGAAGTCGACGATGACGACCTCGAACCGACGGAGGACGTCAAGGAGCTGGAGCCCGAGCCGCCCCACGACTTCCTCGACGACGACCTGGCCCACCGCGCGCTCGCGCGGGGCACCGCGTCCGATGTCGTGGACGCCGGCCATGACGTCGGGGCGCTCTACCGGTCGGCCCGGGTGGTACGCGATCCCGCGTCGGGAGCGGTCCTCGGCGTCGTCCAGGGCGGGCGCTCAATCGCCGAGCAGCGCTCGGCTCTGGCCGCCCTGCGGACCATCCTGCTGGCGCTGGGCGGCGTGGCATTGCTCGTCGCGACCCTTGGCGGGCTCTTTCTCTCCGGGCGGGCGCTGGCGCCCGCGCGCCTCGCCTTCGCGCGCCAGCAGGCGTTCATCGCCGACGCATCACATGAGCTCCGGACCCCGCTCACCCTGCTCCGGGCAAACGCGGAGGTTCTCCTGCGCCGCCGCGACCGGTTCGCCCCGGAGGACGCGGCGCTCCTCGAGGACATCGTCGCCGAGACGGCGCATATGGATCACCTCGCCTCCAACATGCTCACCCTCGCGCGCCTCGATGCCGGCCGGCTGCAACTGGAGTACGACATCGTGGACCTCAGAGAGCTTACCAAGGCCATCGCCCGCCGGGTGGCCTCCCTCGCCGCGGAGCGGCAGATCAATGTGGAGGTGGCCGCAGACGGACCCGCCGTCGTCGTCGGCGACCGGCAGGCACTGGAGCAGGCCGCGCTCATCCTGGTTGATAACGCCTTGAAGTACACGCCGCCGGGTGGCCGGGTCACGCTCCGAACCGGTACCAGCGACGGCGAGGCGCACCTGGTGGTCGCGGACACCGGCGTGGGGATCGATCCCGCCCACCTGCCGCGGCTGGGCGAGCGCTTCTACCGCGTGGACAAAGCGCGCTCCCGGGAGACAGGCGGTGTCGGGCTGGGCCTGGCGATCGCCCGCGGGATCGCCGCAGCGCACGGCGGAACCCTGCGATTGCAGAGCCAACCGGGTAAGGGAACCACCGCCACGCTCAGCTTCCCTGCCAAGGGGCGCGGCCGCGCTCACGATCGCTAGCCAGGTTGTCCGCCGGTCCAGACGGTCCACTCGATTCGGCCGAAGATGACGTCGGGCCGGATCGACTTGCCGGCGGCTCGCCTCCGCAACTCGCCGGGGTTCCACGGATCACCCGATGCCCCCTCCTGGGCAACGTCCACCGGCACAGCGGGCTGCCCATATGCGCTCAGCGTGACCATGCTCAACCTCGCCCGCCACACCTGCTTGCGGTCGCGCCACGCTGGTGCTAGCATCGTTGATGCGCCGCGGCCGTAATGGTAGACGTTGCCATTCCAAGGAGGATTGGGATGCACGAGATCTTCCCCGTCGCTGCTGGGGTGCTCGTTGGGCTGCTCGCGTTCCGGGTCGCGTCGTTCCGGATGCGAGCTCTGCTCGTCGCGGCACTGAGCGTGGTCTTTGGCGTCATTGCGACCATCATCAGTGGCGAGGCGCTGATTAGTTGGGCCTTCGTCCTGATCGACATTCCCTTGGTGTTGGGGACGTCCATCGTCACCGTCCTCGTCCTCACGTACGCGACGCAGCGGTCAACTCAGCGCCGCTGAGCACCAGTGCGGCCCCCCCGGGGGCCGCCGCGGGCGCCGGCGGTGGGGGGGGAGGAGACGGGTGGGCTGGGGT
>NZ_JADGHZ010000031.1 GCF_019683595.1 Sphaerobacter sp. | reverse complement strand
GGTGCGGCCAGCGCGGCGACGGCCGCGGTGAGGTCGTCGACCAGCGGGCGGTCGTCCGGGTGGAGGGGGCCGAAGAGGTCGTCATCCGAGGTGTAGCGCGTGCCGCGGTAGATGGCGTCGCGGAAATCGAGCCAGAGCGCCTCGGCTCTCAGCGCCGCGGCAGCACACGCCTCCTCCGCGCGGCGGATGCGCACGGCGTCGTCCGGTCCGACCCCCCAACGCTCGTGCTGGAACCGCGCGAAGTCGCTGAGCGGCCCGTCCGGCGCACCGCCGAAGCAGGTCACGATCAGCGGCCGCGCGCCGCCTTCGGCGAGGGCGGCCACGGTCCCGCCGCAGGAGAGCGCCACGTCGTCGTAGTGTGGAGCGAGGAAGACCGGGCGCGGCTCAGGCGGAGTGGTAGCGGACACGCTCGTCCCCCACACGGCGGGTCACGCGCTGGTGGTCGAGGTACTCCAGCACGGCCTGGGCGTACTTGCGACTGGACCCGAAGTGGTCGCGGAACTGGGCCAGCGTGATCCGCCCCTCCCGGTCGATGATCTCCAGGACCTGCCGCTGGATCTCCTCGAAGGTCTCACGGGCGAAGATGATCCCCTCGTCGACCCGCACCACCTCGCCGGTCTCGGCCAGCGCGATGGCGACTTCCGGGTCGATCCCGAACTCGGCCGGACCGGGCGGCGTGTAGGGCGCCGCCCGCAGTGCCGCCAGGTAGCGGTCGATCTTCTCCCGTTGCTCCGGGGTGAAGGTGATCTCATGGCCGGGCAGGCGCAGTGTCTCGCCGTCGTCCACCAGCGCGCCCGTGGACGCCCCGTGGGCGACGATCTCCTCGAAGACACGAGCGGGCAGGCCGGTGCGGCTGCGGACCTCCTCCTTGGCCATGCCGCGGCGGAGCGGCTGGCGCCGGTGGTAGGTCTCGAGCAGGGCCTGGATGTCGCCGGTGATGCGTGCCAGCGTGTCGGCCCGGATCAGGTAGCCCGCCGGGCCGCCGCGACCGAGCGCCACCACCTGGCCCTCCGTGACCAGCCGGTCGATCGCCGCCTGCACCTCGGACTCCGGCAGCGTCACACTCCGCACGAGCGCGCGGCGCTCCAGCGGCCCGGCGGCGAGCGCCTGGACCACGATCTCCTCCGGCGTGCCGGAGGCCAGCACCTCGAGCGCCTGGATGACCTCGGGCCGGAAGCGGCGGTGGCGACGCGGGTGCGCATCGACGACCACCCCGCCTCCGATCGTCAGGCTGGGCGAGGGCCGCCGCACGATGAAGCGGTCCCCTCTGACGGCCACCAGGGGCGCCGGGAAGCGGAACTGCACCCAGCCCTCCTGCCCCGGCTCGATCCGCTCGGCGTCGAGCAAGGTCACCCGCGCCAGGCACTCGGCCGAGCCGAGGAAGAAGTCCACCTCATCGTTCTGCTCCAGGACGACCGGGGAGTCGGGCACGAGTCGCAGCCGGGCGTCCAGCAGGCGGGTCGGCGTGAGCCAGCCGGGGACCGTCAGCACATCGCCCCGCGCGATCTCTTCGACCGCGACCCCCGCCAGGTTCACGGCGGTGCGAGATCCCGGCTGGGCGCGCTCCACCTTCGACCGGTGGCTCTGCAGCCCGCGAACGCGCCCACGCCGCCCGGCCGGCAGGATCTCGACCTCTTGACCGATCTCCAGCGGCCCGCCCAGCAGCGTCCCCGTCACCACCGTCCCGAAGCCCGCCACGGTGAAGACCCGGTCGATTGGCAGCCGCGGCCGGCCGGTCTCGTTGTGCGGCGGGACGGCATCCAGCAGTGCATCGATCCCGGCGCGGAGGTCGTCCAGCCCCACCCCGGTCACCGCCGACACCGGCACCACGGGCGCACCGTCCATGACGGTACCGCGCACCGCCTCACGGATCTCCTCGACCACCAGATCCCGCCACTCGGCGTCGACCAGATCGGTCTTGGTCAGGACGATCAGCCCCCGCTCGATCTGGAGGAGGTCCAGGATCGCCAGGTGCTCGGCTGTCTGCGGCATCGGCCCCTCGTCGGCAGCGACCACCAGCAGCGCCGCGTCGATCCCGCCGACGCCCGCGAGCATGTTCTTGATGAAGCGCTCATGGCCCGGCACGTCGATGATGCTGATCTGCCGCCCGCTGGGTAGCGTCATCCAGGCGAAGCCCAGGTCGATCGTCATCTCCCGTTCCTTCTCCTCGCGGAGCCGGTCCGGATCGATGCCGGTCAGGGCTTTCACCAGCGTGGACTTACCATGGTCGACGTGGCCGGCCGTGCCGATCACGTAGGTCAGGGACTGCATGCTCATGGGGACCTCATGGGTCAGGTGCCGACGCGCTCCAGTGACCAACGCACCCGCGATTATACCCCTCCGCGCGTTCCTGCTTCGGATTCCAGAATCCCCGCCTCCCTGCGGGACTCTGCACGTCACCCCCCTCTCTCAACGTTGGGAGCGGGGGCGGGGGTGAGGGCCGTTCCGCCGGGAGAATGCGCTCACCGTCTGCGCGTCGTGCTCTGCCGGGTGCGGGACCGGGCGCGGAGGTCGGCGGCAGTGAGGCGGCGAGGGAGGTGGCCGTTGGCCCCGTCGCGTGTCGGGTGTGGGGACTCGGCGGGGCGGTAGCGCCAGTTCCACACCAGCGACGCCAGGGTCAGGACCACCATCACAGCAAAGGTGCCGTAGATCCAGGGGTAGGCCCAGGACTGCCACGGCTGCCGGACGACGACGAAGCCGGCCAGCGCCACTGAGCCGTCCCCGCCCGCCAGGGAACGGACCTCGGCCACGTGCGGGCCGTCGTCGAGCCCGTCCGCAACGGTGACCCGGCCGTCCTCGTCCGGTACCGCGATCGCCGCTCCGGTCTCTTCGGCCGGCAGCCCCGGCGCCGGTTTCCCGTCGATGGTCACCATCAGTCCCTGACCGCTCCCGTCGAGCAGCAGATCGAGCCGGGGTCCGCTGAAGGGGATGCGCAGCGTCGCCCCGGCCGCCGCAGGCACCAGGGTTTGGCTCGCTCCCTCCCCGGTGAGCATCCAGCCGCCGTCCTGCTGAATCAGCCGGGTACTGGCCGGGTAGGCGCCGGTGTAGGCGCGGTCGAGCCGCGCACGGGATCCTGCCAGCGTGGTGTAGGCCGGGGTCGGTGAGAAGTCGTAGTTGACGATCGCGAATCCCCGAGTCGGGTTGCGGCCCGCATCCGGCGTGGCGGTGGGCGACGTCGGGAAGCGGAACAGCCAGACGCACATCGCGCCGAGCCAGGGCCACTCGCGCTGCGCCCGCAGGTAGCCCTGGAGCAGGTAGCGCGCCTGCGTCTCGGCACTCACCGGCCTGCCCCAGACCGAGGCATCGCCGGTCCAGTCGTCCGGCAGCGACACCCACCCGTACTCAGCCGCCCAGATCGGCTTGTCGGCGTCGCCGTTGCGCACCATCACCTCCCGCATCTGAATCACGCGGGAGAAGTTGTTGCGCTCGAACTCGACCCGGCGGTCGTAGGGGCTGTAGCCGTAGCCGTAAACCATCGCCGTCGCGATATCGAAGTAGTCCTTCGCCCCGGCGTCGTACATCCCCTGCAGGAAGAGGAACTCGTTCAGGTTCTCGGGCCCGCGCTGGTCGGTCGGGGCCAGGCCCGGCAGGAGGACGACCACCTCCGGGTTGGCCTCCTTAGCCGCGGTGTAGGCCGCCTTGAGCAGTTCGGTGAAGCGCGCCGGATTGATCGGCTGTCCGCCCCACTCCCCGTAGAGGTTCGGCTCGTTCCAGATCTGGATGTAGCGCACCTTGCCCCGGTAGCGGGTCACGACGGCGCGGACGAAGTCGGCGTAGTCGGCGTCGTTGTTCGGCGGGCCGTCGGGCACCTGATCCACCCCCGGCTGCCCCTCACGCGCCCAGCGAGGCGGCTTGTCGAGCCGAGCGATGATCTCCAGCCCCCGCTCGTGGGCCAGGTTCACGATGCGGTCGTACTTCTCCCAGGTGTCCTGCCCGGTGTGCGGGTCGACGTAGACCCCCTTGGCCGGCTCGATCTCGTACCACGCGAACATCTGCCGCACGAAGGTGAACCCGCCCGCGGCGATCATGTCGAGCGTGCGCTCGACCTTCTCCGGGTCGGCCTCCTCGTTCAGCAGCGTGTTGACGCCCAGGGGATTGACATCTGTGTGCGGGATCGGCTGAAGATCCTCACTTGCCTCGACGCCCCGCGTGAAGTACGGCTGGCTCAGCGCGGCGACGCCCAGGCTCCCGATCAGCCCGAGCAGGACGAGCACGTGGAACGCCACCCGCACGTCCCAGCGACGGATCAGTCGATGAAACCGATGTCCACCGCCGCTCACCGCGTTCGTCCTACCTCCTGGCCCCCTCGCCCCATGGGCGCATATCGGCGCACCTTCGCTTGCCACGCCCCAGAGATGGTACACCAGCCCTTTTCAGAGCGGGCGGACACTGGCGTCCGTTCGGGGATCTCAGGTCACCCAGCACCGCCTTGTGCGTGGCACCACCTCCCTTGATGCTGAACGTTTCGTGGGAAGCGGTTGTGACAAAGAGAGGAGATCACTCCCCAGCCGGCCAGCCGAGGATGAAGCGGCCGACGGTGATGGAGCGCGCGGCGGGCGGCGGGTCGACCTCCGCGGTCGTGTCGATGACCCAGAGGCGAGCGCCGTGCGTCGCGAGCATGTCGCTCAGCAGCGCCGGCTGGTCCGTGATCACGACCGTCTCGGGCTGCCCGGTCAGGATGCGCAGCGCATAGCCGGCGTTGAAGGCATCGGCCGGTGGATGGGGTAGGACGACCGGGACGAAGGGGCGGCCGAGCGGGTCCGGCTCGCGCAACGCCGTGCTCAGGACCGGGGCGAGATCCCGGGTGTCCGGATCCGGGTAGTCGCGCGGCGGCGCCGCGAGCCGCCGGCCGAAACTGGCCAGCAAGAGGACGACGCCGAGGACGGCGACGACACGCGCCGCGCGCTGAACGTACCGGGCCGTCGCTCCCGACCCGGTTGGTCGAAGGTCCCAGAGGTCGAGGGCGGCGGCCGCCAGCGCGGGGAGGAGCAGGACGACGTTCGAGAGGAGGTAGCGCTCCGCGCCCGGGCCGAGATTCGCGAAGGTCGCCGTGACGAGGATCAGCAGCAGCGCCTGCCCGCCGACAAACACCGCGTACTCACCCCAGCGCCGGGGGTGACGCACGAGGAGCCAGAGCGCCGCGCCGGTCGAGACGACCACCACGACCCGCACGATGTGGAGCAGCGCCCGGGGATAGGCGAGGAGGCGCTGCACGAGGGATGCGCTCACGTTCGCCGGGTCGAGCTCGGTCTTGATCGCGGCCGTCTCCCGCGCGAACGCGAGGGGATCGCCGAACACGGCGTAGTTCTGCTGTAGCCACACGCCGATGAAGAGGAACGGGAGCAGCGCGCCCAGGACGACGCCGGCATGCCTGCGGCCACGCAGCCAGCCGCCGCCGAGCACCAGCACGGCCCAGACCGCGGCGTAGAACCACCCCTCGTAGCGGATGGCGGTGGCTGCCATGAGCGACAGGGCACCTAGGACGAGCGGGCGGCGCGAGCCGGTGACCCACCAGCGGACCAGGCCGAGCGCGGCGCCGCTCATGAACGCGTGGAATACCGGCTCGGCCATGCCGCTCACCGAGAACCAGACCTCGTAGGGGAAGGCCGCGACGATGAGCGCAGTCAGCGCTCCGGCCCGCCGCCCGGCGAGGGTGGCGCCGACGAGCGCCAGGTTGGTGATCGTGGCCAGCCCGGCGAGTGTGGCCAGCAGTTTCGGCGCGAGGTAGAGGTTGTCCCAGAGGGCCAGCGTGCCACCCAGCAGCCAGAAGTGGAGCGGGAGCCAGACGCTGACCTCCCACCGCGGATCCTGGAGCCATTCGTAGCCGTGGATGACGCGGGTGAAGCCGTCGGCGTTGTATTCGACGAAGCCGAGCCGCAGCGACAGCCAGGCCAGCACCAGTCGGACACCCCAGGCCGCTGCGATGGCAACCCACAGGGAACGGCCGCTCGCCGAGGGGCACTGCAACGTCGTGGGACTGGTTGACGGAGCCTCGCGCCGCTGCGGTGGCACTGGTGTCGTGAGGCGATCCATGTCCAGGCCCTACCACCCTACGACGCGGGAAAGGCGCCCGCCGCAGCGGCCCGGTCGTCGCTTGGAGTCGCTTGCACGGCATCGGGGGGCTGTCCCCCGCGTGGATGATCCGCGATGTCCCTCTCGCTCAAGTAGGAAACGTATATAAAGGATGGGACCACGACTTACTCTCCCACACGGAAGACATAGTACACCGGCGTCCCATCCCGCTCGGTAAACGTCTGCTCCAGCCGCAGGGTGCGGCCGCTGGAGGAGACGAGTAGCTCCAGCGGCGCGGGCTCGTGGGGGGAATTCCCTTCCTCCTCGAGGACCAGGAGGACGGGGTCGGACGCAGCCAGCACCGCCTGCACCGCTGCCGCCAGGTCCGCCCCTGTCTCGGGAATCTCCCGCGGCTCGACGCGCCCCTGGGTCAGGATCATGATGGTCCAGGTGAAGCCAGAATCGAGCGCGTAGGGCTGGGTGATCCTGCGCTCGTCCAGATAGGCGGCCAGGTCGTAGATAGCGCTGGAGAACTCGCCGTGGCCGCCGCTCCGCGCCAGCGCCCGGTGGTATCGCACGTCCACCCACAGGTCGCGCGCCATGAGCGGCACGAAGAGCAACGCCACGACGACCGCCACGGTCGACGCCGGGCGCACGCGCGAGCGCAGCTTGCGCGCGAGCCAGCGGGAACCGAAGACCGCGAAGCCGGCGATGAGCACCTGCGGGATCGGCAGCAGGATGAGCAGGCGGGTCGACTCCGGGATCGAGGTGGTGAAGCAGCTCAGGAGCAACACGGCGAAGGCGAAGCCGAGGAGGAACACAGTCGAGCGCCGGCAGCGCCGCAGCTCCGGCACGCGGTGGACCAGGACAAGCAGCCCGAGCGCGCTGACGAACGCCACCCACGGGTAAAGCGGGTTCGTGAAGATCCCGCCGTAGAACCAGAATGAGCCGCCGTCAAGGAGCGTCCGCAGCCCGTCGGCCGCCGTCTTCAAGTTGCCCCAGAAGGTGGAGTTGTCGACGGCCTGGCCGGCTGGCGAGTTGGCCCGCAGCCCGAGCGAGCTCCCGCGGGTAACCAGGTTGTAGTAGAGCACGGGGAAGGCGCCGATGACGGCACCGGCCAGCGGGGCAAGCGCCTCGCGTTTGCTCCGGAACGGCAGGTCACGCTTCAGGCGGTCGATGGCCAGTTCCACCGTGTCGCGTACCGAGTAGGCGGCGTGGCGGTCCTCGCTGAGCCAGTCGGCCAGCAAGAGGATGGCGTAGGCGACTGGCACGGCGAGGAGGAACCAGCCAAAGAGGAGCCGGGTGGCAAGGCCGATGCCGGCCAGCAGCCCGGCCAGGGCGAGCCAGCGCGGGCCGCCCTGCGTCTCGCGCCCATGCCAGGCCAGGTAGGCCAGCATGATGCCGAGCATCACCGCGACGAGGTGGGCGACGACGGAGATCCCGACCCGCGTCCAGAAGATATAGGAAGGGAAGATCGACAGCAGCAGCGCCGCGCCCACCCCGACCCAACGGTCGTAAATCCGCCGCCCGATGAGATAGGTGAGGAGCACGGCGAGCATCCCGACCGCGATCGGCCAGAGGCGGATCGCGAGTACATCGCCGTCGAGTAGCCAGAGGAGGGGTAATACGGCGTAGGTCGTGACGACGCCCCAGGTGTCACCGAGCATCACCGGGAAGGAGCGCCCGAAGAGGTGGATACCGACGCCCCGCGTCAGGGTGACCGGATCCCCTCGAAGGATCTGCATGGCGGGGACGACGTCAAAGGCCTCGTCGTAGTGGAGGCCCGGCAGGCGATACTGGTACAGGCAGAGGACACCGAAGAGGACGACCGCCAGCGCAACCGCGCCGCGAGCCACCCAGCGCCCCAGGCTCCCATCTCCGACCGGCGTTTCGAGAGCCAGTTCCGCCCCCACCCTGCTCGGCCGCTCTGTGAGCATGCGCCGCAGCCCTCCCGACGGATCGACAGGCGTTGAGGCCTGCCCGCCCTCATCCTACCCAGGCCGCGCCGCTCCGTCCAACGGGCGTCGCGGCGGGGACTTGCGTCCGACGCGGCAAATGGGTATACAATCGGCCGGGAGCCGGCGGCGGGGAAGCGCCCCGCGTCGCGGCGGTCACGACGATAGGGAAGGAGAAGCGGTGCAGGCGCAACAGGCCCGTTCGTCGGCAGGGCTCAGTCTCCTCCAGTCCCTCAACATCGCCCTGGGTATCTGGGTTCTGGGTTCCACCTACTGGTTGGGTTTGCACGTGTACAGGGGCGCGCGGATCGCCAACGGAATGGGAGCCGCGCTGATCATCGGCTTCGCCATCACCCAGCTCGCCCTCCCGCGGTGGCGCGTGTGGTCGTGGGTCGGCGTGCTGATCGGCGTCTTCGTGGCTGCGGCGCCCTTCCTCTTCGACTTCAGCGTCGTGACGGCCGGGACGATCAGCAACGTGGTCTGCGGCATCCTGATGGCGCTGATCGCGGCCACCGGCCTGCTCCGGCGCTAGCGCATTCGTCATCCCACAACCGGCCCCGCCTCAGCGGCGGGGCCGGATTCGTATCTCTCCCCATCCACCAAGCACGCTGTTGCGCTCATGTTGCGTTCTCCGCACGTGCGCGGCGCGTCCGCTATTGACGTCCGTGTAGAGTTGGGCCATATCGTGTCGTAGGGCCGATTGCCGGCCGAGAGCGCGACTCCGGCAGCGGCTCACAGAAGCCCGTTTGGGGGTGCATCATGGCCCGAGAGTTCACCGGACGCGCGCTCATCGGCCTGCTGCTCGTCCTGCTTGGGGCGCTCTTGCTGCTTCAGGCGCTGGGCGGACCCGACATCGGCCGGATCATCAGTGACTGGTGGCCAGTGGCGATCATCGCCGTCGGCCTGGCGCAACTCGCCGCCAGCCGGCACACGCGGGTCGTCCCGGCCATCCTCATCGCGATCGGGCTGGTGCTCCTGGCGAGCACGACCGGGCTCATCCCCGGCTCGATCTGGAGCCTGTTCTGGCCGCTCGTGCTGATCGCGATCGGCCTGTTCGTGATCCTGCGCCACGGCCCGCGCCGGGTGAGCCTCGACCCGGCCGACTCGGTCGGCAGCTTTGTGATCTTCGGCGGCAACGACATCGTGAACCGCTCCGAGGACTTCCAGGGCGGTTGGGCGGCCGCGCTCTTCGGCGGGATCACGCTCGATCTACGGCAGGCGGAACTCCTGCCGGCGGGCGCCACCATCGACGCATACACCGCCTTCGGCGGGATCGATATCCTCGTCCCGCGCGGCTGGAACATCGCGATCACCGGGCTCCCGATCTTCGGAGGCTACGAGGACAAGACCCACCAGGACGAGCCACTGCCGCCGGATGCACCGACGCTCACTGTCAACGCGGTCTGCCTGTTCGGCGGAGTGACGGTCAAACACGAGAGGTAGGCGCGCCACCAGGGGCGCCGCAGAAGGGAGGTGCGACGCATGGGCCTGAGCCAGCACGGCCCGCCGGCCATCGAATTCGCTGGGCTGACCAAGCGATTCGACACGTTTGTCGCGGTCGATCGGCTCACGTTCTCGGTCCCGGCAGGCTCCGTCTTCGGCTTCCTCGGCCCGAACGGGGCCGGGAAGACGACCACCATCGGCATGTTGCTGGGCCTGATCGAGCCGGACGAGGGGACCGCCGCCATCTTCGGCCACGACGTCCGCACCGACCTGCCGGCCGCGCTCGCCCGCACCGGCGCGCTGGTCGAGCGCCCCAGCTTCTACCCCTACCTCAGCGGGCGGACCAATCTGCGCCTCATGGCGCGCATCGCCGGGATCGACGATCCGAAACGGATCGACGCCGCGCTGGAAATGGTGGACCTCACGGCCCGCGCCAACGCCAACTTCGGTGGCTACTCTCAGGGGATGAAGCAGCGCCTGGGTATCGCCGCCGCGCTCCTGCTGGAGCCCGACCTGCTCATCCTCGACGAGCCGACGAACGGGCTCGATCCCGCGGGGCAGCACGAGATCCGGAGCCTGATCCGCGATCTCGCCAGCGCCGGGCGGACCATCTTCCTCTCCAGCCACCTCCTCCACGAGGTGCAGGAGATCTGCACCCACGTCGCGATCATTCACCGCGGCACGTTGATCGCCTGCGGCCCTCTGTCCGAGATCCTCGCCGGCGGCGAGCGGCTGGCAATCCGCGTGGACCGGCTGGAGGCCGCTGCCGAGCTGCTGCGCCGGCTCCCGGTGGTCCGGGGGGTCGAGGAAGAGGACGGGCACCTGCTGGTCGACGCGCCGGTGGACGAAGCGGCCGCGCTCAACCGGGCGCTCGTCGAGGCAGGCTTCGCCGTCAGCGCCCTGGGCGTCCGCGAAAGCCGCTTGGAGGACCGCTTCCTCGCGCTGACCGAGGCGCGCCGGGGGGAGGGATGAGATGGCATCGATCGGAACCCTATTCGGCGTCGAGCTCGCCAAAATCGTGCGCCGGCCGATGACCTGGATCCTCATCGTGATCCTGCTCGGATTCACGGTGCTGGTCTACTCCTCCCTGATCCTGGCGCTGGTGAGCGGGTTCGAGGGGAACGTGACCGTCGAGGGAGCCGAAGGGCAGAGCTTCAAGGACATGATCCTCCTGCCGGACGGCTTCTCGCTGGGCATCGGGCTGGCGCAGGGCGTCGGTAGCGTGCTCCTGGCGATCCTGGCCGCCGGCACGTTCGGCAGCGAGTACTCCTGGGGCACGCTGCGCACGATGCTGCTGATGCGTGCGGACCGGGTGCGCCTCCTGATCGCCAAGCTGTTGGTCCTGCTGCTGGCGGTGATCGTCGTCATCCTCGTCGGCGCGGCGATCGGGCTGTTCGGGTCACTGGTGGCGGGCGTCGTGGTGGGCGAGTCGCTGCGCACGGACCAGTGGCTCACTGCCAGCTTCTTCCGCGACGCGGCCCGCCAGGTCGTAATCGCCCTGATCTATTCGACCTTCTGGACGCTCGTCGCGGCGGCACTGACGATCGTCACCCGCTCGCTGGCGGCCGGGATCGGCGTGACGATGGCCGCCCTCTTCGTCGGGGACTTCACGACGAGCATCATCGCGGGGCTGGGCACGCTCGGCCGGTGGATCTCCCGCATCTTCCCGAACACCGCGCTCAACACCCTGTCGACCGGCACCGATCTGGTCGCGACCGACTGGGCCTGGATCACCGCCAATCTGGTGGGCTACACCGCGCTGATGCTCGCGATCGCGGTGGTGCGCTTCCGGCGCATGAACATGATCTCCGGCGGCGGGGGATAGGAACGCGCAGGCCTTACCACAGCCCCAGGTCAAGCCCCCGCTCTCCCGAGAGGACGCGGGCGGCGACGAGGGCACCGACAGCCCAGTAGCGGTCGGTGACCGGGACGAAATCGGCGGCGCGCACCGTCGCCGGCTCGACCGGACCAAGGCCACGATCAGGTAGAACAGGCGCGCACAGGGCGGGGATCTCCGGCTCGGGCTGGCCACCATCGGGGAAGAGCCGGGAGAGGTCCTCGACGCGAACGACCGCGAGCGAGCTGATCTCATCCGGTGCCGGACGGAGCCGCGCCAGCCCGTCCGGCACCACCGCGACGAAGACATCCTGAATCTCGCGGTCGACCCAGCCGGGACCGCGGCCGACCGCGCGACGGGCGCCGACCGGTACCAGGTCGTCCAGTCCCAGCGGGAGGCCCAACTCCTCCTCCGCTTCGCGCACCACCTCGGTCAGCGTCTCACCCGAGCGGTAGTGTCCGCCGACGGCCACATCAAGGAGGTTGGGGACCGTGTCCTTGGTTGGGCTGCGACGCTGGAAGAGCACCTGGACGCTCCCATCCGGCCCCCGCCAGACGACCCAGCAGTGGAACGACCGGTGCCAATCGCCGTCCCGGTGCACGGCAGCGCGGGGCTTGACCAGCCCGGTCGGTTCCCCCTCGGCCGTGAGGACATCGAACAGCTCGTCGCGTGGGTCTGGCTCCACGTTGAACCTTCTCTCCCTGGGCACAATCCGTGGCGTGCCGCTCCGGCCCCGCCCGCTGGAGTGCATGATACCGGGTCGTGGATTTGGCTGGCTGATCGGCGCGCCCCTTATTTGGGTGTATGCGGTCGGCGCGTGCCCGGGCGGTGGACGTCGTCTCGCCTGAACCTGAGCCTGGACCCGTCCCAGCCGGCTTCAGCCGGCTTTCCTTGTCAGCCCGGCAGCTTGAGCCCCGGGCACATGCCGGGCGGCGGGATCCGTCGCACCACCCGCCGCGGGCACATGCCACAGCGCGGTGATCCGCTCACCACCGACCACGAGCACGTGTCACGCCGCGACGCGGCGGGTGCGGCGAACAGCGGCCAGGGCGATGCCCGTAATGCCGGCGAGGGCCGTGCCGCCGATGGCGAGGCGGCGCCGGGTCAGGCCGACCGACGCGGGGTAGAGCAACAGGCTCGCGGCGCTCGCGAGGAGTGCGGTGCGGCCGCGGCGGTAGGCGGACTGACGAACGGCGATGATCGTCGTCCGGCGGTCCCCCAGGGTGGCGCGGTGCCGGTAGCCGTAAGTGTCGCCGCGCAGGTCGAGGGTCAGGATCGACGCGTCCGCACCGGACTCCGTGGGGTGGTTCGGGTCCCACACCAGCACCTCGGCACGGTCCGGCGCCTCCTGGCGGAAGCCGTAGGGGACGACCGTGTGCCCCTCGCCGACCAGCGCCCGAGCGATGTCGCGCCGCCAGGGGCGTGGAACGCCGATGTCCCAGCATCGGTCGCTGCGACCGCGCGACAGCAGATCGGCACGGAAACGCCGGAATGCCCGTGCCGGGCTGGGCCAGAAGAACCAGGGGGCGGAAGCCAGTAGGGCGCGGTCGGTCAACTGCCGGCCATGGAGGATGATGGCCTCGGTGAGCAAGTTGGCGCCCGGAGGCAGCGCGTCGAGGCTCCGCTCCAGCGCCGCCCGCGCCATGCCGGTGCACAGGCCCCCATGCGGCGCGCCGGATTCGCCGCCGAGGAAGACGACGGCGCCGTAGAGCCCGCGGAAGAACGCCCGCGGCAGGAGCGTCAGCCGGTAGGTGCGCGCGAAGCGGGCCGGGTCCGGCCGGACGACGCCCAGGTCGGCCACGGTGTTGGCGAAGGGGAGGGCGTGCCGGGCGGGGTCGAACTGGCTGTAGCCCTCCACGGTGACGGCGACCGACGCCTCAGCAGCGGCAGTCACCCGCCCCTCGCGCAGGATCTCGACCCGGAGCGGGACGGTGTAGTCACCGGGCACGCCGCGCGGGTAGACCGTCCAGGAGACGCTCGTCTCGCCTGCCGGGAGGAAGAGCACGGGACCGGGCAGCGTGAGCCAGCCGCGCGGAACGGTGAGACGCACCTGCACGTCGCGCTGGGCCTCCTGCCCCTCGGCTGCCGTAGCGTCATCGAGGGTGGCGGTCAGGTGGATGCGATCGGGGTGGTAGCGGAACGCGGGCGTTCCGGGCGTGTTGGCGTAGCGCAGCCGCGTGAGCGGAGCGCCATCGGCCCCGGTCACGGCTAGCGCGAGCGGGGCGGGACTCATCGCCGGCCTCGCCTACCCGGCGCGCTTCGGGCCCGGCGAGGCGCTGCGCAGCACCTCGACCTCCCGGCGGAGATCGTCGAGGTCGGCAAAGTCGCGGTACACGGAGGCGAAGCGGATATAGGCGACCTGATCAAGCTGCTTCAACTCCCGCAGCACGATCTCCCCGATGGTGGTGCTCGGCACCTCGACGGTGCCCATCTCCAGCAACTCGGTCTCGACCGTCGCCACGATCCGGTCGATCTCCGCCTGCGGGACGGGGCGCTTGGTGAGCGCGATGCGCAGCTTGTCGCGGAGCTTGCGCGGGTCGAACTCCTCGCGCCGGCCGTCGCGCTTGACGACCATGAGCGCGACGGGCTCGACCCGCTCGTAGGTGGTGAAGCGGCGGCCGCAGGCGGGACACTCTCGCCGACGCCGGATGCTGTCGCCGCCGCTCAACTCCCGCGAGTCGATCACCCGCGAGTCCCGTGCCTGGCAGAAGGGGCAGCGCACGGGAGACTCCTACCGCTCGCGCAGGAAGCGCAAGATAGCCGGCTCCGACCACTCGTCGTCCGGCAGCAGCGGCACGCGCGGCGGCGCCGTCTGACCCGTCTGGGCGTCAGCAGCCTGGCGGAACCGGCGGTCCGGCCGCTGGCGCCGCGGCTGGCTGGTGCCGTGGAAGCCGGTGGCGATTAGGGTGATCTGGACGTCCCGGCCCATCGACTCGTCGGTCGTGGCGCCGAAGATGATTTCGGCATCGTCGTCCGCCGCCGCGCGGATGATCTCAGCCGCCTCGGTGATCTCGGTGAGCGAGAGATCCGGCCCACCGATGATGTTGTAGAGGACGCCGACCGCACCGTCGATGCTCATCTCCAGCAGCGGGCTCTCGATGGCCATGCGGGCGGCGTCGACGCAGCGGGTTTCGCCGGTGCCGCGGCCGATCGCCATGAGAGCGGAGCCGGCGTCGCGCATGATCGTCTTGACGTCGGCGAAGTCGAGGTTGATCAGGCCGGGCTTGACGATCAGGTCGGAGATACCCTGAATACCCTGGCGGAGCACGTCGTCGGCCAGCCGGAACGCCTCGGAGAAGGGCGTCTTGGGATCGACCAGGCTGATGAGCCGCTGGTTGGGGATCGTGATCAGCGCGTCCACATGCTCCTTGAGGGCGGCCACACCCTCGTCGGCCACGCGGCGACGCTTGGCGCCCTCGAAGTCGAACGGACGGGTCACCACGCCGACGGTCAGCGCGCCGGTCTCCCGCGCCAGGCGAGCCACGATCGGCGACGCGCCGGTGCCGGTGCCGCCGCCCATCCCGGCGGTGATGAAGACCATGTCGGCGCCGCGCACGACCTCGCCGAGGGCGTCGATGCTCTCCTCGGCGGCGCGCTCACCGATCTCCGGGCGGCCGCCGGCCCCGAGTCCCTTGGTCAACTTGTCGCCGATACGTACCGTCACCGGCGCCAGGGAGTTGACCAGGGCCTGCGCATCGGTGTTGACCGTGATGAACTCGACGCCCTCCACCCCGGCTTCGATCATGCGATTCACGGCATTGCCGCCGCCACCGCCGACGCCGATGACCTTGATCCGTGCGAATGAGTTCGTGAAGTCGTCATCGTGGACGTTGAACATTCAAGATCCTCCCCGCAGCACACCAGCGGCGCCCGTTCCCTGTGAGTCGCGCTGGGCAGCACGCAGTTAACAGAAGAGTATGCACGTATGAGTTCGCCGCCGACAACACGTCCCCCGGGCCTAACGGCCTAATCGTTACCTCCCAACGGCACGAACTCGCGCAGCCAGCGGCCGAGGGCCGGCCACAGCCCCGGACGGGGCGGCTCCGGCTCCACCTCCTCGAACTCCTCCGGCAGCGCGTCGTCCATGCCAAACTCCCCCACGGGCGCAGGCTCCGGCGGACGGAGCCGCGCCTGGGCCAGCACCAACCCTACCGCGCCGGTGGTGCGCGTGTCGCTGAAGCGCAGCCAGTCAGGCCGCGCCAACCGGACGGGAATGCGCAGCCCCCGCTGCGCTGCGCCAAGTACGCCATCAACGCCGGCGCCACCACCAGCAAGCACCGCGCCACCAGCCAGCCGCCAGCCCAGGTCCAGATCGTCCAGCCGCTGGCGGATACGGTGGAAGAGATCGACCATGCCCCCGCCGGGCACCGTGCGCGGCGCGGGGTAGCTTCGAGCACCGGACGCGAGCCGCGTGACGTTGCGGCCCAGGGTCGCCACTGACCGCACCCCGACCGGCATCGAGAACAGTTCGCGGATCCGGCCGTCAACGTAGACCGCCACGTCCGTCGTCGTCCCGCCCAGATCGATCAGCAACGCGCCTTGCTCCCGCGCACTGACGGGCAACGCTGCCTCGGCTGCCGCCATCGCTCGCGGCATCAGCAAGTCAACCTCGGCTCCCAGCCGTGCGAGGATGCGCGCACGCGTATCTACATAGGATGTGGGGATACTATACACGTCCGTCTTCACGCGGACGACTTGTCCGTACAGTCCAGCGAGGGGATCGACGACCGGGAAACCATCGACGGTGCACCCGCGCGGCACCGAGGCGAGGACGACCCCGGCCACGCGCGGGTCGCGCAGCGCGCGCCGGTGGAGCGCCTCGAGCGTGTCGGCCTCGACACGCACGGCCTGCGGGGTGCGCTGCTCCGCCGCGGCCGTCACCCGGCGCAGGTGCAACCCGGAGACGCTCAGCGCCACCCGTTCGACCGGGGCGCCGGTACGCTCGGCCACGCGCCGGAGCGCGGCGGCAAGCACCTGCTCCAACGCCGCAGCGTCGACCACCTCGCCCCGCACCACGCCGGCGCTCGGCAGCACCTCGCACCCGGCGAGCGCGACCTGCCCGGCCGCGTCGTGGGTCGCCGTGGCGACCGCGACGGTCGATGACCCGATGTCAAGGCCGACATACCAGCGATGCGCTGTCATCCTCGACTACCTACCAGACGAGTAAGGTTGTACGTACGGGATCTGAGTGATGAGCCGCCGCTGAGCGCCAGTATAGCACAACCTGTTCATGCGCGCCGTACGTACATGCGCGCGTCGCCATTCCCGCCCGGCTCCGCTGTGCCTATGTGTCCGAACACCGTGAACAAGCATCCCTGCTCCTGCTACTGGTAGTAGGGGCGCTCCGGCTCGCGCAGGTCGAGCCGCGACCAGTGATCCGGCAGCGTCAGCGCGGCTTCCAGCACGTTGAGCTTGAGCGGCAGGCGGTCGCTGTCCCCCAGCACGACCGTTCGACCGTCGGTCAGATGGGCCGTCAGCCCCACCCGCGGCTCGTAGGCCATCGTTGTGAGCCGCTCGCCCAGGCGCTCCTGCACGACCTGAATGGCCTGGATCAGCTCCGGAGGAATCTGCGCACCGACGCGCGGCAGGTCCCCCTCCGTCTGCACGACGCGCGGCAGGTTGGGATCGAATCCCAACGCGATCACCCATCCCTGCTGATCAACCAGCACGGCCTGTTCCCCCGCTTGCCAGGCGAGGACCGGCACCCGCTCTTGCACCGTCACCACGACGCGGTCGGGAAACTCCGTCCGCACCTCCGCCGAAGCCACAGCCGGGTGTGCGGCGACCCGGCGGGCCACCTCCTCAGTGTCGAGTCGGAAGACGGACTGGCCCAGCGCCCCGCTGCTCGCCACGATCGAGTCGGCGAAGGCCAGGGCGTTCCCCTGAACCACGACGCTGCGCACCGTGAAGTCGTCGGAGAACAGGAAGCCCCCACCCAACACCGCGAGCCCGACGGCCAGCAGGAACGCCGGCAGGCGGCCGTTGACCGCGCTCGCGTGGAGGAAGCCCGCCAGTCGCGAGCGGCGCCGGCGACGACGCGGCGGCGCGGCATGCCGGGCCGGCGGATACCGCCGCTGGGACACGCGCTCGCTCATACCTCGATGCCGTCGCGGCGCTCGGCGTGCCGCTCCAGCGCCAGCTCGATCAGCCGCGTGACCAGCTCCCGGAAGGGCAGGCCGCTCGCCTCCCACAGGATGGGGTACATGCTGATCTGGGTGAAGCCCGGGATGGTGTTGATCTCGTTGATGTAGATGGTGCCGGTGTTTCGCTCCAGGAAGAAGTCCACCCGCGCCATCCCGGCGGCGTCCACGACCTTGAAGGCGCGCACCGCCATCTCGCGCACCGTGTCCGACTGCTCCGGGGTGATCGGCGCCGGGACGAGCAACTCCGAGCCCTCATCGACGTACTTGGCCTGGTAGTCGTAGAACTCGTTGATCGGCCGGATCTCGCCCACGACCGAGGTGATCGGCTCGTCGTTGCCGAGCACGCTCACTTCCAGCTCGCGGGCGTCGATCCCCCGCTCGATGATGATTTTCCGGTCGTAGCGGCCGGCTTCGTCCATCGCCCCGGCGAGCTCGCCCGGGTGATGCACCTTGCTGACGCCGACGCTGGAACCGAGGTTGGCAGGCTTGACGAAGCAGGGATAGCCCAGTTCCCGCTCGACCCGCGCCGCCACACCTTCCGGATCGCGCTCCCACTGGCGGCGGGTCACCCACAACCAGGGCGCGACCGGCAGGCCTTCGCGCTCGAAGAGCTGCTTGGCCACGACCTTGTCCATCGAGACCGCCGAGCCGAGCACCCCGGCCCCGACATAGGGGACGCCCGCCAGCTCCAGCAGCCCCTGCACCGTGCCGTCCTCACCGTACGGGCCGTGCAGGACCGGGAAGACGACATCGAGCTGCTGCACCACACCGGCCCCGGCGACTTCGACGGCGTGGCCCGTCTCCGGCACGGGCAGCGCACTGACGGAATCGGACTCCTCGACCGGCGGGTCGTCCCCCGGCGCCAGGGACAGGCGCGAGGTAGCGGCGAGCTGGCGCAGCGGGTCGCCGCCGCTCAGCCAACGGCCCTGCCGCGTGATGCCGATCGGTACGACCTCGAACCGTTCCCGGTCGATGGCTCGCAGGATGGCCTGCGCGGAGCGCAGCGACACGTCGTGCTCGCCCGAGCGCCCGCCAAAGATGACACCGACGCGAATTTTCCTGGCGCCCTGTGCCACGTCACGTGCCTCCAATCCCTTGTCCCCCGGCGCCGAGCAGCCCGAGGAGCCGCTCGCCCGCTTTCCAGATGTCCCCCGCGCCGAGGATCAGCACGACATCACCCGCCTCCGCGTCGGCGGCCACCGCCGCCCCGGCCTCAACCGGCGACTCGACCACCGTCACCGGCCGCCCGTCGATCCGCCGGGCAATGTCGGCCGAGCTGACGCCCAGGTCGTCGTTCTCGCGCGCTGCATAGATCGGCGCCAGCACCACGCGGTCGGCCAGCGACAGCGCGGCGGCGAAGTCGTCGAGCATCTCGCGCGTGCGCGAGTAGGTATGCGGCTGGAACACCGCCCAGAGCCGCGCCGCGGGGTAGCGCTCGCGCGCTGCCGCGATGGTCGCCCGGATCTCCGTCGGGTGGTGGGCATAATCGTCGACCACCGTCACCCCGCGTGCCTGCCCCCGCACCTCGAAGCGCCGCCCGACGCCGCCGAAGGCCGCCAGACCCGGCAGCAGCCGCTCCGGCGCGACACCGGCCGCTTCCCCCGCAGCCAGTGCCGCCAGCGCGTTGAGGCGATTGTGCCAACCCGGCACCGCAAGCCGCAGCCGCAGCGTGCGCCCGCCCGGCGCGCGGACCAGGTCGCCCGACCCCGTTTCCTCGTTGCGAACGATGGACCAGTCAGCAGCAGGGTCGGACCCGAAGGTTACCACCCTCGGGCGACGATCGCCGAGTCGTGCCAGCAGGTCACGACACCCCGGATCGTCCGCCGAGACGACGAGCGTGCCACCGGGACGCATCCCGCTTACGAAGCGGGTGAAGGCCTCCAGGACGGCCTCGCGCGTCGGGAAGAGATCCGGGTGGTCGTGTTCGATGTTCGTCACCACCGCCACATCGGGGTGGAGCCAGAGGAAGCTGTAGTCGTACTCGTCCGCCTCGGCCACGAAGTGCGGGCCCGCGCCGGGCCGCGCGTTGGTGCCCAGCTCCTTGAGCACGGCCCCCACCGCGAACGACGGATCCTCCCCGGCCCGCACGAGAGCCAGGGCCAGCATCCCGCTGGTGGTCGACTTGCCGTGCGTCCCGGCAACGGCGAGGCAGACGCGCTCGTCGCATAGTCGCCCCAGCAGCGCCGCGCGCTTGATGATCGGAATACCCCGGGCCCGAGCCGCGGCCACCTCGGGATTTGACTCGGGCGCGGCCGCGGTGACCACGACGAGGTCCGGCTCGCCCAGGTTGGCCGCGTTGTGGCCGACGGTCACCGGGAAGCCTTCGGCGCGCAGCGCCTGCACCACCGGAGAATCGACGGCGTCCGAGCCGCGCACGCGATAGCCACGGGCGGCCAGGATGCGGGCCAGCCCGCTCATGCCGATGCCGCCGATCCCGATCAGGTGCACCGTCGCCGGGGGCGGGGGAAGATCCGGAGCAGTGCCGGGGGACTGACGCATCCGCTCACCTCCAGTGCCGCGTGCTGCGCGAGGCCCGCCGCCCGCGTCCGAAGGTGCTCGTTTGCGCCCGCCCGCGGGCGGCCGTGCCGCGGACCGTGCCGGTCCGTGGGCGGCTGCTGCGGGCAGTCGCCGCGGTTCCGCGCGCGAGGCGACCGGCCGGGGCCGGTTCACGCGGGGCACGCCGCCGGAGCGCGTGCGTGCGTGGAGCGCGAACCTCCGCGCCGGCCGCCGGTGCCGGGTCGACCGTCTGCCGGGAAATGTTCAGCAACAGGCCCACCGCGGTGAGGGTCACGGCCAAGGACGTACCGCCGTAGCTGACGAACGGCAGGGTGATGCCGGTGAAGGGGATCGTCGTGGTGATCCCGCCGATGTTGATGGCTGCCTGGAAGATGATCCAGGTCGTGATGCCCACCGCGATGAGCGCCCCGAAGGTATCGGGGGCGCGCTTGGCGATGCGGTAGCCGCGCCAGGCGAACGCCAGGAAGAGGAACAGGACGACGCTACAGCCGATCAGGCCAAGCTCCTCCCCGATGACGGCGAAGATCGCATCGGTCTGTGCGAAGGGCAGCCAGGCGAACTTCTGCCGGCTGGCGCCGAGGCCGACGCCGAAGATACCGCCGCTGGCGAGCGCGGCCCGCGCCTGGATGAGCTGCCAGGCGAGGTCCGGGTTGGCGTCCGGGTTGAGGAAAATCAGGATGCGCTGGCGGCGGTAGGACGAGCCCAACGCCATCACCAAGAACGCGACCGTGCCGACCCCGGTCAGCAGGCTCAGGTGAATCAGGCGCGCGCCGGCCACCAGGAACATGCCGATGGCGATAATCGCCAGCAGGGCCGAGGTTCCCAGGTCGGGCTGGAGCATGAGCAGGCCGATCAACAGGCCGAGGAAGACGGTGAAGGGCACCAGTCCGTAGCTGAATAGGCGCACCTTGGCGCCCTTCTGAGCCAGCCAGTCCGCCAGGTAGATGATGAGCACCGGCTTGGCGATCTCGCTCGGCTGGGCCGAGAGCGGCCCGACGAAGATCCAGCGCTGCGCCCCGTAGACCTCCTGGCCCACACCCGGCATCAGCACCGCGGCGAGCAGCAGGAGAACGACCAGCATGCCCAGGATCGAGAAGCGCCGCCAGACGTGGTAGTCGACGGCATAGGTCACGGCCATCCCCGCCAGGCCGAGCGCGACCCACATGAGTTGCCGGGTCAGGTAGTAGTAGGCGTTGCCGTCCTGGCTCAGACCGATGGTGAAGCTGGCGCTGAAGACCATGACGGTCCCGAACATGACCAGCGTCAGCAGGATGGTGATGAGCCAGTAGTCGGGCGCATGCACGGCGAAGCGCGCCGCGGTGACGTCGCGGACGCGGCGCAGGCGCTCCCCGGCGGTCCTGGCGGTCGTGGCGCTCATGGCTCTCCTTCCCGCCGGGCGGCCTCAGCCAGGGCGCGCACCGCCGCCCGGAAGGCCTCCCCGCGCTCGAACTCATCCCGGAACAGGCCGAAGCTGGCGCAGCCCGGGGCCAGCAGCACCACCCCGCCCGGCGTCGCCAACTCGGCCGCGGCCCGCACGGCATCTTCCATCGACCGGTGCGGCCCGGAGATGCGTGCCGCCCCCGCCTCGCGCAGCCGCGCGTGGAGGTCGGGGGTAGCGGTGCCGTCCAGCAGGACGACGGCGCTCGCCTCAGCGGAGACGCGCCGGGCCATCGGGCCGAGATCGGCACCCTTGGCGGCACCGCCCGCGATCAGGACCAGCGGCCGCCCGCGGAAGGTGTCGAGCGCGGCCAGCGCCGCGGCCGGTGCGGTGGCGGTCGTATCGTTCACGTAGCACACGCCGTCGATAGTAGCCACGATCTCTTGGCGATGCGGCACCGGCGTCGCGCCGAGAAGCCCGGCCCGCACTTGGTCCGGGCTTGCTCCTGCCAGGATGGCCGCCGCCGCGGCGGCGAGGGCATTGGCGACGGCATGGTCCCCCGGCAGCGGGAACTCATCGCGGCGCAGTAGTTCGACCTCGCTACCGTCCCACCGCCAGACGAGCCGGTCGCCGTCGCGGAAGGCGCCGGCCGGTGCGTCCCCGGCCCGGCCGAAGGGCACCACCCGGCCCGCCCCCACGGCGCGGCTCTCCCAGACGAGCGGATCGTCGCGATTCAGCACCAGCCAGTCGTCCGGCCCCTGGTAGCGGGCGATTTGCCGCTTGGCCTCGACGTAGGCGGCCATTGACGGGTAGCGGTTGAGGTGGTCCTCGCTGATGTTGGTGATCACGGCCACGTGCGGGCTGAGGCCGTGCTCGGCCAGCCCCTCGATCTGCCAGCTCGACAGCTCGATGATGACCGGCGTGTCGGGGCGGATGCCGGGCAGCGCGTCGAGGGTCGAGGTGCCCATGTTCCCGGCCAGCACCGTGTCCGGCCGGGCGACCCGTAGGATGCCGGCGCAGAGCGTGGCGGTCGTGGTCTTCCCCTTCGTGCCGGTGATCCCGATGATGGGAGCCGGGCAGGCGCGAAAGAAGAGAGACATCTCCATCTCGATCCGGGCGCCGGCGGCGCGGGCACGCTGGAGCCAGGGGGAATCGAGCGGCACGGCGGGATTGCGGACCACGAGGTCGGCCCGCTCGAAGTCCTCGGCGCGGTGCTCGCCCAGCACGTAGCGAATGGGCAGGCCGGCCAGCTCCTCCAGTGCCGGAGCGAGGTCCGCCTCCGTGCGGAGATCGGTCACGGTGACCTCGGCGCCCTGCGCCACCAGGTAGCGGGCCACGCCGACGCCCCCCTGGCGCGTGCCCAGACCCATCACCAGCGCCCGCGCCCCGCGCAGATCCTGCTCTGCCCCGGCCCGAGCCATCGCCGTCCCCCTCAGATCAGCGCCAGGGCGACTCCGAGGAGCCCCGCCATCATCGAGATCAACCAGAAGCGCATCGTGATCTGCGTCTCCGACCAGCCGAGTAGCTCAAAGTGCAGGTGGATCGGCGTCATGCGGAAGATGCGCTTGCCGCCGGTCCACTTGAAGTAGGCCACCTGCAACATCACCGACAGCGTCTCGGCCACGAACACGATGCCTACGATCGGCAACAAGAGCCACTGCCCGGTCATGAAGGCCGCCGTCGCCAGCGCCGCGCCGATCGCCAGCGCGCCGGTATCCCCCATGAAGACCTGGGCCGGGTGGGCGTTGAACCAGAGGAAGCCCAGCAGCGAGCCGACCATCATAAAGCAGAAGGTCACCACCTGCACCTGGCCCTGGAGGTAAGCGATGATGCCGTAGGCGACGAAGGCCACCGCCGCCGTGCCGCCGGCCAGCGAGTCGAGCCCGTCGGTCAGGTTCACCGCGTTGGCGAAGCCCGAGATGCCGATGATGGCGATCGGGATGTAGAGCAGCCCGATGTCGTACTTCCCCATGCTCGGGATGTAGATGCTGCGCAGGCCGAGCGGGAAATAGAGGATCAGGGCGGAGACCGTCGCGAAGGCCAGCAGCCAGATCATCTTGAAGCGCGCCGCCAGACCCGCCCGGTTGGTCCCCACCAGGCTCATGCGGTCGTCGATCGCCCCCAGCGTGGCGGTGCAGATCAGGACGCCGACCGGCAGCAGCATTGACAGGCGCCCGGCGAGATTGAACGCGAGCGTGGCCACGAGCACCGGGATCGTGATCATGAAGCCACCCATGGTCGGCGTGCCGGTCTTGATGAAGTGGCCCTCGGGCTCCTCGATCCGGATCTGCTTGCCCACCTTCTTGGCCCGCAGGAACTGGATGAAGGGCCGCCCCATCCCGACCGTCATTAAGAAGGTCACGGCCGAGAGCCCGAGCGACACGGCCAGGTTGTGGTCCGGATCCCGCGGCAGCAGGCTCTGGCTGCGCAGCAGATCAAACAGATCGGTCACGATGTTGAGCGTCGGGATCATGCGGAGCGCGTCCGATCACGAAGCGCCGCCACGACGTGTTCCAGTTGAATCCCCCTTGACCCCTTCACCAGCACGACATCCCCCTCGCGCATGGTCTCCCTGAGCGCGTCGATCAGATCCTGCTTGGTCTCCACCGCCACCACGGCGTCAGGCGCCAGCCCGCTGGCGACCGCCGCGTCGGCGATGATCCGCGCACGCGGCCCCATGGTGAAGAGCCGATCGACCACCGCCGCGGCCCGCTTGCCGACGATCCGGTGCCCTTCCTCCTCGTAACTGCCCAGCTCCAGCATGTCCCCGAAGGCCGCGATGCGCCGCCGTGCCGGCAGCTCGGCCAGCAGGTTCAGCGCCGCCAGGCTGGACGTCGGGTTGGCGTTGTAGGTGTCGTCGATGAGCGTCGCCCCGCCGATGGCCGGCACCACCAGCAGCCGCAGTTGGATGCTCGGGTCCCGCAGGCCCGGAAACGTCTCTTCCACGGTCATCCCGAGCGCCAGCCCAACCGACACCGCCGCCAGCACGGTGTGGACACTATGCTGCCCCAGCAGCGGCACGTGCAGATGGTGGCGCCCCCCGTCGACCAGCAGGTCGAACGAGATGCCGTCCAGCCCGTGGCTCTCGACGTTCTCGGCGCGGACCTCGCAGTCGGGCGCCAGGCCGTAGCGGATCACCCGACAGCGGCACCGGTCGGCCATCAGGCGCACCCGCAGGTCGTCGCCGTTTAGGACGGCCACGCCATCCTCCGGCAGCGCGGCCGGGAGCTCCGCCTTGGTCGCCGCGATCGCCTCCAGCGAGCCCATGCGCGCCAGGTGGGAATGGCTGACGTTGGTGACGACGCCGATCGTCGGGCGCGCGATCTCGGCCAGCCGCGAAATCTCCCCCGGCGCGTAGGCGCCGCCGATCTCGAGCACCACGACCTCGGTGTCGCTGCCGATCTCCATCAGGCTGAGCGGCAACCCGATCTCGTTGTTGAAGCTGCGCTGGCTGCGGATGGCGCGGAAGCGCTGGGAGGCAACCGACCAGACGGCCTCCTTGGTGCTCGACTTCCCGATGCTCCCGGTAATGCCGACCACCGCCACGTCGTGGCTGGCGCGCCAGAACGCAGCCAGATCCTGCAAACCCGCCACGGTATCGGGGACCACGATCAACGGGCCGAGCCCCGCGGGGAGACGCGGCACGTGGGCGCGATCGACCAGGGCCGCCACCGCGCCGCGGGCGAAGGCCTCGGCCAGGAAGTCATGCCCGTCCAGGCGCTCGCCCACCACGGCGACGAAGAGGTCGCCCGGCTCGATCTCTCGCGAGTCGTGCCAGACCCGCCGCACCGGCGTGCCGAGGTCGGCCGCGCCGCGCAGTGCCCCGCGCGACCCCTCCAGCACCTCGCGCAGCGTCAACATGCTCACACTCTCCATCTCCGCCCAGGCACGGACGTCCACGCGCCTGGGTGCGCCCGCCCACATCGGGCGACACCGGGCACCGATCAGGGCGTGCTCGATGTCGAGGGCGTGACCGGTACCCCGCTGGCAGCGTCCGGGTTACTCGGCGGAATGCCGTACAGCAGGAACAGTTCCTGGAAAATCTTCTGGAAGGTCGGACCGCACGCCGTCTCACCCCAGGGCGTCTGCTGCGGCCGGTCGAGCTTCACCAGCACGGTGAACTGCGGATCCTGCGATGGCCCGTACCCGACCATCGAGGCGATCGTCGCATCCTCTTCGTAACCGCCGTTGGGCGATGGGATCTGCGCCGTGCCGGTCTTGGCCGCGATGTCGTACCCCGGCACCTGGAAGCGCTGGTAGGTGGTCTCCATCACCGTCGTCAGCATCTCGGTAATCTGCTGCGCCGTATGCTCAGAGACGACGCGGCGCACGACCTGCGGCTCGACCACCTCGGTACCGTCGGCTCGCTCGATCTTCTTGACCACGTACGGCTTCATCAGATTGCCGCCGTTGGCCAGGGAGGAGATGGCGTTGACCAACTGGATCGGCGTCACGGCGAGCCCCTGGCCGAAGGAGTGCGTGTAGAAGCTGGCGGGCGTCCAGCTCGGTCCCCCCGGCAAAGGCAGCAGCCCGTCCGACTCGGCGGCCAGGTCGATGCCGGTCTGTTGCCCGATGCCGAACGACACCAGCCCCCGGTAGAACCGGTCCTGGTTCACCAGATCCGCCACCCACATGATCCCGAGGTTGCTGGAGTGCTGGAGCACTTCGGTCATGGTCTCGGGGCCGAAGTCCTGCTCCAGCGCATTGGTGACCCGGGCGCCGCCGGGGATGATGCGGTACTGGGCGCCCTCCCACGTGGTGTCCGGCGTGACCACGCCGGTCTCCAGCCCGAGCGCCATCACCAGCACCTTGAAGGTCGAGCCTGGCTCATAGGTCGCGCTGATGGCCGGGTTGTTGAAGAGCGCCGGGTCCGAGACGTCCGCGAAATCGTTGGGATCGAACGACGGCCGGCTAGCCATGGCCAGGATCTCGCCTGTCTTCGGATTCTGGATGATGACCGTACCGCCCGAGGCTCGCTGCTGAGCGATGGCCTCGTCGAGCGCCTGCTCCGCGATGCGCTGAACGGCGCTGTCGATGGTCAGGGTCAGATTCGCGCCGTCGATCGGCGGGTCGAGAGTACTCCGACTCAACGCGATCACGTTCCCCGCGGCGTCCCGCTCCCCGATGAGCTTCCCCGGCTCGCCCCCGACGATGTCGTTGTACGCCCCCTCGACACCATAGGAGCCCACGTAATCGTAGTTGACGAAGCCTAGCACGTGCGAGGCGAAATCACCCAGCGGGTAGACCCGACGCGGCTCGGGATCGAGCACGATCCCGGGGAGATTCAATTCCCGGATCTTTTCTGAAGCCTCCGGGCTGAGATGCCGCTGGAGCCAAACCCATTCCAGGTTGGGGTCGGTCAGCCGCTCGTAGATGTCATCGACGCTGCGCCCGATGATCGGCGCCAGCAACTCCGCCGTCCGGCGCGGATCCTCGATCTTGTCCACGATGGCCACCACCCGGTCGGACAGCATGTTGGTCGCCAGGGGGCGGCCGCGCGCGTCGAGGATATCGCCCCGCTGCGCCGGGACCTCCTCCTCCCGGTAGCGGATGGCGTGCGCCTCACTGGCCAGTTCCTGGCTGCGCACCACCTGGAACGACACGACGCGGTAGCTGATCGCCAGCGAGAAGATCAGGAACGCGGCAAACAGGACGTTGATCCGGCGACGGGGGATGGCATAGGGTCGGCGCATCACCGGCCTCCCCCGAGGCCCGGCAACGCGGGCGATCCGGTCGCTGGTGCCTGCGCGCGACCGACCCCGGTCAGGCCGCGCCACACCCGCTCCCAGAGGGTTTCAGCGTCGGGCGTCGGCGTCGGGGGAGGTGGAAGCTCCTCCTCCGCAGGCGCCTGCACCTCCAGGAAGCGGTAGCGCGTCAGTGGCCGCATACCAAGCTCCTGGGTTGCCACGCGCTCGACCTGCTCCAGCGACTCCTGCTCGGCCACGAGATAGCCGAGCCGCGCGTTCTCCATGGCCAACTCGTTCCGCTCACGTTCGATGCGGCTGAGCTCATAGCCGAGGCTGGCGACGTGGCTGGTCTGGATCAGGTACAGGATGCCGATGACGGACACCGCCACCCCGGCCACGATCACCAGCGCCGCGCCGTTGAGCGAGACGTAGCGCCGCCGCTCGCGCCGCACAGCCTGCGCCCGCCCGACCCGCGTGACCGTGCTCATGGCAACCGCTCCGCTGCGCGCAACCGGGCGCTCCGGCTGCGCGGGTTCAGCGCCTGCTCGGCCTCGGTCGGGCGCAGCGGCTTGGGCGTGACGACCCGCAGCCGCGCGCGGTGCCCGCAGACACAGACGGGCGTCTCGGGCGGGCAGATGCAGTCTCGCGCCTCGGTGCGGAAGAATTGCTTCACGATCCGGTCCTCCAGAGAGTGGAACGCGATCACCACCAGCCGCCCACCAGGGGCGAGCACCTCCAGGGCGCCGGCAAGCCCCTGCTCCAGCACCTCAAGTTCACGGTTCACCGCGATGCGCAGCGCCTGGAAGGTCTTTGTGGCGGGATGAATCGCGCGCCCGCGCCGGCCGCCGACGGCCTGCTCGACGATCGCCGCCAGGTGGTCGGTCGTCTCGATCGGCCCAGCGCTTCGGGCCGCGACGATGGCTCGGGCGATCCGGCGCGCCTTGGGCTCCTCGCCGAACTCGAAGAGGATCTTCGCCAGATCCTCCTCGGTCCAGGTGTTAACGACCTCGCGCGCGCTGGGTCCCGACGTCGGGTCGAACCGCATATCGAGCGGGCCGGGCCGCTGGAAGGAGAACCCCCGCGCCGGATCCTCAATCTGGAGCGATGAGAAGCCGAGGTCCATCAGGACGCCGTCGACCGCGTCGAAGCCGGCCGCGCGCGCCAGGCGGGCAATCGCGGCAAAGTTGCCATGGCGCACGGTCAGCCGCGGGGCGACCTCAGCCGCGAGCGCCTCGCCCCGGGCCACCGCGGCCGGATCGGCGTCGAGCGCCAGCACGCGGCCGTCGGGCGCACTGGCTTCCAGGATGGCACGGGTGTGCCCACCGCCGCCGAAGGTGGCGTCGATGTACCGCCCGCCGGGCCGGACCTGGAGGAGGTTGAGCGACTCGGCCAGCATGACCGGCTGATGGCCGGACGGCCGGGACGCGTCGAACGGCGTGTTGCCCGGGTGGGCGTCGGTGGACATGGCTGGTGGAACTCCGGTCTAGTTAGATCAGCGAGGCCAGCCGCTGCGCGATGGTGGAGCCCTCGCTGTCCATCATCTCGGCTTGAGCCTCCCAGTGCTCCGGGCTCCAAATCTCGATGTAGGTGTGCATGCCGACCACGATCGCCTCGCGGTCCAGACCGGCATAGCGACGCAAGTCTGGGGGGATGAGGATGCGACCCTGGCGATCGAACTCGGCGATGGCGGCCTCCGCGAACACCATGCGCCGGAAGGTGCGAGCGTCCGGGTCGCTGATGGGGAGGGCGGATACCTTCTCCGCCAGCGGCTCCCAGGCGGACATCGGGTAGACGGAGAGGCAGCGGTCGATGCCGCGCGTGATCACGACGTCGGAACCGAGCGCCTCGCGGAAGCGCGCCGGGATCGCCAGCCGTCCTTTGACATCCAGATTGTGGCTGAAGCGCCCGAGGAACACGCGTCCCCACTTCTAGCCGCCGCGGCGCGCTGGGCTGCTCCGCGGCCCCCGATCACCCCGAGGTCCGACCGGCGGCTGCACCCTCCCGACGGGCGCGAACCCCACTCGCCGGCCTGTTATCCACATCGGACCCCACTTATCCCCACTTCTCCCCACCCTTATCCACAT
>NZ_JADGHZ010000173.1 GCF_019683595.1 Sphaerobacter sp. | reverse complement strand
GCCCTCACCCCCTAACCCCCTCTCCCAACCTTGGGAGAGGGGGAATGTCACGCCTCATGCGTCATACGTCATGCTCCCCTCTCCCAAAGTTGGGAGAGGGGCCGGGGGTGAGGGCCGCCCATCCAGCCCTAAAGTCTTATGTCGCGACACTGAGCGACGTTGACCTGATGCGTCGAAGTGACTAGGATCGAAGTAGCCCACTCCGGGTGATCCGGTCTGCGCGGGAAGGGGACATCCCGAATGCATCGACCGCGACTGATCCTGGGCAGCCTCGACGCAATCGAGGCGGCGCTGGGGGATGAACTGCGCCGCTGGAAGGCCGTTGATCCGCTCGCCCCGCCGCTGCTGCTGGTCGGCGATGTGCTGATCGGCAACTACCTGCGCCGCCGCCTGGCCCGCCTGGCAGGGGGCTATGTCAACCTGCCGGTCATGACGCCGGGGCATCTCGCCCGGTTGCTCGGCGAGCCGGCTCTGCTCGCCAAGGGACGCACGCCGCTCCCAGCCGGCGGGCAGCACCTGCTGGCGGAAGAGATCGCGCTCGGCGCCGGGGGCTACTTCGCCCCGGTGCGACAGGCGCCCGGCTTTGCCCAGGCGCTCGGGCGCCTCTTCCGGGAACTGCGCGAGGCAGGGGTCGACCCGGAGGGGCTGCGGGCGGCGGTGTCCCGGGCTGAGGTCAACCAGGAGAAGTGCACGGCGCTGGCCGACCTCTACGCGCGCTACGCCGAGCGGCGGCGCGGCTTCTACGATGGGCTCGATACCTACGCCGTAGCCGACCCGTCGCGGCTCGATGCGCCCGCCGTGCTGGTCTACGGCATCGCGCAGCCGTCGGGGCTGCTGCGCAGCCTGCTGGAGCGGCTGATGGAGTCCCGCCCGGTCACGGTGTTCCTCCCGCGCTCTGTCCCCGAGGCCGACCGGGTCCACCGCGAGATGATCGACTGGCTCACCGGCCTGGGAGCCGAAGAGGAGCACGCGCCGGAGCCGGTGCCCGACCGGGAGCCGACGGCGCTCGACCACCTGCGCGCGACGCTCTTCCACCCGGCCGGGGGCACGGAGCCGGACGGCACGGTGCGGCTCGTCTCGGCGCCCGATCCGGCGCGCGAGGTGCGGGAGGCGGCCCGCGCCTGCCTCGCCTGGGCAGCCGAGGGGATCCCCTTCCACGAGATGGCCGTGGTGTTCCGGCACGACGAGCCGTATCGGGCGCTGGTGGACGAGATTTTCCGCGAGGCAGGCATCCCGGTCTACCTGTACGGCGGGCGTCCGCTGGCCGAGCACCCCCAGGGCCGTCGACTGCTGGCACTGCTCGCCCTGGCCGGCTCGTCCTTGCGCCGCGCCGCGGTCATGGAGTTCATCACCGAGACCCACCTGCCGGACGCCACCGCCGAGCGCTACGGCCCGGTCGAGCCGGCCCTCTGGGACGCCCTCTCCCGCGAAGCCGGGATCGTCGAGGGGCGCGAGCAGTGGGTCTCCCGGCTCAGCCTGCTGCACCAAGCCAAGCGGCGCGCCGCCCTCGGCGAGGAGCAGGAAGACCCGGAGCGCATCGAGGCCCGGCTCAAGATGGAACTGGAAGCGATCGAGCGCCTGTCGGCCTTCATCGACGACTTCGCCGACCGGCTGGAGGCGCGGCCCGAGCACGCCTCCTGGCAGGCACACCTCGACTACCTGCGCGACCTGGCCGTGACCTACATCGACCGCGCCGAGTCGTTGCTCGACCTCCTGGCGCCGCTGGCGCGGCTCGACGCCCTCGTGCCCAACGTGAGCTTCGTCCGCTTCCAGCGCACCGTGCGTCGCGTGCTGGAGCGCGCCGACGCCGGCACGGTGCTGGGGCCGGACGACGTGCCGCCCAACGGGCGCTTCGGCCGTGACGGGGTCGCGGTGCTGGATGTCTTCTCCCTGCGGTTCCTGCGGTTCCGCGCCGTGGCGGTGCTCGGGCTGGCTGAGCGCTCGTTCCCGGCCCCGCCGCGGCAGGACGCGCTGCTGCTCGACCGCGAGCGCCTCCGGCTCAGCGCCGTGGGCGGCTGGGAGATCCCGCCCCGCGCCGCCGGGGCGGACCCAGAGCCGCTGCTGTTCGCGCTGGCCGTCGCCGCGGCCGGGGAGCGCCTGCTGCTGAGCTACCCGCGCTCCGGTGGCGACGGGCGGACGATCCTGCCGTCCCACTTCTTCCGCGCCGCCGCGGAGGCGTTGACCGGCCGCCGGGTCGGTGTCGAGGACATCGACAGCCTCCCACGCGAACTCTTCACCCGCGTGCCGGCCGGGCGCTTCGGTGCCGCCACCCCCGAGGAGGCCCTGACCGCCGGGGAGTACGACCGCACGCTGCTGGCGCTCGCGCCGGAGCAGGGTGCCGAGTGCCTGGCACGGCTCCACCCGCCCTTCGCTCGGGCGCGTGCCGCCTGGGCGGCGCGCTGGCGCGGACGTGAACTTACCGCCTACGACGGGGTATTGGGAGCGGCTGCGGCCGCGGCGGTGGCGCGACGGGCCGGGCTGCGCCGCCCGATCTCGCCCAGCCGCCTGGAGACCTACGCCACCTGCCCCTTCCGCTTCTTCCTGGCCTACCTGCTGCGGCTGGAGCCGGTCGAGGAGCCGGACCTGCTGGAGCGGATCGAGGCGCTCGAGCGCGGCGCGCTCGTCCACGACGTGCTCCAGCGGTTTCTGACCGAGTGCGGCACGGGCGACCCGCCCTCACGGGCGCGCCGGGAGGCGCATCTGGCCCGGCTGCGCGCCATCGCCGAGGAGGAGTGCGCCGACCGCGAGCAGCGCGGGCTGGTCGGTTACCCGCTCCTCTGGCAAGTGGACCGCCGGGCGATCATGGAAGACCTCACCACCTGGTACGACCGGGAGGTGGCTGAGCGCGACGACGCCCTGCGCCCCGGCGCCTTCGAGCTGCGCTTTGGCCCTAAATGGACCCACGACCGGGAGGACAGCCCGCTCTCGACTGACGACCCCGTGCCACTCCAGGCCGACGGGCTGACGCTCCGCTTCCAGGGGCGGATCGACCGGATCGACTGGTCGCCCAATCGCAGCGCCTTCCGCGTGGTGGACTACAAGACCGGGCGGCGCCCCAGCCACCACAAGGACGACTGCCTCTCCGGCGGACGCGCGTTGCAGTTGCCGATCTACCTGCTGGCGGCGTCGCACGTCCTCGGCATCCCCTGGGAACAGGGCGAAGCCGAGTACTTCTACGTCACTCGCCGCGGCGAGTTCAAACGGGTGCGCTTCAGCGGAGCGACGCTGCGCGACCGCTGGGAGGAGTTCACCGCGCTGTTGCAGGGGCTCGCCGAGGGTATCGCCGCCGGCCGGTTCCACCCCGTGCCCGGCCCGAGCAGAGAGCACTGCACCTACTGCGACTACAGCACCGTCTGCGACATCCGCATCGCCCGCCTTGCGGAGCGCAAAGCGGCCGACCCGCGCGCCGAAGACTTCGCCCGGCTGGGGGAGGTGATGTAGCGTGGACTACCGGCCGATCGACCAGGCAACCCGCGAGGCGATCCGCACCGCGCTCGACCGCAACTTCTTCGTCGAGGCCGGTGCCGGGACCGGCAAGACGACCGTCCTGGTCGACCGCATCGTCGCCATCCTCCGCGACGGCTATGCGACGGTGGATGAGCTGGTGGTCATCACCTTCACCCGGCTGGCCGCGGCCGAGCTGGCGACACGGGTCCGCGAGCGGCTTGAGGATGCGCGCGATAACGCCACGTCGGAGGAGGAGCGCGCCCGGCTGGAAGAGGCGCTCTATGCGCTCCCCCGCGCCCGGATCGAGACGATCCACGCCTTCGCCGCGGGGCTGCTGCGAGAGCGGCCGGTCGAGGCGGGGCTTGACCCCGGCTTCGAGGAGATGGACGACCTGAGCGCCTCGCTCGCCTTCGACGAGGCGTACCACGAGTGGCTCGCCGGACTCCTGAACCCTGAGGACGGGGAGCGTCCCGAGGCGGTCTGGCGCGCGCTCAACAGGGGGCTGGATCTGCGGCACCTGCGCGAGGTCGTGGAGCAGGTGCACCACCACCGGAGCCTGCTGCCGCTGGTCCATGACGACGTGCCGGCACCCGACATCGCCGGGTTCCTGGAGCGGTTCGAGCAGGACGTGGACGAGCTGGAGGATCTCCTCCGCGGCTGCCGCAACCCCGACGACCCCGGTGCCCAGCAGATCCGCGTGCTCATCGCCCAGCGCGACGACCTGCGCGCGATGCGCCATGACCCCGACGCCCTAGAGCGTGCCGTCCTCCTCTTGCCGAAGATCGGCAAGAAGGGGACCCGGACCAACTGGGCCGATCCGGCGGACTGCGACCGGCAGAAGGAGATCTGCGAGGAACTAAGCGAGGCGGTCGAGGAGATCAAGCGTGCGCTGCGCGCCGAGGCGATCGCCGGGCTGCTGCCGCTGGCCGAGGAGTTCGTGCGGGACTACACGGAGCAGCGCCGCCGCACCGGCCGAGCCGAGTTCGAAGACCTGCTCGTCTGGGCGCGCGACCTGCTGCGCGACCGGCCGGAGGTCCGCCGCTACTTCCGCGAGCGCTTCCGCTGCATCCTGGTGGACGAGTTCCAGGACACCGACCCGCTCCAGGTCGAGATCCTGCTCTACCTCTGCGGCGAGGAGCCGGACGGCACCGCCGCGCGTGACTGGCGCGAGCTGCGCCCGGCGCCGGGACGCCTCTTCCTCGTCGGCGACCCGAAGCAGTCGATCTACCGCTTCCGCCGCGCCGACATCAGCATCTACGAGTGGGTCAAGCGGCATGTCCTGCCGGGCGATCTCTGCACCATCACCCAGAACTTCCGCTCGCTCAGCGGCGTCATCGACTGGGTGAACGGCTGCTTCCAGCACATCATCGCCCCGCTCGACGGCGTCCAGGCCGGGTACGTCCCGCTCGCCCCCTGGCCGCAGGCCCGGCTCGACCTGCCCCGCGCCCCGGTCGTAGTCGTCCACCACGAGATGGACGGCTCGGCCGATGACGTGCGCCGGCAAGAGGCGACCACGCTGGCGGCACTGCTGCGGCAGGCGGTGGAGGTCGAGGCCTGGCCGGTGCGCGACCCGGAGACGGGCGAGGTCCGCCCCGCCCGCTGGCGCGACATTGCGATCCTCGTCCCCAGCCGGACCGGCATCGAGATCTACGAGGAGGCGCTGGCCGAGGCCGGCATCCCCTACCGCCACGAGGGCGGCCGCAGCTTCTTCCAGCGGCAGGAGGTGCGGGAGCTGATCAACTGCCTGCGCGCCATCGACGACCCGGGCGACCGGCTGTCGATGGTCGCAGCCCTGCGCTCCGGCGCCTTCGGCTGCTCCGATGAGGAAATCTTCCTGGCCGCCAACGCCATGGGCGCGGATTTCGACTACCGCCGCGAGCCGCCGCCCGGCCACGCCGCCGTGGCCGACGGGATGCACGCACTCCGCACGCTCCACACGCTGCGCCACCGCCTGCCTTTGCCGGAGCTGGTGCGCCGCGTGATCGACGCGACCCGGCTGATCGAGTACGCCCTGACCCTGCCGCAGGGGGACCAGGCCGCCGCCAACCTGCTCAAGGTCGTCGACCAGGCCCGCGCCTTTGCCGCCGCGCGCGGCGGGGGACTCCGCGCCTTCGTCCGCTGGCTCGATACGGCCACCAGCAGGAGCACCGAGGAGGAGGACGCGGACGTGGCCGAGGCGGGGGACGACGTGGTCCGCCTGCTCACGATCCACGCCGCCAAGGGGCTGGAGTTCCCCATCGTCGCGCTCGCCAACCTCCAGGGCCGCGACGCCAGGGTCAACAACGTCATCCCCGACCACGCCGCCCACCGGCTGCACCTGCGCGTGGGCAGCCAGAGCCTGGGCTATTTCGAGACACCCGGCTACGCCGCCGCCGCAGAGATCGAGCAGCAGCACGCCGCGGCCGAGCGGGACCGACTCCTCTACGTGGCCGCCACCCGCGCCCGCGATCACCTGATCCTCCCGGTGATCCTCGGGAAGAATGCCAGGGAGAAGGAGCGCAAGCCGAAGGGGATGCTCGCCCGGCTGGTTCCCCACCTGCCAGCGCCGCCGCCCGACCCCTCGCCCAACGGCTCGGACATCGACGGTTGCCACGTCCTCCTCGCCGCGCATCTCCAGGTGGGTGACAACGGATTCCGGGAATCGTCGCCGCCCGCCGCGGCTGTGGGGGTCGACGCCGCCCTGGTCGCCCGTGAGCGGTGGGTCGCCGAGCGCGCCGCACTGCTGGAGCGGGCCGGTGCCGGGCTTCGGGTCACCACCGCCAGCAGCGTCGAGGCATGGGACCAGGAGCCGGCGGACAACGCCGAGGCGACGCCGGGTGCCCTGCCACGCGAGGCCACGCTGGCCGTCGGCACCGCCCTCCACGCCACCATGGAGGCGCTCGACCTGACGGGCGACGGCGAGGTCGAGTCGATGGCCCGCGCCAAGGCCGCCGAGGCGGGTGTGCCCGGCCATGCGGACGAAGTCGCCGCGCTCGCCCGCGCCTGCCTGGCCTCCGGCGTGGTGCAGCGCGCCCGCGCGGCCGAGCGCGCCGCGCGCGAGGTGGCCTTCACCCTCCCCGTGGGCGACGGGTTCGTCGAGGGCCGGGTCGACCTCCTCTTCCGCGAGCCCGACGGCCTCGTCATCGCCGACTACAAGACCGACCGGGTGACGCCGGAGCAGGTGGACGCGCGCCTCGCCGTCTACCGCAACCAGGCGGCGGTCTACGCCTTCGCCGTGGCCGAAGCCACCGGCCTGCCGGTGAAAGAGGTCGTCTTCGTCTTCGCCCGCGCCGGGGTCGAGCGCGCCATCCCGGTCGACGACGGCCTCCTCGCGCTCGGCCGGAACCTGGCGACCGCCAGCGCGACGCTCACCGACGCCGCCGTCGCGGCGGGGTGTGCATGACGCGCGGATGGATCCCACAGCATCCCGGCCTATGGAGTGTGACGAATTCCCGAGATACACCCGAGCCAACCCCGTCGCCCGGTCGCTGTCATCCTGAGCGGAGCCGGGGGCGGCGGCCAGCCGCACACGGCGCAGCGAAGGATCTCTCCGGTTCGCGGCGGGGCAGACGCGAGATCCTTCGCTCCGCCGCCCCGCGCGCCCCCGCGGCCGGGGGCGCGGCGGCGGGCCGGGCTCTTATAAACATCGGGAG
>NZ_JADGHZ010000172.1 GCF_019683595.1 Sphaerobacter sp. | reverse complement strand
TCTCTGCTGCTGGCTCAATCGGCAGCGGGGACGGCCGCTGCTGGCGGTGGCGAACCTGATCACCTGGTAGCCGCGGCGCCCTAACTCACACCAGGCGTTTTAGCCCCGGGCACGGGCCGACCGGCGAACACCCATCTAATTCGTCAATCTCCATGAGCCCCGGACACGGGCCACGGCGCGGGATCCGTACAGCACCCATCCCGGGGCACGTGTCACAGCGTCGGTGCTACGGTGTCGCCAGGCGCGGGAAGTGCAAGGCGGGTGAGCGTGTTGGCAAGAGGGGTGAATGCGGCTATTGTCTGCCGTGGAGACGACCGGAGAGAGGGGTGTTCCACATGAGCCGACTAGGCTACGCGGCGATGTTCGAGCAGTTCCACCCGACCGACCTCCTGCGCTGGTGTCAGCTCGCCGAGCAGGCGGGATTCGACTCGGTCATGGCCTCGGACCACTTCCAGCCCTGGACACCGCAGCAGGGGCAGAGCGCCTTCGTGTGGTCGTGGCTCGGCGCGTTGGGCGCAACGACCAACCTGCGCTTCGGCACCGGGGTGACGCCGCCCGGCTACCGCTACCATCCCGCGATCGTGGCCCAGGCGGCGGCCACGCTTGAGGCGATGTTCCCCGGCCGCTTCTGGCTCGGCCTGGGCGCGGGGGAGGCGCTCAACGAGCATATCGTGGCCGAGTACTGGCCCGAGCCGCCGCAGCGGCTGGAGCGGCTCATCGAGTCGATCGAGGTCATCCGCAAGCTCTTCAGCGGGAAGACGGTGAAGTACTGGGGCAAGTACGTCAAGATGGAGTCGGCGCGGCTCTGGACGATGCCCGAGACGCCGCCGCCCATCCTGGTGGCCACCTCCGGCCCGATCATGAGCGAGCGGACGGGGCGGCTGTGCGACGGGATCATCACCGTCGGCGCGGCGGACGAGAAGATCAAGATGCTGATGGACCGCTTCGAGAAGGGCGCCCGTGAGGCGGGCAAGGACCCGGCGACGATGCCCCGCATGATCCAACTGCACGTCTCCTGGGCGGCGACCGACGAAGAGGCGGTGGAGCAGGCTGTGCGGGAGTGGCCGAACGGCGGGATGAACTTCCCCAAGCAGGACATCCGCGATCCGGAGCACTTCGCCGCGATGGCCCGGTTGGTCCGGCCGGAGCACTTCACCGGCCGGGTCTTCATGTCGGCCGACCTCGACGCCCACCGCGCGCATATCCAGCACTACATCGACCTTGGCTTCACCGAGGTCTACGTCCACAACGTCGGGCGGAACCAGGAGGAGTTCATCCGCGCCTTCGGGGAGAAGGTGATCCCACACCTCCGCTGGCCCGACACCGGCGCGCTGGCGTCGACCGCCTCCGCCCGGCCGTCCGACGCGGCACGGTGAGCCTGACCGGCCCGGCGCGTGTGAATCGCACACGCCGGGCCGATCTGCTCTAGATTTTTTCCAGCATTCGTGCTAATTGAAGAGTATCGAGCCAGGGCTGTTGTGGGCAGACTGACACGAACTCGGGGAGCAGGTGCTCCAGTGCTCGCGTGTCTCGGGCTCCTCTCCGGGCGGGAGGGAGAGCACCCCGGGAACAGCAGCAGGCGCTACGGTTCATCTTCCGCGGCGCTTACCGCGCCGCACCTGGGCGGTTTAGGGTACGGACATGGACCAGTCTGCGGCGCGCCCACTGATCCTGATCGCCGAGGACGATCCATCGAACAGTGAGGTCATCGCCAGCACGCTGACCGAGTTCGGCGGCTACCGCGTGGTCAGCGAAGGGGATGGCGGGCTGGTGGTGCAGCGAGTGGAGGAAGAGCAACCCGATCTGGTCGTGCTCGACCTCCTGCTGCCACACCGGAACGGGATCGAGATCCTGCGAGAACTGCGCGCCGATCCGCGGTTCTCCCAACTCCCGGTTGTGGCGATCAGTGCCGATGTGCGCCCGGTGGTGTGGGAGCAACTGGAAGAACTCGGCTGCACGGAGTTCATCCCGAAGCCCTTCGGGATCGATCAACTCCTGGAGAGCGTTGCGCGGGCACTGAGAGATTCCCGTGCCAAAGATGGGGATGGGTGACCCGGCGCGGAGGGCCGGTGGTCGGCCGGCGACGGCATCACCGGAGCAAGGCAGTGCTGGACCCAGCACGCCGCGCCCCGGACCACGCACCGCGAGGTGCCGGACCGGGCACGCGGCGCGGGGTTGCCCGGCTATGGGGCGACGAACGTCCCGTGGCTGGGATCCGGCAGCATGAAGACGAGGACCCCGATCCAGACCGCCAGGACGATGAGCGCGAGCGCGAGCACGGTCAAGACGATCCGTCGCTCCCGCGGCGTGAGGCGATGTGGCTCAAACCCCTGCATGTTTCCTCCAGCGATCCTCCTCGCGGCGTGAGGCACGGCTCCTCCCCCGCCGCCGATGCGCCTTAGAGGATCGCCCACCAGCGGCCCTGCGTCAAGGGCACCGCGCACCTGCTCCGGCACGAGACCCCCGTATACTTGATCCATACGCGCGGTGACGCAGTCGGCCGCGCCAACACGCGATTCTCATCAGGAGGCGATACCTGCATGCCAACGCAGCCAAGTAAGACCCTTGAGACCGTGCCCAACCCCAAGCCGGAGCGGGACTACGAGATCGAGATCTCGACGCCGGAGTTCACCTGCGTCTGCCCGGTGACCGGCCAACCTGACTTCGCCACCATCACCATCCGCTACGTACCGGACCAGCGGATCGTGGAGTTGAAGTCGCTCAAGCTGTACCTCTGGTCGTACCGCAACGAGGGCGCCTTCCACGAGAAGGTCACCAACCAGATCCTCGATGACCTCGTCGCCGCGGTCGACCCGCGCCGGGCAACCGTCATTGGCGACTTCAACATCCGCGGCGGCCTGCATACGGTCGTGAAGGCGGAGTATACGCGGGAGTAGGGCGTCACACGTCATGCGTCATGCGTCATGCGTCCCCCTCACCCCCCGGCCCCCTCTCCCACAAGGGGAGAGGGGGAGCAGAACGAAACACGGAACACGCATGACGCGTGACGTATGACGCATCACTCCCCGTACCGCCCCGCGGCGTCGGCGTAGAGGTCGCCGCCGTGGGCGTCGTTGACGACGATGGCGGGGAAGTCGACGACGGTCAGGCGGTGGATCGCCTCGGGGCCGAGGTCGGGATAGGCCACGACCTCGGCAGCGGTGATGCGCCGCGCCAGCAGTGCCCCGGCGCCCCCGACGGCGGCGAAGTAGACCGCGCCGTGGCGTACGATGGCGTCGCGCACGACAGGGGAGCGGTGGCCCTTGCCGATCATACCGCGCAGCCCCGCGGCCAGCAGCGCGGGGGTGTAGGGATCCATCCGCCCGCTCGTCGTCGGGCCGGCTGAGCCGATGATGGCGCCGGGCCGCGCCGGGGTGGGTCCGACGTAGTAGACGATCTGGTCGCGCAGGTCCACCGGCAGCGCCTCACCGCTGGCCAGGGCCTCGGTGAGCCGCTTGTGGGCAGCATCGCGCGCGGTAAGCAGCGTGCCGTTGATGAGCACGGCATCCCCGGCACGCAGGCGGGTCGCCGTGTCCGCATCGAGCGGGGCCGTGATGCGCTTCGGCTCCATCGTCACCGGTCACCTCCCTCCGGGGCGGCTGCAGCCCACCCGCGGGTGTGCAACCGGACCCCGGCCGGACGGTTCCGATCGCGCGGGTAGCGACCCGTGGGCCTTACACCTGCACCGCCTGTTCCAAGCCGACCTCGTTCAACCCGGCCGTGTAGATCTCCAGGCAGCCGCGCCCGCGCGCCTTCGCATGGTACATGGCATGATCGGCACGGCGCAGCATCTCCTGGGGAGAGATGCCGGGGTTGTGCACCGCAAGCCCGATACTGGGGGTCACGGTGAAGTCCCGCCCGGCCACGTGGACGGGCTTGCTCAACGCGGAAAGCACCCGGTGCGCCGCGGCGACGGCGTCCGCGTAATCCTCGACCTCGTCGAAGAGCACGGCAAACTCGTCGCCACCCAGGCGCGCCGCCATATCGCCGTCTCGCAGCGTAGCGGCCAGCCGCTGGCCGATCTCGACCAGGAGCAAGTCACCGACCTCATGCCCGAACGTGTCGTTCACGGACTTGAAGTCATCGAGGTCGATGAAGAGGAGCGCGGCGGTCCGGCCGGTGCGCTCGGCCTCGGCGAACGCGAGATCGACCCGGTACATGAAGAGGGCTCGGTTCGGCAGACCAGTCAGCGGATCGTGGAACGCCTGGTGACGGAGTTGGGCCTCCAGCGCCTTGCGCTCGCACACGTCCCGGATGACCGCGACCACGCCGCCGACGTCCGGGTCGGTCAGGAGGTTGCTGACGGCGGCTTCCAGATAGTGCCAGGACCCATCGCGGTGCCGCGCCCGGAGCTCGACGCGTTTCACCACGCCGGGCTGCTCCAGGATGCTCGCCAGCTCGCGCCTCACCAGCGGCAGGTCGTCCGAGTGGACCAGCGGGAAGACGGCGGTGCTCTTCAGCTCGTCCGGCGGGTAACCGAGGACGCGCTCCGCGGCAGGGCTGACGTAGCGGATCGTACCGTCGGGGTCGAGGATGACAACCACGTCGGACACGTTCTGCACCAGTGCGCGGTATCGCCGTTCGCTCCGCCGGAGTGCCTGCGCGAGCGCCACGGCTCGCGCGAGCAGCGCGGCGTTTTCGCGGATGATCAGCCCCTGGCGCAGGAGCACCAGGGTCAGGAGGGCTGCGACGCCGAAGTGCATTCCCGCAAGGGATGGACTCCCCTGCCGTAGCCCGGCGAGAAGCAGAAAGCCGACGCCGAGCAGGGACGCCGCGCTCGAGATGCCCAGCCGCCAGCGCCAGCCACGCGTGCCGGGGCGGGGCACCACATCGGGCGGCATACGCTCGACCCGTTCGCGAACGCACGCCGCTGCGACCACCAACAGGTAGCACAGCACGTAGGCAATGCCGGGCCAGGACACCGGGTTGTAGGCTCCGGACAACCACATGCGGGACGACCCGGTGTCCGCCACCAGGAAGGCAATAAAGCCGGCGCCGAGGAGGATGTGAGCGCTCGTGCGCCGGGCGTCGGGTAATCGGACGAGCGCCACGGCGGCGCCGAAGAGCACCAGCACGTCGGCGACGGGATACGCCACGGACAGCACCCACGCCAGCAGCGACGCGTTCTCGGCCGTCGCCACAGGGTAGAGCACGACGTACCACAGCACCATGAAGCCGCCGACCACGACCATCAGCGCATCGAGCCACAGCTCCGCGCGACCGCTCCCTTGCGGCGACACACCGGGCATGAGGAGCAGCCCCGCGACGATCGGGGGATAGGAGAGCAGGTATGCGACGTCGGCGACGGATGGGAACGGCGACGCCTGAGCGACGAGTTCGTACCACGCCCACACCCAGTCCGCGGCGGCGTTGAGCGTCATGCCGAGCGCGAGGAGCGACCAGGCACGTCGCTCATTCCCCGCAAGCGGGACACGGGCAACCAGGCGCCAGAGCGCCAGCGCCGGGAGCGTCGAGATGAGATTGAACAGGAGATACCCGATTGCCATCCCCGCGTTCCGCCCGCCCCACCCGGTAAGCTGCCAGGCAACGAACGAGACGATGCTGAAGAGGATCATCAGGCCTATACCAGTGCACCGCAGGTGACCCTCACTCCCCGGCTCAGTCACCTGGGTGCCCAGCCGCTCAAGCGCTCGCTCCCGCATGCGTCTGCGCCGCCTCACCGCCATTCGACATCCAACACGTATGCCGGAACTAGAAAGACAGGGCGGGCCGGCGCCCGCCAGTCTCCCGTTGCCGTCCAGCCGGAACACTAGGGTAGTGCGGGACAACCATCGCCTGCATGAACGATTGGTCCTGATCGGAATTGGGTTGAACCGACCATCTCCACTCCTGAACCAGAACATTTGTTCGATTTTCCGCCCCCCGATGTGTACGCATCAGTAGACGGGTAGCCACGGACGAAACGAGGGGAGTCAGGGATGGGACGAGGACGACGCTGCGCCCGGCCCGGCTGCCGCGCGTGGGCCATGCGCGGGCGGGAGTACTGCTGGGCGCACGACCCGACGCGCATCCGGGCCGGTCCGGCCGGAGGGAACGCGCCGGTTCTGGCACCGGGTGTTCGTGAGTTGATCGAGCAGCGGGTGACCGAGCTGCTGACGCAGCCGGGGACGGAGGAGTCACTGGCGGAAGAGATCGGCGCGCTCCGCCTGGTCCTGGCCCGGGTGCTGGCCGAAGAGGACGACCCGGCACGGCTGGCCGCGAGCATCCCGCGGATCGTGGACGCCGTGGTCCGCGCCGTCCGCACCCAGCGGACGCTGGCGGCCGGGACGGCGGAGGGGCTGACGGCGGCGATGACGCAGGTGCTGCTCGAACTTGGACTCGGAGGTGACCCATGAGCAGCGAGGAGGCCCGGCAGGCCGCGCTGCGCAGCGGGGCGACCCTGCGGGAGATCGTGGCGCGCACCGGGCGGCGCGCGGGGGTCGATCTGGAGCCGGGTTGCGCCTACGGCGCCGTCACCCGCGCCCACGTGGAGGATCTCGCGAACGAGCTGCGGGAGATCAAGGCGCGGATCAACTACCTCTTCACGCTGGTGATCGGGTCGATCGCGATCGACATTCTGCTTCGGCTGACGGGGATGGGGTGAAGCGGCGCGCTAGCCCTCACCCCCTAACCCCCTTCTCCCAAGGTTGGGAGAGGGGAGGGGGTGAGGACCGACTTCCCCTACGACTCACGGAACAGGAGGAACCATGGAACGGCCGGATGAGGTGGTTGAGCGACCTCCGGAGAACGAGAGTCCGGAGCACACGGAGCAGGGAGCGGACGGCACGGAGGGGTTCGACCTGGAGCGCATCCGCGAGTTGATCTTGGCGGCGCACCCCGACGTGGTGCCGGACATGATCACAGGAACCACCTTCGACGAACTGATGGCCAGCATCGAGCCAGCCCGGGCCGCCTACGCCCGCATCGCCGAGCGCATCCGGAGCCAGCCGGGTAACGCGCCCGGCATCCCGGCCGGCCAGCCCGGCCGGCAGCCATCCCCCGCCCACGTCGAGCGCCTCTCGGCGAGCGCCAAGATCGCCGAGGGACTGCGACGGCGGAGGGGGTAGGAGGAGTACCCCTCACCCCCCGACC
>NZ_JADGHZ010000171.1 GCF_019683595.1 Sphaerobacter sp. | reverse complement strand
TCACGCACCGCGCCCGCGGGGATCACCCGATCACCTACCTCCACGAAGCTGAGGATCTCACCATTGCCCGATTGCTGATCGCCCAAGGTGACCCCGGCGCCGCCGAGACGCTGCTGCACGGACTCCTCACGGCAGCCCGATCGGACGGGCGGTACGGCAGTCTGATCGAGATGCTGACGCTACAAGCCCTGGCCTTCGCGGCCCAGCATCGGGACGACGAGGGGTTATCGGCCCTGGCAGAGGCGCTCGAACTCGCCGAACCGGAAGGGTTCGTCCGGACCTTTCTGGACGAAGGGGCGCCCATCGCCGAGTTGCTCCGCAGCGCGGTGGTTCACGACCGGCACGCCTCCTACGCGCTCCAGCTCCTGAAGGCGTTCGACGAGAGCGCGGCTACGGAGCAGCCGCTTCCCGAGCCGTTAAGCGACCGCGAGTTGGAAGTCCTGCGGCTGGTGGCGGCCGGGTACTCCAATCAAGCGATTGCGAACGAACTCTTCCTGGCCGTCAGCACCGTCAAGAAGCACATCAACCATGTGTACGCCAAGCTCGCGGTGACGAGCCGGACCCAGGCGGTCGCCCGAGGGAGAGAACTGGGGCTCGTGTGAGCCGGGACCACTCCGACCAGTCCCGGTGCCCATCCCGAGGCGTGGCGCCGCCTTGGCGTCCAGTTCACCCCCCACTACCCCCTCGAATACACCCTTTGATTGATCTCAGCCGCCTGGCTGCTTGCGACACTGAACGGGGCCGCGCGTGCCGGGGACGGAGCCACTCCCCGAATTGACGGTGCCCCGCGGCTCCGCGCATCAGGCGCGGCACGAGGTCACCTGGAGGACAGCCAATGGAGGAAGCACGCAGCCGAAACCCTGACAGACCAGCCAACGCCGGCCGGGCACGTGGCGGATGGACGCCGGGCCGCATCGTGTCGCTGGTGGCAGGGGGCGTGCTCGCTCTGGGCGCGCTCGGACTGATCGTGGGCGGCGGGCTGTTGCTCGGCACCGCGACCAGCAACGGCGGGTGGCTGGATCTGGGCCACGCCACCTACGAGACGGACAGCTACGCGGTGGTCACGGAGCCTGCTGATTGGGGCACTCAGACCTACGTGCTCGACAACGTGGACAAGGTGCGCATCCGCGTCACCCCCCAGGATGCCACGGCCCCGGTGTTCGTGGGCATGGCTCCACAGGGCGATGTGGAGGGCTATCTGAGCGACGTCCGGTACGTCACCGCCCACGGCGAGCCCGGCTACCAGGTCAGCTACACCCAGCACGACGGGCATGAGCCGACCGCGCCGCCGGCCGGGGCCGTCCCCTGGACCGTCCAGTCCACGGGCACGGGCACCCAGACGCTGGAGTTCGACGCACAGGAGCAGCGCGGCGATCAGGTTCTCGTCGTCATGAACGCCGACGGGTCACCCGCGATGAGCGGCAGTGCGGAATCCGCCGCCACCCAGCCGTCGCTGGTATGGATCGCCGTCGGTCTCCTGGCCGGTGGCATTGCCATGGGCGTCGTCGCCGCCCTCCTCATCATCGCGCCGATCCGGCGCGCCAGAGGACGCGCCTGAGGGCATCGGCATCACCGGGGCGCGATTCGGGCACGGGCCACGGACCGCCACTCCCCGCGGCCACCCGTGCGTGTTTCGCTGAGTGTGTCCCCGGCAGGCCATTCGCGCGCGATGAGGACGGAACCGTGCAGCACGTTACGTCGAGAGACGGCACCGCCATCGCGTATGAGCGCACCGGTTCGGGACCTGCACTCGTACTGGTGCATGGCACGGGCATCGATCACACGTACTGGGACCCGCTCGTTCCAGCGCTTGCGCGCCATTTCACCGTGTATGCGATGGATCGGCGGGGGCGTGGGCAGAGTGGCGACGCCCTACCCTACGCGGCGGAGCATGAGTTTCAGGATGTCGCCGCTCTGGTCGACGCGATCCCCGGGACCGTGGATGTCCTCGGGCACTCGTACGGCGCGCTGTGCGCCCTAGAAGCCACCCTCCTGACACCGCGGATCCACAAGCTGGCCTTGAACGAGCCGCCCATGTACACCTCGACGGACATCTCTTACCCGGAAGACACGCTCGACCGGTACGACGCCCTCCTCCGCGCGGGCGAGGCGGAGCGTTCGCTGCTCCTGCTCTACGAGGTCGGCCAGACACCGGCCGACGAAGTGCGCTTGCTGCGGTCGCAGCCCAACTGGCAGGCACGGGTCGCGGCGGCACCCACGATCCCGCGCGAGATCCTGGCCGTCAGGGACTACACCGCTGACCCCGCCCGCTTCAGGTCGGTGAGCACGCCGATCCTCTTCCTGCTTGGGGGCGAGACACTCCCGATCTACACCGCCGCGACGCAGGCGTTGCACCACTGGCTGCCGCACAGCCGGATCGTGGTCCTGCCCGGGCAACCACACGACGCCGTGGTCACCGCACCGGACCTCGTGACCCGCGAAGTGCTCCGCTACTTCTTGGACGCCGCGTAGCAGGTGCTGAGCCCCTGCGTACGGCGTATCGCGTATTCCGTGTTCCGTGTCGGTGGGTCACTCGCGCCCGTGTCTCCAACACGCAAGACGGAATACGCAATACGCATCCAGCTCCAGGTTGACGTTTGAGGCATTGTCATCCTGAGCGGAGCCGGGACCGGCGTCCAGCCGGGACCGGCGGAGTCGAAGGATCTCCCCGGGGCGAGGCACATCCGACCTGAGATCCTTCGCTCCGCCGCCCGCCGCCCCGCGGCGGCCGGCCCCGCTCAGGATGACAGGTCATGAGAATGTGCGGTTCAACCGCACGTGGTGTCACGCTCCCCGCCCGGCGAGCAACTGCTCCTCCGGGATCTCGCCCAGGTCCAGGCCGCGCATGGGCTCGCCCAGCCCGCGGCTGACCTCAAGCAACACCTGCGGGTCGCGGTAGTGAGCCGTCGCTTCGACGATCGCCCGGGCGCGCCGCTCCGGGTTCTCCGACTTGAAGATGCCGGAGCCGACGAAGACCCCCTCGGCGCCGAGCTGCATCACCAGCGCGGCATCGGCGGGCGTTGCCACGCCGCCGGCACAGAGGAGAGGCACCGGCAACCGCCCCGTCTGGTGGACCTGGAGCACCAGATCGTAGGGCGCCCCGAGGTCGCGTGCCACGCTCACCAACTCCTCCTGCGGCAGCCCCTGGAGCCGCCGGATGTCGTCGGTGATGTCGCGCAGGTGGCGCACCGCCTCGATGATGTTGCCCGTTCCGGCCTCCCCTTTGCTCCGGATCATCGCGGCACCCTCGGCGATCCGGCGCAGTGCCTCGCCCAGGTTGCGTGCGCCGCAGACGAAGGGGGTCGAGAAGGCGTGCTTGTCGATGTGGAAGCGATCGTCGGCCGGGGTCAGCACCTCGCTCTCGTCGATGAAGTCGATGCCGAGCGCTTCCAGGATCTGCGCCTCGGCGATGTGGCCGATGCGAGCCTTGGCCATCACCGGGATGCTGACGGCCTCCTTGATCGCCAGGATCAGGTCCGGGTCGCTCATGCGGGCCACCCCGCCCTCGCGTCGGATGTCCGCCGGGACCCGTTCGAGCGCCATGACGGCCCGGGCGCCCGCCGCCTCGGCAATGCGCGCCTGCTCCGGTGTCACGACATCCATGATCACGCCGCCGACGAACGCCCGCGCCGCCTCGACTTTCGCCTGCCAGCCTGCTCGGTCGACCATCATGGATGCTCCTTTCTCATACGTGATGCGTCATGCGTCCCCCTCACCCCGGCCCCTCTCCCACCAGGGGAGAGGGGAGTAGGACGCATGACGTATGACGCATCACGTCACACTATCGGCGTCGCGCGGGCGGCGTCGCGGCGCTCGGCGCCGGTGCCACGACTGCCGCGCAGGGCGGCAATCGCCTCCCCCAGCCGCGCGATCGCCAGGTCGATCTCCTCTTCCCGGGGCAGGGTGAAGTTGAGCCGCAGCGTGTTCTCCCCCTCGCCGTCGGGGTGGAAGCTGCTCCCCGGCGCGATCGCGACGCCACGCCGAGCCGCCTCCGGCAGCAGGTCGCGCGCCCGCAGCCCGTCGGCCAGCCGGCCCCAGATGTAGAGCCCGCCGGCCGGGCGCTCACAGGTCAGCATCCCGGCGCAGTGGCGCTCGATTGCGGCCAGCATGGCATCGCGCCGCCGGGGGTAGGCCTGCCGCAGCCGCTCGACGTGCTCGGCCAGCAGCCCGCGGTCGAGGAACGCCCACACCGCCCACTGCGCCAGCGGGTTGGTATCGAGATCCACGATCTGCTTCATGAGCGCCAGCCGCTCGATCAGCGGGCGCGGCGCGGCGATCCAGCCAATGCGGAAGCCGGGGAACAGCACCTTCGACAGCGTGCTCAGGTAGATCACCGAGCCGTGGGAGTCGAGCGCGCGGAGCGGCGGGATCGGCCGCCCATCGTAGCGCAACGCGCCGTAGGGATCGTCCTCCACCACCGGCACCTGCTCGCGCGCAGCCAGCGCCAGCAGCCGGTGGCGCCGCTCCAGGCTCATCGTCGCCCCGGTCGGGTTCTGGAACGTCGGGAGGGTGTAGATCAGCTTCGGCCGCCGCCGCGCGATCAGGTCCTCCAGCAGCCCGACCCGCATGCCGTCCGCGTCCACCGGGATGGGAAGCAGCCGCGCCCCGGCGGCCCGGAAGACCTGGATGGCCCCGAGGTAGGTGGGCGACTCGACCGCGACGAGGTCACCCGGCTCCAGCAGCGCGCGCGCCAGCAGGTAGAGCCCCTGCTGCGACCCGGCCACGACCAGCACCTGGTCCGGCTCCAGCGGCGGGCCGTCGCCGGCCATCCAATCCGCCAGCGCCGCCCGTAGCGGCGGATAGCCCTCAGTCGGGCAGTGCTGCAGCAGCTCCTGCCCCGCTGTGTGCAGCGCTTCGTCGAGCAGCGCCCGGATGGCGTCGATCGGGTAGAGCTCCGGCGACGGGATGCCGGTCGCGAGCGAGATGACATCGGCGCGAGCCGAGACGAGCATGGTGTCCCGCAGCAGCGGGTCGTTCATCACCTCGGTCGCCTCGGTGAAGAGCTGCCCCCAGGGGATACCCCGCGGCTCGCCCGATCCTGCCCCGTCGCCGGCTGCCCCGGCGACGATCGTGCCGCGCCCCACGTGGCCGACGATCAGCCCCTCGGCCGCCAGTTCCCGGTAGGCGTTGACCACGGTCGTCCGGTTCACCCCGAGCATGGCCGCCAGCCGCCGCTCGGGCGGGAGGCGCGTGCCGGGTGGAAGCTCGCCGGAGCGGATCTGGTCGCGGATCTGGCGGCTGATCTGGAGGTAGAGCGGCAGCTCGCGCGAGCGGTCCAATTCGACGATCATCCCACCCTCCAATTGGATGCGTCCAATCTACCCTACCACGGCCAATTGGGCCGGCAAACAGCCATTTGGTGGGCTGATCGTACCAGCCAATCGCAGCGCCGGCCATTGGGACACAGCGGGCCACGCGGTATACTTCGCGGATGACAGGGAGTTCCATCCGTGCCACGGACGAGATGGTTCCGGGGATGAAGCCGATCGCGGACATCACGCTGCGCGACCTCTGCCGGTGGGACCGGCGACTCGGCTTCGTCCCGCCGGTCGGGGTGGACCGCGAGCAGGCCCTGGAGCGCGCAGTCTCCTGGGCCGTTTCGGTTCGCACCACCCCGCCGCTGCTGCCGCCCCTGCGGGGCGACGAGCTGGTGGTGCTCTCACCGCGGGTGCTGGCACAGATCGAGGCGGACGAGGCGCTGAGCTGGGAGGATCTCAGCACCGAACTGGCCCGCAACCGGGTGGCGGCAGTGCTGAGTGAGCCGTCCTTCGCCGAGGAACCCCACCCGGTGCTACCGATCCTGACTCTCCCGGCCCCGTTCCCGCACGACGCCGAGGGAATGCTCAACCGCCTGATCACCGAGCGGCGGGCCGAGCTCTACCGGCTCGGCAACGAGCTCTCCCGGCGCCTGTCGCAGGCTGCGATGGATCCGCGCGGCGTGGAGGCACTGCTCGGGGTCGCGGCCGAGCTGGCCGGGCGCCCGCTCGTGCTGCAGGACCGCGAGGGGAACGTCGTCGGCTGGGGCGGCGGCACGATCGTCCCGCCCGCCACGGCCGCGGAGCTGAACGCCGCCAACGGGGCGACCAGCCCCCTCCTCTGCCACGGCCCGGACGGCACCGAGCGGCTGATCCTCCCCCTGACGGCCGGGACGCCCAGCGGCTACCTCTCGCTGGTCGGGCCGGCCGGCACCTTGAACGAGAGCGATCGGCTGGTGCTGGCGCAGACGGCGGCCACCTGCTCGATCCTGCTCGGCCAGGGGCGCACCGCCGGGCTCGGCGGGGGACGCCAGCGCCTGGTGGCCGACCTCCTCCTCGGCCGCCTGGCCTCCGACGCCGCGGCCCTGGCCCGCGCCCAGATGCTCGGCATCGACACCACCGCGCCGGTGATCGTCGGCCTGATCGACGCGCCGGATCGCCCCGCCGCGGCACGGCACCTCGTGGCCCAGGCGCTCGGCCCGGCCGTGGGGGACAACCTGGCACCGGTGCCGGGCGGCATCGGCTTCCTCGTGCAGGGCAGCGACCCCTCCCGCGCGGCGAGCGCCCTGCGCCCCACGCTGCGGCGAGAAGGGGCGAACGGCATCATCGTCGCCCTCAGCCGTCCGGTCCCGACCATCCTCCAGGCACCGGAGGGCCTGCGCGAGGCGCGCTTTACCCTCGGGCTGCAGCGGGCAGGCGCCGTCCCGCTCCCGGTCGCCCGCGCCGGGTCGGTGGACGACCTGGGCCTGTTCAGCCTGCTCTATCCGCTCTGGGGCAACCCGGCCGTGGCCGCGTTTCGCGACGCCGTGCTCGGCCCGCTGGAGGAATACGACCGCCGCCGGCACAGCGGGCTCATCGAGACGCTGGAGGTGTACCTGTCACATGGCGGCGCGCTCGCCGAGGCCGCCGAGCACCTGGGGATTCATCGCAACACCCTCTCCTACCGCCTGCAGCGCATCGCCGAGTTGACCCGCCGCGACCTCGGCAATCCCCGCGACCGCCTCCTGCTCCAGGTCGCCCTCCTGACGCGCCACCTGCCGGAGGAGGAGTAAGGCGTCATGCGTCATACGTCATGCGTCACACTCCCCTCTCCCCTGGTGGGAGAGGGGCCGGGGGTGAGGGGGACGTTTGACGCA
>NZ_JADGHZ010000030.1 GCF_019683595.1 Sphaerobacter sp. | reverse complement strand
CCGGCGCCCCCGAGGTGGGGGGGGGGCCCGGCGCGCGGGGGGCGGCCCCGCCCCGCGGCCGATGGTGGTGCCTGACGGGTCGCTCGCCGCCCCGGTTCCCGTGCCGAACATCACCGCCCGCGCTGTGCTCGCGGTCGATCTCGTCACGGGTGCAACGCTGACGGCCGTCAACCCAGACATGCCCTTTCCACCCGCCAGCACGACGAAGATGCTGACGGCCCTCGTCGTCCGCCAGCATGCCACGCTGGACGAGCTCGTCACCATCGAGCCGGGGGATCTGGTCGATGAGGAGATCTACGCCCACGTGGGCCTCCGGCCCGGCGACCGCGTGGCGGTGCGTGACCTGCTCGCCGGCCTGCTGATCCCGTCGGGCGGTGACGCCGCGCGGGCGCTCGCCCGCGTTGTCGGGGCTCGTCTGGATCCGGGCGCAGCCGATCCGCGCGCGGCGTTCGTCGCGGAGATGAACCGCGTCGCCCGGCGCCTGGGGATGCGCAACACGTACTTCGTCAATCCGGACGGGCGCGACGCGCCCGGCCAGCGTTCGACCGCCCGGGATCTCGCCATCCTCGGCGCGACGTTGCTAAAGGACCCGATCCTGGCGGAGGTCGTGGCGCGGCCGGTGACGACCATTTCCGTCGAGGGCCCGAACGCGCGCGACATCACGCTCTGGAGCACCAACCAACTGCTCGGGGAACTGGGCGTGCACGGGATCAAGACGGGAACGACGGCCGAGGACGGAGAGAATCTAGTTGCGGTGGCGTGGCGCGGAGACCATCAGGTCATCACGGTGACGCTCGGAAGCGACGAGGGTGAGCGCTTCAACGACGTGCGCGCCCTCTTCGACGCGCTGGATACCCACTTCCGCTGGGTGCGGCTCGGCCGGGACGGGGATCACCCGGACCTGGAGGACCAGCTCGCGGCCGACGGATTCCGGCTGATGACCAACCGAACCCTGCTGCTGACGGCGGGGCAGGCCGATCGGCTGCGGTACGACCTGCGGCTCGCGCCGGTGGGACGCTCTTCCCCGTGGGCTATCCAGGGTGAGGTAGTATTCCACGTGGGCGCAACGGAGGTCCTGCGGCTCCCCGTGTATCGATCCGGACGCGAGGCCGGAGATCCGTCCCAGCCGTGACGGGCCGTTGCTCCCGACCGGCTCCGACGATGCCTCCGGGGTCGGCGAGCAGGCGAGGAGCGACCGGTGGAGAGACTGCAACGAGTGCTGGCCGCGCATGGCGTGGCCTCCCGTCGCAAGGCTGAGGAGCTGATCACCGCGGGGCGGGTCACGGTGGACGGCCAGGTGGTCCGCGAGTTGGGCGTTCGGGTGGACCCGCAGCGCCAGGAGATCCGTGTGGACGGCAAGCGGCTGCGTCCCGAGCGCCGCCGCTATATCATGCTCAACAAGCCACCGGGCTACATCACGACGGTCAGCGACGAGCGTGGCCGCCGCACGGTCATGGATCTGGTCCAGGTGCCGGAGCGGGTGGTGCCCGCTGGGCGGCTCGACCGTCCGACGGCGGGGCTTCTCCTGCTCACTAACGACGGGGAGCTGCTGTTCCGCATCACCCATCCTCGCTACGAGTTGGAGAAAGAGTACGAAGTCCTGGTGGATGGGCACCCGCCGCCGGCGGTGCTTGACCAGTTGCGGCGCGGCGTGACGGTGGACGGGGAGCGCGTGGTGCCGGATCAGGTCCGGCCGCTCCGGATCGAGGAAGCCGGGACCGTGCTCCGCATCGTCATCCACGAGGGCCGCAACCGCATCGTGCGCCGGATGATGGAGCGGGTCGGCTACCCGGTGCTCAAATTGACGCGGACGCGGGTCGGGCCGATCCACGTCCGGGGCGTGCCGCTCGGTGCCTGGCGCGACCTGACGCCGGGGGAGGTCACGCAGTTGCTGGAAGCGGTTGGCCTGGACCCTGCCTCGGCGGGTCGTCCGTTGCCGGAACCGGGGCGCCGGTCGGCTCCCGGCGGGCGGCGGGGCGAGGAACGTCGCTCGGGGCCGGCACGGCGGGGTGATCGGCGCGGTGGGCCGGAAACGGGGCCGCGCGAGCGATTCGGGAGAGGGCGTGGAGGTGAGCGAGGTGCCCGGCGACCGCCTGGTCGTGGCGATCGACGGCCCGGCGGCGGCCGGCAAGACGACCGTGGCGAGCGCGGCGGCCCGCCGGCTTGATGCGCTCTTCTTCGATACCGGCGTGATCTACCGGGCGCTGACGCTGGCGGCGCTGCGGCACGGCGTTGCACCCGAGGACGGCCTGCGGCTGGCCGGCCTGGCGCGGCACCTCGACATCCAGGTGCGGCCGCCATCCCAGCCGGACGGGCGCTTCTACGACGTCTGGCTCGAGGGCGAGGATGTCACCCAGCAACTCCGCGACCCGGAGGTCGATCGCGCGGTGTCGGCGGTGTCGGCCCACCCGGCGGTGCGCCGGGCGTTGCTCGACGTCCAGCGCCGGATCGCCCGCTCCGGTCGCGTCGTCCTGACCGGGCGGGACATCGGCACGGTCGTCGTGCCGGACGCCGACGTGAAGATCTGGCTCGACGCCTCCCTGGAAGAGCGCGCGCGACGGCGCCAGCGTGATCTGGCCGCGCAGGGGATCGAGCGGTCGCTCGACGAGGTGATGGAGGAGATGGAGCGGCGGGACCGGGCGGACGCCGAGCGTGCGATCGCGCCGATGAAGCCCGCGAAGGACGCGGTCGTCATCGTCACCGACGGACGCTCGATCGAGGAGGTCGTGGAGGAGATCGTCCGGCTGGCCGGAGGGGAGAGCGAGTCGCGATGACCACGGGGGGGAGTCCGGACGACGCAGCGTGGCCGGAGTCGCGGCGCCGTCGCATCAAGCTGGCACTGTTCCGCGGGGCGCGGGTCATCGTGCTCCCGCTTCTCCGGCTGCTGCTCGGGATGCGGATCGAAGGTCTGGAGAACGTCCCACCGCGCGGCGGTGCGCTCGTGGTGGCGAATCACCTCCACAACTCCGACCCGATCCTCCTGATCGCGGCGTTCCCGCGTCCGGTCTTCTTCATGGCCAAGAGCGACGTGTGGCGCGTGCCGGTGGCGCGGTGGTTCGCCGAGTTGTCCGGTGCCTTCCCGGTTGAGCGCGGGCGGCCGGATCGCAAGGCCCTCCGCCACGCCGAGCAGGAGCTGGCGCGCGGCTGGCTGGTCGGCGTCTTCCCGGAGGGCGGGCGCAGCACCACCGGCGCGCTGAAGAGTCCCTATCCCGGGGTAGCGTTGATCGCGGCGCGCAGCAGAGTGCCAATCATCCCCACCGCGATCTGGGGCACGGAGGTGCTGCCGTTCAACGGGAAGAAGGGACGACGGAAGGGGAAGGGGTGGCCCAAGGTGCGCGTGCGGATGGGCAAGCCCTTCTACCTCCCGGAGGGGACCGGTGACGGGAGCCGTCCCGACCTGGCGACGCTCACCGACCTCATGATGATCGAGGTTGCTAAGTTGCTGCCCCCCGAATACCGCGGCATCTATGCCGACCGGGTGGCCGAAGCCGCCGCGGAGCCGCATCCATCTCCCACCCCGCTCCCGACTGCCGGGGAGGAGCGGCGGTAGGGGCACGCCGGCGGTGCGGCCACGGTGTCCGACAGGCGAGCTTGCCGCTGCGAGGGGGGCGGCGGTGCGGAACGTTGCGTTCGCTCGCCGGTGCGAATCCGCCCTTGCGGCGTGCCGTCGCTGCGCCACGGACAGGGGCGAGCGGAGCGGGTGAGGCGACCCGGCGACGTCGATTCGGTCCCGTACCTACTTGTACGTACTAGCGGTCTGGTGTAGTATGGTGCCTACTGGTCAAGGTAGGGCCGCGCACGACACGGCCAGCCGGGCCCACGTGGGGGACGTGGCTCCGCGCAGCCGCCTTGACCGTCTCGGGTAGGGAAGGTCTGATTGGGGAGGCCGACGGTGGGCCGGAGCCGGGCATGGCGCGTCCGGTGGAAGAGCCACCTGCTCTTCCTGACCGTACTGTCGCTCCTGTGGTGGCAGACAGGTGCGGTAGTCGCGGCGGACCATCCACCCGACATTGCCGCGGCGCATGCGGTGGTGGTGTCGGCGGACACGGGCGAGGTGCTCTTCGACAAGGGCATGGATGCCGAGATGGCTCCGGCCAGCCTCACCAAGATCTTCACTGCGGTCGTCGCGTTAGAGACGGCACCCCTCGATCAACCCATCACCATTACGGAAGACGATCTGGTCGGCGAATCGGCCATGGGGCTGATCGCCGGCGAGGAAGTTACCCTCCGCACCTTGCTCTACGGCATGATGCTGCCCTCCGGCAACGACGCCGCGATGGCGATCGCGCGCGGCCTGAGTGAGCCGTCGGACGGCAGTTCATCGACATCGATCGCCCCCTTCATGGCGCGCGTGAACGAGCTCGTGCAGCGGCTGGGCCTGACCCACACCCACCTGGTGAATCCGCACGGCCTCGACGAGCCCGGGCACGTCTCCAGCGCTCGCGACATCGCAGCGATCACGATGTACGCGCTCGGCAATCCCGAGTTTCGGCGGATCATCGGGAGCGCGTACTACGCGGACGAAGGCTTCGAGCTCTACAGCAGCAACGAGTTGCTCTCGAGCTACTCCGGCCTGATCGGCGGCAAGACGGGTATCACCGACGATGCGGGCTATTGCCTGGTCGAGGTGGCACAGCGTGACGGTCACACCATCATCGCCGTGGTGCTCGGCAGCACGGCCGATGATTGGTACGCCGACGCGGTCTCGCTGCTGGACTACGGCTTCGCCGCCCTTGCCGCGGCGCCGTCGGACCCGGCCCGCCCCCGGATCACGCTGGCGCCGGCCGAGCCAGTGGTGGCGGCGCCGACCGTCCAGGCAACGCCGGCGGAGGGCTCCTCGCTGACGGTCGATCGGGTGGCCGACACGACGGCGGTCGTACACGCGGCGGATGCGAGGCCGGGGAGCGGCGGACTGTCGTGGCGCTGGCCGCTGGCGTCGGTTGCCACGATGGGCCTGGCCCTGGCGCTGATCGTGAACTATCCCGTTCTCCTCGGGGTTGGTGGGCTGCTCTGGCAGCGTCGCCGGGCCGGCCATCTTGCGCTCGGCGTGCCGCGCCTCCTGACACGGTTGTTCCGGCCGCGACCGCAGCGCCGGCGAATCCAGTCCGCGCCGGTAGCCTCTCGCACCACCCCGATGCGCCGAACCGCACCGGCCGGCGCGACGCTGGCCGTTCAGACCGCCCCCACGCGCCGGACCGCGCCGGCCGTTTCGACCGCGCGGCCCACGACACCGGTGTGGCGGCCGAGCGCGGCGCGGATACCTGCGGAGCCGCAAGTCGTGCCGCTCAACCGGGCCGAGGCACTCGCGTCCCGTGCCGTGCGCCTGGCCCGTCGGGGCGATTACCGCGCCGCGACGCACGAGTTCGCCCGGTCGCTACAGGCCGACCCCACCTATGACCTCACCCGCTGCCCCGGCTTCTGGTCCATGGATGCCCTGGGCTACGTCGCGGCGGCGCGCGCCTATCTGCTCCTCAACCGCCCGGCCGACGCGCGCACCCTGGCGACCATCGTCCAGTTGAGCTACGGCTCAAGCCGCGAGCTGGAGCGAGTTCTGGCCCGTACCGGCACCACCGCAGCGTTGGTCTAGGATTCGGACCGGCGCGTGCTCCTCGCGTCACTCTCGCCGCGGAACGTGCCTGGGGCCAGAGCCGCCGGGATGACGATGGGAAGCCCGCTAGAGCTGGCCCAGGACGGAGATCCGACCGGGTGGCGTGAAGGATCCCACGCTGTGGCGCGTGCCCGGGGCTAAAGCCGCCGGGCTAGGAAGCGAAGCCCACTGAAGGGGCTGGGGACGCGGTGTCCGGTGGGTGGTCGGATCGGGTCCGCCGAGGTGCGGGACACGAGAGCCCCTTCAGTGGGCTTTTCATATTCAGCCCCGTGGCTTTAGCCCCGGGCACGAGCCGAGCGGCGGACCCCCATATCATTCGTCCAACTCCATGAGCGCCGGGCACATGCCGGAACGCTGGATTCCGTACCACCTGGACGTGAGTCCGATTCCTCCAGCCGGCTTGAGCCGGCTTTCGTGGTGAGCCCGGGGCTTGAGCCCCGGGCACCGACTACGCTGCGGGGCTCCGTGCTACGCGGGGGATGGCGGCCTGCCCGCTCCTGCGTCACGACTACAGACTCGATCCATCTGCCAGACGGCATCGCTCGAGGGCCATCGCTCAGTCGGCAGGCCATCGGGGCTGCCGTCGTACCCTCTGCTGATGGGTTCCCTGCGGTTGACACCGGCGGGCTGGATCGGGTAGCACCCGGGCAGGGAACCCACGCCCACCGAGTCGTCAACGCACATTGATACGAACCATATAAGCTGTTATACTACGTGCGTGTGAAACACGGTGGTAGCTCCGGGGAGGTCGCATGCGTCAGAACGAACCACTCTACGTGATCAGCGTCGCGGCAAGGCTGCTGGAATTGCACCCGCAGACGCTGCGGAAGTACGAGCGGGAGGGCTTCGTCTCGCCGTCTCGCACCGCCGGGAACCTGCGGCTCTATTCGTCGAGCGACATCGAGCGCTTGCGGCAGGTCAAGTACCTGGTGGAGCGGCGAGGGATCAACCTCTCCGGCGTGCAACTTGCCATGGATGTGACCCGCAGGCTCCGCGGCATTCGGCGTGAGGTCCAGTCGCTCTCGGACCGCAATAACGGGCGACTCGACTACCTGGTTCGAGAGATCGATGCACTGTTGGAGTTGCTCGGCACCTCCCCCGACGTCGAATAGCCAGCGACGGACGCGCGACCCATCCACGACCTGGGAGCACCCACACCCTGCCGGTGCCCGCGGGGTATCGGCACCTGCTTGGGAGAGTTGACCGATGAATCTATCGCGATTGACCGAGAAGGCGCAAGAGGCGCTGATTACTGCTCAAAGGGAGACCGAAGAGCGGCGCCTTGCGCAGCTCGACGTCGAGCCGCTGCTCTACGCCCTGGTCAGCCAGCGCGACGGAGTCGTGCCTCAGGTGCTCCTGCGGCTCGGGATCGACCCGCGGGCGGCGCAGGCGGAACTGCTCCGGACGGTCGAGGCGTCGCCGAGATTGCAGTACAGCGCGGAGCCGGTGCTCGGCGCCGGGCTGCGGCGTGTCCTGGAGCGCGCCGAGCAGGAGGCCCGTGCCTTCGGCGACGAGTACATCAGCACTGAGCACCTCCTCCTGGCCGCACTCGAAGCGACGCCGAATGCACCGGCGGTCAAGGCGCTGCAGCGGCTGGGTGTGAACCGGGATCGTGTCCTGACGGCCCTGAGCCAGATCCGCGGCGCGCAGCGCGTGACCGGCACGAACCCCGAAGACACGTACCAGGCGCTGGAGAAGTACGGCCGCGATCTGACCGATCTGGCCCGCAAGGGGAAGCTCGACCCGGTCATCGGGCGCGATGAGGAGATCCGTCGGGTCATCCAGGTGCTCTCGCGCCGGACCAAGAACAACCCGGTGCTGATCGGCGAGCCGGGCGTCGGTAAGACGGCGATCGTCGAGGGGCTCGCCCAGCGGATCGTCCGCGGCGACGTGCCGGAGGGCCTGAAGGACAAGCGGATCGTGCAGTTGGACCTGGCGGCGATGGTCGCCGGGGCCAAGTACCGTGGTGAGTTCGAAGAGCGCCTGAAGGCCACGCTTAACGAGATCCAGGAGGCCGAGGGGCAGATCATCGTCTTCATCGACGAGCTGCATACCGTCGTCGGCGCCGGCGCGGCCGAAGGGGCGATGGACGCCTCGAACATGCTGAAGCCGATGCTCGCGCGCGGTGAGTTGCACGCGATCGGCGCGACGACACTCGACGAGTACCGCAAGCACATCGAGAAGGACGCCGCGCTGGAGCGCCGGTTCCAGCCGGTGCTCGTCGGTGAGCCGACCGTCGAGGACACCATCAGCATCCTGCGTGGGCTGCGCGAGCGGTACGAGCTGCACCACAAGGTCCGTATCCTGGACTCGGCGCTGGTCGCTGCTGCGGTGCTGTCGAACCGGTACATCACCAACCGGTTCCTGCCGGATAAGGCGATCGACCTCGTCGACGAGGCGGCCGCCCGCCTGCGGATGGAGATGACCAGCATGCCGGCGGAGCTGGACGAGCTTCACCGGCGAATCATGCAGCTCGAGATCGAGCGCGAGGCGCTGCGCAAGGAGCGCGACGACGCCTCGAAGCAGCGGCTGCAGGAGCTGGAGCGCGAGCTGGCCGACCTGCGCGAGCAGGAGCAGGTGTTGCGCTCGCAATGGGAGCAGGAGCGCGAGGCGATCCAGCGGATCAGCGAGCTGAAGGAGCAGATCGAGCAGACACGGCATGAGATCGAGCAGGCGCAGCGCGCGGCCGACTACGCACGCGCGTCGGAGTTGCAGTATGGCCGGCTGGTCGAGCTGGAGCGGAAGCTCAAGGAGGAAGAGCGGCACCTGTCCGAGGTGCAGACCCACGGCAAGCTGCTCAAGGAGGAAGTCGACGCCGACGACATCGCCGAGGTGGTGAGCAAGTGGACCGGTATCCCGGTCAGCAAGCTCGTTGAGGGCGAGATCGAGAAGCTGGTTCACATGGAGTCGCGGCTGCACCAGCGCGTCGTGGGGCAGGACGAGGCGATCGAGGCGGTGAGCAACGCCATCCGCCGTGCCCGGTCCGGGTTGCAGGACCCGAACCGGCCGCTGGGGAGCTTCATCTTCCTCGGGCCGACCGGCGTCGGGAAGACCGAGCTGGCGCGGGCGCTGGCCGAGTTCCTCTTCGACGACGAGCGCGCCCTGGTGCGGATCGACATGTCGGAGTACCAGGAGCGGCACACCGTCGCGCGGCTGATCGGCGCGCCGCCCGGCTACGTCGGCTACGACGAGGGCGGGCAGTTGACCGAGGCCATCCGGCGGCGGCCCTACGCGGTCGTCCTGTTCGACGAGATCGAGAAGGCGCACCCGGAGGTGTTCAACGTCCTGCTCCAGGTGCTCGATGATGGCCGGCTGACCGACGGCCAGGGCCGGACGGTCGACTTCCGGAACACGGTCATCATCATGACCAGCAACCTAGGGTCGGCCTATATCCAGGCGGCGGGGCCGCAAGGCGAGGCCGAGATGCGGCGCCGGGTGTTCGAGGCGCTCCGCAATCACTTCCGGCCGGAGTTCCTGAACCGGATCGATGAGATCGTCATCTTCCACGCGCTGACGCGCGAGCATCTGGCGATGATCGTCGACATCCAGCTCCGGCAGGTGGCCGAGCGGCTGGCGGACCGCAACATCACCCTCCAGGTGACGCAGCGGGCCAAGGAGTGGCTGGCCGACCGTGGGTACGACCCCGTCTTCGGCGCGCGCCCGCTCAAGCGGACGATCCAGCGCGAGGTGCTCGACCGGTTGGCCAAGTCGCTGCTGGCCGGGAAGATCCACGAAGGCGACACGGTTACCGTCGATGTCGGTCCGGATGGCGAGCTGACGATCCAGGGTGTGCTGTCCGCGGCCGAGGTCGTGGCGTAGGCGCGACGGCGCCGGTTCTCCCCGGTTGGCGTATAATCCTGACGGTCGGTCCGCACGGGCCGGCCGTCAGGTGTCCTTCCGGACGGAAGCCGTCGTGCTGCCCGGAGGACCGGGGATCCGGGTTGCTTGGGAAAGGCACCCACGGGATGGGCATCATCCATGATCTGCTCCAACTGATCATTCCTGCCGTCGTGCTCGCGTTGATCCCGATCCTGTTTATCCTCATCTTCGACATCGGCGCACACCTGCGGGAGCTCTTCGGCAGGCGGTAGCGTCGCGGCGGGAGGCGGCTCGACGCGATGTCCGATCTGAGCCAGCTTGGCAAGATCATCCTCCTCGTCGGGTTCGCGCTCATTGTGCTGGGCGGCATGATCTACCTGGCCGGCCGGGTGCCGCTGCTGGGGCGCCTGCCCGGTGACATCACCATCCGCCGCGGGCCGGTCACCATCTATATCCCGCTGGCGACGATGCTCCTCCTCAGCCTGATCCTCACTCTCATCCTGAACATCGTGTTTCGCCGCTAGGGCGAGGTCGCGCTGCGGCCGTGCCCTGCGTTGCGGCCCGAATAGAGGGTCATCCTGAGCGACGCGAAGGATCGCTCGCGTGTGTCGTTGCACCACGCCGAGATCCGGCGCTGCGCTCAGGAAGACATCGCATTTTCCAGGGTGGAACGGCACTGCTCAGCGAGAGCGGCCCTCACCCCCGACCCCTCTCCCAACCTTGGGAGAGGGGAGTTCCATACGAGGGCCAGACCAGACGCCGGCGCTCCTGTTGTTCTCCTGCCCCGAACGACGGCTCGCAGGAAACCGAGGGCTTGGCGGGTTTTGCGCGTCCCGTCGCGGAACAAAGGGCCGCCGCCGGGCGTCATCCTGACAGGGTGGGCCGTGATGGCCCGCTGTGGAGTGAGGAGGAGACAGATGCGGGCGGCCGGACGATCGACGGTGGTGCTGTTGCTGGGAGTGCTGGTGCTGGCTCTGGGGCTAGCGGCCTGCGGCGGCGTGCGCGAGGAGTCGGCGGTGGCTCCGAGTGCGGGGGGCGGAGCCAGTAGTGTGTCCACCAACGATAGCGCGGATGGCGCGCGGGAGAGCGCTGGAGCGGCGCCACCCCAGGCCGCGCAGATCGCGGACTGGGACCGGCGCATCGTGCGCACCGCCGAGCTGACGCTGACGGTCCAGAACGTCGAGCAGGCCATCGCCGCGGTGCGCGACATCGCGACGGCGCAGGGCGGGCAGATCCTGACCTCATCGACCTCCTACAACGGCGACTACCAGTCCGCGATGCTGACGATCGAAGTGCCCTCGGACCGCTTCGACCCGACCATGAGCGCGCTGCGGGGCCTCCCGCTGGTGGAGCGTGTGGACCACGAGACCACCAGCAGCCAGGACGTGACCGAGGAGTACGTGGATCTCCAAGCCCGGCTGCGCAATGCCGAGGCGACCGAGCAGCGGCTCCTCTCGCTCCAGGGACAGGCGACGCGGCTGGAGGACATCCTGGCGCTCGAGCGGGAGATCGCCCGCGTGCGTGGGGAGATCGAGCAGATGAAGGGGCGCCTGAACTACCTGGAGCGGCGCACCTCGTTCTCGCGGATCGACCTCCAGCTCCTCCCGGTCGGGGCCGGAGCAGGCCGGGCGGCGCACGAGTTCGACTTCGTGCGGGTGGTGCGCGAGGCGTGGGATGCGTCGATGCGCTTTGCCGGGCAGGTGGCGACGGTGGGGCTGACGGTTGTCGTCTTCCTCTGGTGGCTCTGGCCGCTGGTTGCGGCAGGGGCGGTGTACTACGCGCGCCGCGCTCGTCGCCGCGGCGCCACGCCCGGCGCGACCGAGGTGTGATGCCATCTCCGGGAACGCAGCACGCGGAACCGCGAGAGCGACCCGCACCCCAACCCCTCTCCCAACGTTGGGAGGGGGGCTTGTTCTTGGGGCCTGCGTGGGTATGAGCAGACTGGCGCCGCGGACGCGGCGCCAGTGTCGTGTTGGGTGTTCCTACGCCCCGCCGAGGATGGCAAGGCCGGCGAGGGCATAGGCGCGAGTGGCGTCCAGCACCTCGTCGATGCCGACCCACTCGTCCGGCTTGTGCGCCAGGGACGGGTCACCCGGTCCGTAGATGATGGTCGGGTAGCCACGAGCGGCGAAGTGTCTCCCGTCGGTGGCCATGCTGAAGCCGGTCAGGGTGGTGTCGAACCCGAGGTACTGGTTGGCGGCGAGCATCGCCTTCACGATCGGGGAATCCTCGGCCACGACCGTGGCCTCTCTGCCACCCCAGCCGGCCGGCTCGACCTCGACGCGCAGGCCGGGGATCCGGGCGATCGCCTGCTCGGCGACGCGGCGGATCTCCGCGACGACCTCGGCGGGCTTCTCCCCCGGAACGATGCGCCGGTCGATGTGGATGGTGCAGCGGTCGGGGACGACGTTGGACTTGACGCCGCCCTCGATCAGTGAGACGCAGGCTGAGGACGGGTGGAAGTAGGGGTGGGTGCGCTTCGCCAGCTCCGGCCACAGCTCGTCTTGCAGGGCGACGATCACGCGGGCCATGCCCTCGATCGCGTTGGCGCCCTCCCAGGGGAGCGCGCCGTGGGCGGCCCGGCCGTAGACCGTGACCCGGACTCCCTGCCCGCCCTTCTCGCCGACGCAGACGCGGTTCAGGGTCTGCTCACCGACGATGACGAAGTCGGGGCGGATCGTGTCGGACTGGGCGACCAGTTGGGATCCGGCCACGCCGCCGATCTCCTCATCGGCCACCGTGTTGACGATCAGGGTGCCGCGCAGCGGCACGCCCGAGCGCGCCAGGGCGAGGGCGGCCATGATCTGCGCGGTGACGCTGGCCTTGTCGTCGCCGGCGCCGCGGCCGTAGACGCGGCGGTCGTGAATCTCGGCGCCGAACGGCGGGTGGGTCCAGGCCGACTCTTCTCCCGTCGGCACCACGTCGACGTGGGCGTTCCAGAGCAGCACAGGGCCGGAGCCGCGCTCGAGCCGGGCGATCAGGTTCGGCTTCGTCTCCTCCTCAGCGAGGATCTCGATGGCAAAGCCGGCCGCCTCCAGGGTTTCGCGGCAGCGGGCGATGGCGTCTCGGACGTCGCCGGGCGGGTTAATCGATGGGATGCGCACCAGTGACTGAAGGAACTCCACTACCTCGCGCTCATCGATCTGCGCCAGCACCTGCGTCGCCTGCTTCGGGTCGAGCCGTGGGCTCGCTAGGGTCATGCGGTCCTCCCTTCCGCGGTGTCGCCACCGATCCCTGCCCTGTTGGGGCCCGGCGGCAGTATAGCAGGCGGGCCGTGGCCCCGGATCGGCTTTGGCTGGGTGCGGAGGCTGTGCTATGCTGGCCGGCGGCGACAGCGGCGGGGTCTCGGCCCGCCGCTGCCTGATGGAGGAGGGACACAGGCATGACGCTGGCCGGAGCTGATCTCGCTCCCCGGCTTGCGCCCGTGCGCGGCTACGTGATCGATATGGACGGGGTGCTCTACCGCGGGGACATGGCGCTGCCGTACGCCCGCGAGTTCCTGGCCGCGCTCGACGCACGGGGCATCCCCTACGTGATGGCGACCAACAACTCGACGCGTACGCCCGAGCAGTACACCGAGAAGCTCGCCCGGATGGGCATCCCCGTTCCGCCCGAGCGGATCGTCACCTCGAGCCTCGCCACCCGCGCCTGGCTGGAGGAACGGTATCCGGCCGGCACGCGGGTGCACGTACTAGGCATGGCGGCGCTGCGCGAGGCGATTTTCGGCGATGGTCGCTATCAGCCCGCTGACCTGGACGCCGAGGTCGTGGTGACCGGGGCCGACTGGGAGCTGACGTACGACAAGCTCGCGCGTGCCTGCCTCGCCATCCGGCGCGGGGCGACCTGGGTGGCGACCAACCCGGACACGACCTTCCCGACGGAAGAGGGGCTGGTCCCCGGCGCGGGGGCGATCCAGGCGGCGCTGCGGGTGGCGACAAGCCGCGAGCCGATCGTCATCGGGAAGCCGGAGCCGGGGATGCTGGTTGAGGCCGGCCAGTTGATGGGGATCAGCCCCGATTCGACGGCGGTGCTGGGAGATCGGCTCGACACCGACATCCAGGCGGGGCACCGTGCCGGTTTCATTACGGTGCTGGTGCTGACGGGCGTGACCGGCGCAGCGGACCTGACGACAGATTCCCTCCAGCCTGATGTCGTGGTGCCGGATCTGGCGCCGCTGTTGGAGTACTACCGGACGATCCCGTGAGGCGCGTCGGACGTTACGACATCGATGATCCATCCAAAATCCAGGGGCGGGATGAGGTCCAGGTGCACGACCGCAGCCTGGCCTCGCTGCGCCTGCGGCACGCGCTGGCGGCGCTGGCCGGCGTGCAGGGTCGCGTCCTCCTGCTCGGCTGCGGCGCGGGGCGCTACCTTCGCGCCCTGAGTCGCGAGCGGCCGGATCTCACCGTCTTGGGTGCCGACCTGAGCCGGGTCGCCCTCCGGGAGGCGCGTCGCCGCTCTCGGGCCCACGATCTGGTCTGCCTGGACGCCAGCCTCCTCCCCTTCGCCGATAGCGTCTTCGACGCCGTCCTCTTCTTCGACCTCTTGGAGCATGTGCCGGAGCACCGGCGGATGCTCGCCGAAATCGCCCGCGTGCTCCGCCCCGGCGGCGTGCTGCACGCCTTCGTGCCGCTGGAGGGCAAGCCGGGCACGGTCTACCACCTGCTGCGGCGGAGTCGCCGCATCCCGATCAACCGCTGGAAGCGGGACCACGTCGGCCACATCAACCACTTCACGCCAGAGGAGGTCTTCCGCGAGCTGTGGGAGGCCGGTCTGAGCGTGGAGCACCGGGCGTACGGGTTCCACCTGGTCAGCCAGATCCATGACGTGGTCGACTACTGGCAGCGCGAGCGCAACAGCGGCGGTGCGGGCCTGCTACCCCCGGCAGCGGTCAACGCCATCGCGCGAGCCGTCTTCATCCCGACCTGGCGCCTCTCCTACCTCGAGGACCGCCTCTACCGCGGCCGCCACCTGGCTGCCGGGCTCCACCTCACCGCGCGGCGGTGCGCCTCGTCGCCTGCGGTGAAGCTTGACCCGCGGAACTAGCCGCTCGGGCCGCCGTACCCGCCGATACGGAACCCCTGCCAGATACATGTGATCGCTTCGGGAAATAGATAGCCTCACACAAACATTTCTTGCTCGGTCGTCTCCACGGCCACCCCGTCACCTGACGACATTTACACTGGCGACTTCTACGCCATCAAGGGAGCCGTCAGAGATCGTCCGTAGAATCAACGTCACATACGCGCCCATGGTGAACAGATGGACGAGCCTTTGTGCTTGCCCGGGAATGGCCCATCAGTGGAGGGTGGCCCATGTCCGCGCGGATCGACGCCGGAACACGTGAGGCATCGCCTCCTTGGTTGGAGGAGAGGTGCGACATTGCTCATACGGTCCCCGACGATTCGTCTCCGATCCCACCATCGCTCACGATCGTGGTACCGACGCGCAACGAGGCGGAGAATGTCGGTCCGCTCGTCGAACGCCTCGATCGGTGCCTGCCGGGCGAGGTGCTAGAGATCATCTTCGTCGACGACAGCGATGACGACACGGTAGCGGCGATCGAGGCGCTGGAGCGGTCACCCTACCGCGTAATTCGGGTTATCCACCGCCCGCGGGGTGAGCGCCATGGTGGGTTGGGCGGGGCTGTCGTGGTGGGGCTGCGTGCCGCCAGGGCCGACTGGGTCTGCGTGATGGATGCCGACCTGCAGCACCCACCGGAGGTGATCCCGTCCCTCCTGGAGCGCGCGCGGGCCACACACGCCGACCTGGTGATTGCGAGTCGTTACTGCGAGGACGGCAGCCTCGGCAGGATGGGTGAACTCCGGGCCGCCGCGTCTCGCACCACGACGATCCTCGCCAAGATGGTCTTTCCCGGCCGGCTCCGCGGGGTGACCGACCCGATGAGCGGTTTCTTCCTGGTGCGCCGCAGAGCGGTGGACCCGGATTGCCTCCGACCCTGCGGCTTCAAGATCTTGCTGGAGATCCTCATCCGCACCGAGGGGCTGCAGGTGGCCGAGGTGCCGTATCAGTTTGGGGAGCGTCACGCCGGAGAAAGCAAGGCGTCACTGCGCGAGGCGATTCGCTACCTGATGCTGCTCTGGCAGTTGCGCTTGAGCGACCAGACGCGCCGCTTCGTCCGGTTCGCGGTGGTCGGAGCCTCAGGGCTGGGGGTGAATACGCTCGCCCTCCTCGCCTTCGCCGAGATCCAGGGGCTCCATTATCTGGTCGCGGCGGCGTTGGCGACGCAGGTATCGACGCTGTGGCTGTACTTGCTGACTGAGTCCTTCGTTTTCAGCGGGCGCGAGAGCACGCGTGGGCCGCTGGCTCGCATGGGCCTGTATTTCGGGATGAACAACGCTGCGTTGCTTTTCCGAGGACCTCTGATGTACGTGTTGACCTCGATATTCGGGATCTTCTACGTGGCGTCCAATCTGATCTCGCTCCTCGCGCTGACGGTGCTCCGCTTCGCGGTCGCAGACATGTGGATCTGGGACGCCGCCCGGCGCGCACGCCGGACCACAGGTCCGGCACTCTACAACATCCACGACATCGTCACGGTGCGGTCGACCGTGCCCTTGCCGGAACTCGAGCAGTTCCGCGTGGGGGCACTGGACGGGCCGCCGACCATCGACGTGCGCACGCAGGCGCGCCGTCCCCAGCGGGTGAGCGCGGAGCGGCACTTCCAGTACGACGAGCGCCTCGGGATGTTTGGCTTCTGGATCGACGTGTGCCTCGGGGACGCCATCGACGTGGTGGCATCGCCGCTCCTGGCGCGCTCGCCCCACGTGCTCTACACGAACGTCGTCGAGCCGATCCTGCGCTGGACCTTCGTCCAGCGGGGCTACGCACTGATCCACGGGGCCTGTATCGCCTATGACGGCCATGCCTACCTGGTGACGGCCCGGACCGACACCGGCAAGACGACAACGGTCCTGCGCATCCTCGACCGGCAGCGGTGGGAAAACAACACCGCGGCATTCATCTCCGACGATCTCACCCTGGTGACACCAGGGGGGACCGTGCTGACCTACCCCAAGCCGCTGACGATCAGCAAGCACACGGTTGCGGCGTTGAACCGGCCGGCCCTGACGCGGCGGGAGCGGCTGGGCCTGCCGATCCAGAGCCGGATCCACTCCCGGGGTGGACGGCGCTTCGCCTTCCTGCTGACCCGCACGCGGTTGCCCATCGCGACCATCAACGCGCTGGCGCAGTGGCTGGTGCCGCCGCCGAAGTATCCGGTCCAGCGGCTGATTCCGCAGGTCAAGCTGGCACGGGAAGCACGGCTCGAAGGGCTCTTCGTCATCGAGCGCGGGACGGATGATGAGTTCCGTCTCGACCCCGACGAGATGCTCGACATCCTGATGAGCAACTGCGAAGACGCATATGGCTTCCCACCGTACCCGGCCATCCGTGGGCATCTCCTCCAGGCCAATGGCAAGGATCTCTCTGTGGTGGAGCGGCAGATCGTCCAGCGTGCGCTGGAGGGGGTACCGGGGCGGTTGATCCGCAGCAGTTCGATGGACTGGGCCCAGCGCATTCCGGCGCTCATCGCTGCTCCGTCCCAACGGCGCGGGATGGTGCCGGGTGGGTTGGCGATCGAAGGCCCCGTGCCCGAGCCTGGCACCGGAGGATGAGTTGCCGGGCAGGCGCCTGGCAGCACCAAGGAGTGTGACACCGACGACGAATCCGGCTGGGTTAGACGGGTAAGGGTAGATGTGATCGGATCGCGAAGATGCCGGCGAGCGGCGCTACTGCAGCGAGCGATGGCCGTACGGTGCTTGATCGTAGGGGCGTCGCGCGCGCGCCGGGGACTCGTGCTATTCGGGATGATCGTTCTGCTTGCCCTGGCGCACGGGCCGGACCGTGCCGCGGCCGCCGATGCAGTCGAGCTGACCCTGGAGGTGCCGCCGGCGATCCAGGTCGGCGATGACATCCCGATCATGGCGCGGCTGACCGCCTCGGGAGCGCCGCTCTCCGGGGAGGTCGTCGAGCTTCGGATGGGCGACGAAGTCACCGAGCGCGCCACGACTGGGCCGGATGGCACCGCCGGGTTCCAGGTGCGGGGAACCCTGGCCGCTGGTGACTATGAGTTGGTCGCGCGTTTCCCGGGCACCGACACGCTGGCGGCGGCGACCGCGTCCGCCACGGTCACGGTCGAGCCGACGATGCTCGAAATCCGGACCGTGCCGCGCCTGCCGGGCGTCACCTTCACCCTGGACGACCACCCCTTCGCCGCGGATGCGGAGGGGATCGCGCGGTTCCCCATTTCGCAGCCGGGTACGTTCCGGCTCGAGGCCCCGCCGCGTGTGGACCTGAGCACGACCCAGCGAGCGGACTTCAGTCGCTGGTCGGACGGCGTCTACGTGAGCTTCCGCGACGTCGAGCTTCCGGGGCGGCAGTTGGTTGCTGGGTTCCTGGTGAGCTATCTGACCAACCTGACCTTTGCTGACGCAGAGGGGGAGTTCGTCCCGCCGACGCGCATCAGCTCGATCAGGGTGAGGACCGCACAGGGGCAGACCCTCGATCTGGACCCGCAGGCCGCGCAGTGGCTTCCGGCAACGACCGTGGTGAAGACGCCGACAGGGCTCCGTGCCCAGCCGGTCCGCTACTCGGTGCAAGAGGTCATCGTCGATGGGATTCGCACGGTGCGCCAGGGCGAGGTCACCTTCACACTGCGGCCCGAAGTGGCCCCCAGCATTCCCCTCTCCCTGCATCGCATCACCGTGACGAGCCGGGCGACCCTGCTGGGCGACCGGGTTGGCACGGGCGTGGTGCTGCAGCATCCGGATGGCTCGCGGGAGTACCAGCCATACGACGAGTCGGGCCAGGCTACCTTCGAAGGGCTGCCGATCGGGACCTACCGTGCCTGGGTCCTCGGCGCCGGGGGCTACACACGGGCGCAACTCTTCGACCTGGTACCGGGTGCGACCGTCACGATCCCGGTGATCACCTACTTCCTGATTGCTGTGGTGCTGGCAATCCCGGTGGGCATCCTCTTCGCCCTGCTGGTCGTGTCGGGCACCCGAATTGGGCGCTTCCTGCCGGTCGCTGCAGGGCAACCCATCGGGATCGGCAGGCGTGCCCTGTACGGCGTGACTGGTGTCGCCGCCGTGGTCGGGGTCGTCGGGGTCGGCTACGGGCTGACAGCGGCACATGGGCCATGGCTGCTGGCCCCGGATCGCCTGCTCCGGCCCACCGACACGCTCGCCGCGACGCAGGACCACGTGCCGGAGCAAGCCGATGTGGAGGTGGTCCCGACCTCGGAAACCCGCCCGGCCGTGGAGGTAGCCGAGGTCTTCCGGCGACTGTGGAACGCCAGCGGCGGCCCACGGGTGTTCGGCAGACCGCTCGGCGCCGCCTACCAGCAGGTCGACCCCGAGACGGGGGCGACGCTCACCATTCAGTACTTCGATCGGGCGCGCTTCGAACTGCACCCGCACCTGGCCGGGACGCGCTACGAGATCCAGCTCGGTCGCGTGGGCTGGGAGGAGGCTGAGCGCCGTGGCCTCCTCGGAACCGAGCCGTTCCAACCCGTCCCGCCCAGCGCGGCGGAGCAGTCGGCGAACTGCGAGTACTTCCCCACGACCGGGCACCGGGTCTGTGGACACTTCCTCACCTTCTGGCGCAGCAACGGGCTGCGTCTCGGGGATACCGGGACCAGCTTCCGGGAATCGCTGGCGCTGTTCGGCTATCCGATTAGCGAGGAGTTCCGCGATCCCGAGACCGGGCTGATCGTGCAGTACTTCGAGCGTGCCCGGCTGGAATATCGGCCGGAGCAGGCCGGTACCCCTGACGAAGTGACGATCGGCGAACTGGAGGGGATCGATTCATGAGGAGATGGAGCCGGCTGGCGGAGCGTCGCTGGGCGGCATTGGAGGCGGCAGCCTTGCTCGCGATCACCGCACTGGCTGCGACGGCGCGCCTCTGGGATCTCGGGGCGATCGGTCTCCGAGGCGACGAGGCGGTCTATGCCGGGCAGGCGGCCGTCCTGGCCGGGGACCAGGAACTGAAGCGGTACTTCGTGCTGCTGTCGCGCGGTAACTCCAACTTCCTGCTGTACCAGTACGTCCTCGCGGCCGCCTACTGGCTGTTTGGCGTGAGCGACGTCCTGGCGCGGGTGGTCGCCGCCGTCTTCAGCATCCTCACCGTGCCCTTGACGTATGCCATCGGTCGGACGTTGTTTGGTCGTTCCACCGGGCTGATCGCCGCGCTCCTGCTGGCGGTAAGTGGGTACGCGATCTTTCTGGGGCGGCTGGCGCTGCTCGATTCGACCCTCACGTTCTGTGTGACGCTTGCCATCTACTGCGGTGCCCGGTGGGTGCGCGGCGGCGGGGACCGCTGGCTCTACGCCTTCGCCGCGGCGGCGGGGCTCGCGGTCGACGCGAAGGTCACCGGCGTGCTCGTCCTGCCTGTGCTGGGCCTGGCTCTCCTCCTGACGCACGGCTATTCCCGCCTGACGGTCCGGTCGGTCGCGATCAGCGCCGTCGTGTTTCTGATCTGCCTCGCGCCGGCCTTCTACCAACTTTTCGAGTACGGTTCGCTGTACCTTGCCTTTCTGGCCGACAGCATCCGCCGGGTGAGCCACGTGCCCTGGTACTACTACCCGAAGGTGCTCGCCCGCTACGACGGCTATGTGCTCCTGGTCCTGGCGCCGGTGAGTCTGGTGGTGGCGGCTATTCGGCGGAGCCTCGGGGATATCCTGCTGGCTACCTGGATCCTCGTCTTCGGCGTCTTCCAGCAGGCATACCCGCTGAAGGCGTTTAACTACCTGCTGCCGCTGGTGCCGGCTCTGGCGCTCCTCGGGGCGCGGGCGCTCGAGCAGGCGCTCAGTGTCGTGCGCAGGTCATGGGTAGCAGCGCCGGTCGCCCTCACCATTGTGCTGGCCGCATCGCTGCCGCCGGTCTGGTCGGCGGTGCGCGTCCACGACTACGCGGGCATGCGGGAGGCGGCCTACTGGTTGGCGGAGAACACCGCTCCCGACGCGGGGGTCATGACCCTATCCCAGGGCTCCGCGCAATATGTGCTTGCGTTCTACGGTCGACGCGACGCCTACCCCTTCGGGCGCTTTCGCCTCGCGACCATCCTTCCCGGCGGGACCGTTGTGCGCCCGAGCCTCCGCTCCGATGCGACACCGCGGGACTGGGTGGTGCTCTGGCCCCCGCGCTTGCTGGCCTCCGGTGAGGTCTCCTACCTGGTGTTCTACACCAACGCAGGCGACGACCCGCCGGAGGACCCCATCGTCCGCAGTTCGACGCAGCGCCAGTTCCAGCGCCTGGTGGAGGACTACGGCGGTGAACTCGTGCACACCGTCTATCACAACCGCGAGCCGCGGGTCTGGATCTACGAGGTAACCAAGCGGCTACCGCAGCCAGAGCTGACCTTCTCGGTGGAGCGGGATGTCATGCGAATCGAGGGGCGCGGCTTCCGGCTCAACGCGCCCGTGTCGCTCTACTACCGGGGCGAGTTCCTGGCAGAGGTGCAGGCCGACGAACGCGGGAACTTCGTGACTACCGTGCCGGTTCCGGCCACGGCCGGCCCAGTGTTCTACCTCGTCGGGGTCGATAGCGCTGGCAACTATGCGTCCACTACCGGACGGCACATCTGGGGCGATATCGCCATGGAGCCCGACGCCGGCACGATGGGCGACGTGGAAACGCCGGCGCTCGCCGACCAGGGCCAGGGGGCAGCGGCGCGCGTGGGAGGAGAGTGAGTGCAACGCATGCTTCCAGAATCCGAGCGCCAGTGGGAACGGATCGCGTATCTGCTGCGCGAGGGGCGACTCACGCGCCGCGAGTTGTTGCAGGTGGCCCGGGTTGTTATGGGCACCGCCGCATTCGCGGCGGTAGCCGCCGCCTGCGGCCGGCAGAGTTCAGCCGCGGTCACCCTCCCGGACGTGACCGGGATCGAGGAGCCGATCCCGGTCGAGCGGCGCGATATCTTCGAGCATGTGCAGCAACCGACGCGGCTGCAGCTCGTCAGCGAGTCAGTGGCGGTCAGCGGCGTCGTGGAGCGGGTCACGTACAACCCGTACGACGGGGATCACAAGGTCTACGTGAAGCTGGACCCGCAGTATGAGCACCTGCTCCGGCCGTCTAACAACGGGCTGCTGGTCGCCGAAGTCATCGCGACTGACGAGCCGACCGTCTACATCCCGCAACCGGGCGAGCACGCGACGTTCCACGGGCCGCTGGTGCTCGACCGGGGGCACGACCACTGGGTGGAGATCCATCCCTGCTGGCTGATCACGACTGACTCCATCACCGGGCCCTTGGAGCCCCGCCGGACGCTGCGGGTCGAGGTCGAGGCGTCCGAGGAGGTGGTGGTGGGGCGACCGTGGCCGGTGGCCATCCGGGTGGTGCCGGCGCATGACGGGGATGGCTCTGCGGTGAACGGCGTGCACCTCTTCTTGGAGTTGATCTCCGCGGTCGGCGTCACGGTGCGGTGGAAGGCAGCGCGGACGAACATGCTGGGGGAGGCCGTGGTGCGGCTGGCGAGCCTGGTGCGGGCGGGCGAGTACACCTTGTACGTGCACGCCGCGAAGGGTCAGGACATGGGCGAAGCGGAGATTCGCCTACGCGTTCGACGGCGGTAGTGGGAGATCAACCAACTGGCGATCTTCTCGTAGGAGGACCCCATGCTGGGATCATCGCGGTGGCGCAACCTGCTCTTGGTGCTCATCCTCACCCTCAGCACCGGCCTGGTCGCTGTCCGTAGTCCGTCGGTGCAGGCCGCACCCGGACCGGAGGTGCGTCTGCGCGCGGTGGCTGTGGGGACGAACGAGGTGGACTTGTCGTGGACGGTGGAACCCGACATACCCGTGGCGAGTTTCCTCATCCGGCGGTCGGGTCAAGACCTCGCCACTGTTGAGGGGACCGCCCGCACCTACGTGGATACGACCGTCGAGCCGACTCGCACCTACGTGTATGTGCTGGAGGCGCGCGACGCGCAGGGTACGACCATCGCGCAATCGCGGTCGGCCCGAGTCAAGGCGCCGGAGCGACCCGAGCGGACCGACCGAACGCCGCCCTCCCCGCCGGTCGACTTCACCGTGGAGCCCACCGACGCGGGGAACCTGCTCGACTGGTACGACGCCAGCGACGACACCGATGTCACCGGCTACCGGATCTACCGCGACGGCCAGGTGCTGGCCACGGTGGACGGGGCCACCCTCAGCTACCTCGATACCACCGCCGACCCGGCGGCCACCCACACCTATGAGGTGGAGACGCTCGATCCGGTGGGACACAAATCGAAGCGAGCGCGGAGCGACGCGCCGCGGCGGGGGAACGGCCCGCGGGTCCGTGTGACGCCGCAGGGCGAGGAGTCCAGCGCCGCCGCGGTGGCCACGTTCCAGGCTGTTGCCTACGCCCCGCAACTGATGCGCTACCCCTACCTGACCGACCTTGTCGACCGGTACGTCACGATCAACTGGGCTACGGACCGCTCGCAGACGACCGGATCGGCCCGGTGGGGTGAGGTGCAGAGCGACGGCTCCTGCACCCCGGTCAACACCGTTACGGCCACGCGGACATCGATCACGGTGAACTCCGTGCCGGAGTACCAGTGGAAAGCGATGCTGACGCTGGAGCCGGACAAGGAGTATTGTTACCGCGTCTACCTTGGCACGATCGATCTGCTCGGCAGCGACCCGTCGCCGCGCTTCTGGACCCAGGTCCCAGCCGGGTCGACCAAGCCCTTCTCGTTCGTGGTCTTTGGGGACTGGGGGTATACCAACAGCGAGGGGACCAATCCCGACCAGGCCGCGCTGATGCAGCGTATCGCGGAGAGCGGGGCCCGCTTCGCCCTGACCGTTGGGGACAACGCCTACTCAGCGGGCAGCCAGAAGAACTATGGCGATCTGGTCCAGACCGGCCCGTCAGTCAGCAACGTCTTCGGCCCTGAGTTCTGGACGGTGCCAGGTCGATCGATCCCGATCTTCCCGGCGACGGGGAACCACGGCTTTGCGAGTTCCAACAACCCCCATCCACATCTGGTCAACTTCCCGCAGGACCGGGCGGTCGCGCTCTCCAGCGGCAAGTATGTCCGGGAGACCCACTGCTGCCTGAACGGGACGAGTCCGGGCGACTACCCGAGTGCCTGGTACGCGTTCGACGCCGGGACCGTACGCATCTACAACCTGACGGCCGCATGGGCGGACGCGAACGTCGGCACCGCCACCTTGTACGAGAACGACTACGACTACCACTGGACCGCGTCGAGCGAGGAGTACCAGTGGCTGGAGCAGGACCTGGCGGCGCACCCGGATCAGGTCAAACTCGCCGTGCTCCACTTCCCGCTCTACTCCGACAGCTCCGCGCAGCAGTCGGACACGTTCCTCCAGGGACCGGACAGCCTGGAGGGCCTGCTCGGGCGCTACGGGGTGAAGATTGCCTTTACCGGCCACGCGCACTTCTACCAGCGAAACCACGCCAACGCGGATGGTCTGGTCACCTACATCACCGGCGGGGGCGGGGCGAAGGTTGCCTCGGTGAACCACTGCAGCCCCTTCAACGCCTATGCCATTGGCTGGTCATTCTCGAAGAATCAGGGGAGTAGCTGCAACGCGCCGCCACCCACGAGCCCGCAGCAGGTCTATCACTTCCTTCTGGTCACCGTGAACGGGACCACGATCACGGTGACGCCGACGGATGAGAATGGCCGCACGTTCGACGTGCAGACGTACACCGCGGACGGCAGCGGCGGGGGTGGTGGCACCTACCGGTTCGCACCCGAGGCGGATAGCTGGGTGGACGAAGCGGCGCCCGGCACCAACAACGGTACCTCCGCGCGCCTGCGGACGGACACGTCGCCGGACCGGCGGGAAGCGTTCCTGCGCTTTGCCGTCAACGGCCTGACCGGGTCGGTCACCAGCGCGAAGCTCCGCCTCTACGTCAGCGACGGCTCCAGCAACGGCCCGGCCGTCTACGCCGCGAGTAACGACTGGAGCGAAACCGGGGTGACCTGGACGAATCGGCCCGCGACGATCGGCGGTGCCGTGGATGACCTGGGGGCGATCACGAAGGACACCTGGGTCGAATGGGACGTGACGCCGTTGGTGACAGGCAACGGAACGTACACGTTCGCGATCATCCCGACGTCGAGCGACGGGGCTGACTTCCACTCGCGCGAGGGGGCCAACAAACCGCAGTTGGTGGTCACGACCGGCGAACCCGGCGAACCCGGCGATCCCGGCGGTGGGAGCGGAGGCGACACCCAGGCGCCCACGGCCCCGGCAAACCTGACGGCCACCGCTGTCGGTCCGAACCAGGTGAATCTGACCTGGACGGCGTCGACCGACAACGTGGGCGTCACCGGCTACGAGATCTATCGCGACGGGGATCTCTTGACCACCGTCGGCGTCCAGACAAGCCACAGCGACTCAACGGTTGCCCCGGCCACGACGTACACCTACGAGGTAAAGGCTCGCGACGCAGCCGGTAACGTGTCCCCTGCCAGCAACCCGGCATCAGTCACGACGCCGCCCGATGGGAGCGGTGGTGGAGCCACCGTGACGTTCACGCCCGAGGCGGATAGCTGGGTGGACGAGGCGACGCCGGACACCAACTACGGTACCTCCGCGCGCCTGCGGACGGACACGTCGCCGGACCGACGGGAGGCGTTCCTGCGCTTTGCCGTCAACGGCCTGACCGGGTCGGTCACCAGCGCGAAGCTCCGCCTCTACGCCAGCGACGGCTCCAGCAACGGTCCGGCCGTGTACGCGACCAGCAACGATTGGAGCGAGATGGGGCTTACCTGGACCAACAAACCGGGGCCGGTCGGCACGCCCAGCGACGACCTGGGATCGATCACGAAGGACACCTGGGTTGAACTGGACGTGACGCCGTTGGTGACGGGCAATGGGACGTACAGCTTCATCCTCGTGCCGACCTCGAGCGATGGGGCGGATTTCCACTCGCGCCAGGGGTCGAACAAACCGCAGTTGGTGGTCACGACCGGGTAGCCGGGGGCGAGGAGAGGACGGCCGTCGATGAGACGGTGGAGATCCCGGTATTTCATCGCCGTGGTCGGGGCGTTGGCGCTCCTGGCGCTCGGACCACGGCTGCTCATCGACGCGCTGACGTCCGCGACGGAGCAGCCCGACGGGCCGGTGGCACAGGTGTCGACGCTGCGGTTCACGCCGGTGGCCGACACCTATGTGAACGAGGCGCATCCGCATATGTCGTACGGCGCCCGGCTCGACTTCGACGTCGACGGCAAGCCGGTCAAGGAAGCCTATCTGATGTTCGACCTGTCCGGCATCGATGGGCTCGTCACCTCGGCCAAGCTGCACTTGTTTGTCACCAATGCCAGCCCCCATAGCGGTGGGTCGATCCGGCAGGTGAGCGACACGACCTGGTCCGAGAGCGAGATGACCTTCAGGAAGCGGCCTGCGATCGACGGGCCGGTACTCTCGACGCTGGGCCCGGTGGAGAAAGGGCAGGTCGTCACCTTCGACGTGACGAGCGCGAATTTCCGGAATGGGCGCGTCAGCTTCGCGATCACCTCGCACCGGCAGGACGGCGTCGAGTATGCGTCGCGTGAGTCGCCGAACAGCCCGGAACTGGTCATCACGGTCACGTCGGGCGGAAGCGGGGTCACGACTGTCTGGGCGACTCCTACGCCTAACGACCCGGTCCTGGTGGGCGCCGGGGACATCGCCTCGTGCCGCAGTACGGGGGCGCGTGAGACGGCGCGGCTCATCGCCTCGATCCCGGGCACCGTCTTCACCGCGGGCGACCACGCTTACCCGGACGGCACAGCCCGCCAGTTCGCGGAATGCTACGGGCCGACGTGGGGGCTCTTCAAAGAACGGACCCGTCCGGCGCCGGGCAACCACGACTACCGGACGGAAGGTGCGCGAGCGTACTTCGAGTACTTCGGCGAGAACGCCGGCCCGCCAGGCCGCGGCTACTACTCCTACAGCCTCGGGACGTGGCGCATCCTGGTGATCGACTCGAACATCGCGGTCGACCGGGATTCGCCCCAGTATGCCTGGCTGCAGCAGGAACTGACCGCGAATCCGGCTACCTGCACGCTCGCCATCTGGCACCACCCGCGTTTTAGCTCCGCCAAGCATGGGGGCCAGAAGAAGATGGCGCCCATCTGGGAACTCTTCTATGCCCACCACGTGGACGTCGTTATCAACGGCCATGATCACGTCTACGAGCGCCTCGCGCCGATGGATGCCGATGGCAACCGAGACGACGCGCACGGCATCCGCTCGTTCGTGGTGGGAACCGGCGGTGTGGGGCTCTACAAGTTCGGCACGCGGTTACCGTCCAGTGAGGTACGGGAGAACGATACCCTCGGCGTGCTCAAACTGACCCTGCACGACGGCAGCTACGACTGGGAGTTCATCCCGGTCCCCGGCGGATCCTTCACCGACTCCGGTACTGGCACGTGCCACTGACACGTACCACCTGCTAGGACAGCCGGGTGAATGTCGCCGGGCCCGACGTCGAGTCGGGCCCGGCTCCGCTGCCCCGAACCGGCTACTCCTCGAAGTACCAGTTCTCGATGTCGTAGCCCGTCGGCTCGAAGGTCGATCGTTGCATCCCCTTGAGGCGGTGGGAGACGGCGTTGGCCCCGTTGCGATGCACCAAGGGGATCCGCACGACCTCGTTTACCACCAAGTCGTTCATGGCGATAAACAACTCGGTCTGCCGATCCGGGTCGAGCTCGGTCCTGGCCTGCTGGTAGAGCTGGTTGAACTCCTCGTTGACCCAGCGGTGGAAGTTGCGTCCGGACCAGTTGTTCGCTTTCTGCGCAAGATCGTTGTCCGGATCGTCAGACTTGAAGCTGGCCAGGAATTCGAGCGGATAGAGGCTCGTCGGGCCGTTGGTGAAGATCTGGAGGTCGCAGTAGAAGTGAGGGTAGGTATCCGGGTTGCCGGCGTCCGAGGAGAAGAAGACGCTGGATTCGACCGCTTTGAGCTCGGTCCGAATGCCCAACTGCTCCCAGCTCGCTTTCAGGATCTCTTGCTGTCGCTGACGAACGGGGTTGACGGTTGTCGAGAGAACGACTGCCATTTGACGGCCATCCTTCTCCCGGTAGGCGCCGTTCTTCACCCAGCCGGCCTCGTCGAGCAGCCGGCCGGCTTCCTCGAGGTCGTACCGGAACGAGGTGTTCGGCGAGACGAACCGCGGTGGCGCGTTGAGCACATTGGCGGTCGGTTTACCGGTTTCACCGTACAGCAGATCGGCGATCGTTTGGCGATCGCAGGCAAGGGCGAGGGCCTGACGCACAAGCGGATCGCTGAAGAAGGGGTGGGTGGTTGAGGGCTCGGACCGCGCGCCGTTGACCTCGACGGTGGGGTCGGCGAAGTTGACCATGATCTGCTCGGCGCTGGCCCCGGGGGTGACGACGATGCTCCCCATCTCTCCCTGGTTCAGGGATTCGAGGACTTGCTTCTCAACCTGGATATTCCAGGCGAAATCCGCTTCCCCAGTCTGCACCACGGCGCGAGCCGCAGAGGTCGGATCACCCCCGCCCTTCCACTCGATGCTTCGGAAGTACGGCTTGTCCGGCTCGCGGAAGTGCTCGTTGATTTCGAAGAGGACCACATCGCCGGGCCGGAACTCGACCACCTTGTACGGCCCGGTGCCGATCGGTTGGAGGTTGAAGGGCGCCTCACGCGCGCGTTCGCCGGTGTAGTCCTTCATGATGTGTTCGGGAAGGATGCCGCCCCGAAAGCCGCCAACGAAGGGACTGAACCACCCCGGGGTGGGTTCATTGAAGTGCACGGTGACGGTGTAGTCGTCGACGATCTCGACATCCTTGATGATCTGGTACACCGCCTGGTTGGGCGAGTTGTTGTCCGGGTTGGCGACCCACTCCCAGGTGAAGCGCACGTCGCGGGCGGTGAAGGGCTCGCCGTCGGACCAGACGACGCCTTGCTTGAGCTTGTAGGTCACACTCATGCCGTCGGGGGCGACGCCGCCGTTCTCCAGCGACGGCACTTCGGCGGCGAGGACGGGGCCGAGTGAGCCGTCCGGGTTGATGTTCAGCAGGGGCTCGGTGACGAGTCGCGAGGGGAGGGTGTCCTTGTCCCCCGTCGACAGGTGCGTGTTCAGGATCGTCGGGGCTTGCCAGAACAGCATCCGGAGCAGATCACCCTGGCCCCGACCCCGGCCGCCGCTGCTGGATTCGCTGCTGGAAGCAGCGGTCGGCGACGCACTGGTGCCGGTGTTCGTGGTCGCGGTCGTGGCACCACCGGTCTCACTGGTTGGGGCGGCGCCCTCAGCCCCACCGCAGGCCGCCAACAGGCTGGCGATCACCGGGGCGGCGAGGCCCAGCGCTGCGGCCCGCTTCAGCACCTCACGTCGCGTCAGTTGCCCATTGAGAATCGCGGCGCGGAGCGCGCGTTCGCTGCGCATCGTGTGATCCACGGACGCCACCTCCTTGGTTCTCTGGGGGCACCGCAGTGCCGAGTCGTATTGTGATGTGCCGTATACGTCTTCTTGTACGTATCAAGCACAAAAAGGGATCTCAAGACATAACCAATTACTTCCCGCTTGGCAAGGAACTGTTCGTGCGCCAGCATGGTATGACCGGCTGGGAGCTTGCGGTCATGACCGTTACGGCCAGGACGCTCCGAGTTGATGCCCGAACCAGCCGGCCCACCGATTCACGTCGGAAGAGGTCTTCCTTCCGCGAGCTGTGGGGGGCTGGCCTGAGCCTAGAGGACCGGGTCTATGGGTTCCACCTGATCAGCCAGATCCACGACCTGGTCGACTACGGGTTAGCCGACCGCAACAGCGGCGGTGACGGCCTGGTGCTTCGGCGCAGGCAATCCTCGAGGTGAGCGAGACACCAGGTCGGGATAAAGACGATGCGCGCGATGGCGTCGACCACAGCCGGAGGCCGCCACCTGGCGGCCGCGCTCCACCTCACGGCCCGGCGGTGTGCCTCGTCGCCTGCCGCAGGCTCCGGTTCGCCGAGCTAGCCGCCCTCGGTCGTTCTCCCGCAGACGGGGAGACTCTCGGAAGCTCGCCCCGGAGCCCGCGCGTCGGATGCGGACGTGGTGATCGCGAGTATCAAGTGCCGGGGCGGTGCCACGT
>NZ_JADGHZ010000170.1 GCF_019683595.1 Sphaerobacter sp. | reverse complement strand
CAACACATCGGAGAGATCCAACGGTCGCCAACCTATCACTGGTCACGAGCGCGCGGGCCCCTCCCCCTCAACCGGCCCGCACCTTCGGCGGATTATACGGGTCGGCCACACGTCGGGTCAATCATTGTCGCCGGCGGAACGCCAGGTCACGGCTAGCGCGGGGAGGCGAGTATGGCATACTGTGCCAGCACCGCATGAGGAACACGTCATGCGGCCCGTTGTTGCGGACGGAGATGCAAACCGCTCGCCCGTTGTGGCGCGATCGCCAGGCGATGAGGGTTCATGAGCGGCGGAGAGTGCGGTGCCGCGCCACGGGCCCGACCGGAAGGGGGACGGCAAGCATTGCCTCGGCGGCGACGACGACGATGGGATCGAGTCAGTTGGTGGTACAGTCTGATCCTGGTCGTGCCACTGGTCGGGTTCTCGAGCGTCTTCGCCTACCAGCACTTCATCCAGGGACGTGGGTACACCGTCTCGGTCGTGGACGCCTACACCGACGAGCCGGTGGCGGACGCGCGCGTCATCTTTGGAACCTCCGAGACCCAAACGGATAAGCGTGGCCGCTTCCGCGTGCCGGACGATGCCGTCGAGATCCGCATTGAGAAGGACGGCTACGACCCGCAGGCACTCGCACTCCCCCTTGCCGGTAACGACATCCGCGTCGCGCTACGCCCGAACGTGGTTCGAGGGGTGATCCGGTTGGCCGGGGATGATCGGCCGCTCTCCGGCATCACGGTCGAGGCGCACGCGCCGCCGGGCACGGTCGTCGCGTCGACCACCACCGGCGAGGACGGCAGTTTCGTCCTGCGGGACGTGCCCGAGGGCGCCTCGCTCGTCGTCACCTCCGCGGACTACAGCGATGTCACCATGGAGATCGGGCGGCGGACCACCTTCGAGCTGGCGCTGCGACCCGATGTCCTCACTGGTCGTGTCACGGACGATGAGGGGCAGCCGATCCCGGGCGCGCGGGTTGCGATTGGCACCGCGCAGACGACAACGGGGGACGACGGCCAGTTCCGTCTGGAGGGTGCCCCCGAGTCGGGCGACGTGGTCGTCAAGGCGCCGGGTTACCGAGCGGCGAAGGTGCCACTGAATCCCAGCATGCGGATCGATGCGCAGCTTCAGCCGTTCCAGGCGAAGGCGATCTATGTCCCCGCCGAGGTGGCGGCCGACCCGACGCAATTTCAGCAGAAGATCGACCTGGTCCGGCGCACCGAGTTGAACGCGATGGTGGTGGACTTGAAGGACAGCTCCGGCTCGGTCTACTACGACACGCAGGTATCACTGGCCCATGAGATCGGGGCTGTCCAGCCGATCCTCGACCCGAAGGCCGTCGTCGAGGCGCTCCATGCGAACAACATCTATGCCATCGCACGCATCGTCGTCTTTGAGGATCCGATCCTGGCCGAGCAGCGGCCGGATTGGGCAATCCACAGCCCGGATGGTGGGCTGTGGCGCACCTGGAACGGGCTGGCGTGGGTCAACGCGCACCGCAAGGAAGTGTGGGATTACGACACCGCGCTGGCACTGGAGGCGGCGCAGCTCGGGTTCGATGAGATCCAGCTCGACTACATCCGCTTCCCGAGCGACGGGCCGCTCGATGAGGCCGAGTATGGGGTGGAGCACAACACCGAGACGCGCATTGCCGCGATCCGGGACTTCCTTACTCAGGTGCGCGATGCACTGGCGCCGACGCCCGCATACTTCGCGGTCGATGTGTTCGGCCTCACGTTCTGGGAGCTGAGCGACGGCGGCATCGGGCAGAACCTGGAGGCGATCGTGCCGCAGGTCGATTACATCTGTCCCATGGTCTACCCGTCGCACTTCTACGAAGGCTCGATGGGCTTCGACATTCCGAATGACCATCCGTACGAAGTGATCCTGTGGAGTCTGGAAAACGGTGCCGAGCGCGTGCCGGATGAGGCTCGCAAGTTCCGGCCGTGGCTGCAAGACTTCTCCTACGGGCCCGGGATTGAGTACGGCGACAACGAGGTGCGAGCGCAGATCCGGGCCTCGGAAGAGTTCGGCAGTTCCGGCTGGATGCTCTGGAACGCTGCCAGCGAGTACCACGAGGGCGGGCTGCGGAAGTCGTAGTCGGCGGCTCGCTGCCGCGCCCTCGATACAGGCACGGAGGAGTTCGTCGTGGTTCGACCCAGCACGCCATCGGCCGACGCCACGCCCGCAGTCGCCTCGCGGCTAGGGGCACTGGTCGAGGCCATGCGGCCGAAGCAGTGGACGAAGAACGCGGTGGTCTTCGCGGCGCTGGTCTTTGACGGGCGACTATTCGAAGCCGACAAATTCGCCCTCGTCGCGCTGGCCGCGGTCCTCTTCTGCTTGACCAGCAGCGCCGTCTATCTCTTCAACGACCTGCTCGACGCTGAGGCCGATCGCCATCATCCGCTCAAGCGGAAGCGACCGATCGCGTCCGGGCGACTCAGCCCCGGCCTGGCCAAGTTGGCGATTGCGGTGATCGCGCTGGTGGTGCTCCCGGTCGCGGCGCTGATCACTCCGCTCTTCGCCGGGATCTTGCTGCTCTACGCCGTCCTGATGCTGGCCTACACCTTCGTGCTGAAGCACTGGGTGATCATCGACGTCTTCGTGATCGCCGGCGGCTTCGTGCTGCGTGCCGCTGCCGGGGCCGTGGTGATCGATGTGCCGATCTCGCCGTGGCTCTACGTCTGCACGGTCCTGCTGTCACTCTTCATCGGCTTTGCCAAGCGGCGGCATGAGCTGGTGCTGCTGGACGACAGCGCCGGGGCGCACCGCAAAATCCTGGATGACTACTCGCCGAAGCTGCTGGACGACCTGATCGCCGTCGTCTCGGCCGCGACCATCATGGCGTACTCGCTCTACACCTTCTCGGCGCCCAACCTGCCGGACAACCACGCGATGATGTTGACCATCCCGTTCGTGATCTACGGGATCTTCCGCTATCTCTTCCTGGTGCATCAGAAGAACAGCGGCGGGGCGCCGGAGCAGGTGCTGCTCGACGACATGCCGCTGCTGCTGAGCATCGTCCTCTGGGGCATCACCACCACCCTCATCCTGTATCAACCCTGGAATTGATATGGTCTAAGTCAACTTCCCTATTCGCTTTGTTGCAGGACTCCTTCGTCCGTGTTATACTCGGGTGAATCCGGAAGCGGTCGCTCGTCCGGCGTCCGGCCCGCGTGAACTCGGTTCCTGCCCCACTGGGGCGCGCCAGAGCGCGGGGGGCGGCCGAGGTATGGACTCGTGTTTGCGATGACATCAGCGGGGATCCAGTCGGAGTAGAGGACGGGCACTCATGTTGATCGTGCGTAGGCATGGTACCCGGGGCACGGAGCGGATCCAGCAGGAGATGGAAGAGGTCTTCCGCTCCCTAGTGATCAGCAGCCGCCCGTTGTCCCGCTCCCACGTCGGCGTCTGGCGACCGCCAGTTGAGGTGTACGAGTGCGACACCGCGCTGGTGGTCACGGTCGAGATCGCGGGCGTGCGCGAGGATGAGCTGCAGGTGGTCGTGGACGACACCGTCCTCCACATCACCGGGACGCGCCCGAACGTGGCGCCGCATCCCAAGCGCACCTACCACGAGATGGGGATTGCCTACGGACCTTTCGAGGCAGAGGTCTTCCTGCCGTTTCCGGTTGTGCTCGACGAAGTCGAAGCGGTCTATGAGAACGGGTTCTTGCGGGTGACCTTGCCTCGGGCGCAGGCGACACGCATCGTGCCGCGAGCCGGCGAGCCTGCGACTGACGGAGAGAGGTAACGCTGAATGGTCGAACGATTCCGAGACGAACAGGCATACGACCCGGTCGACGAGGTGCCTGAGGAGGAGCAGACCGAGGAGCAGTCGACGACCCAGGTGCTGCCCATCCTCCCGCTGCGGGGCACGGTGGTCTTCCCGCTGACGCTCGTCCCTCTGGCGGCCGGCCAGCCACGGTCGCTCCGCCTGATCGACGACGTCGTCTCGGGCGACCGCATCGTCGGCATGGTTTTGCAGAAGGATCCTGAGCAGGAGGGCGCCGGTCCCGGCGAGACCTATGAGATCGGGACCATCGCCAGCATCCACCAGATGATGCGCGTGCCCGACGGGACCGTCCGCCTGGCGGTCCAGGGGCAGCGCCGGATGCGGATCGTCGAGTGGCTCGGCGAGGAGCCGTACCTGACCGCCCGGGTCGAGGAGATCCCGGAGGAGGTCGAGGATACGGTGGAGATCAAGGCGCTGGTGCGCAACTCTCAGGAGTTGTTCCAGCGGCTGGTCTCGCTGGTCTCCAACCTCCCGGAGGAGCTCGTTACGGCGGCGTTGAACGTCGATGATCCGCTGCACCTGGTCTACCTGATCGCGAGCAACCTGCGGATGGAGGCCGAGGAGCGGCAGGCGCTGCTCGAGCTCGATAGCGTCCGCGCCAAGCTCCAGCGGCTGAACGCCTTCATGAGCAAGGAGCTGGACCTGCTTGAGCTGGGCAAGAAGATCCAGAGCGAGGTCCAGGAAGAGGTCGGCAAGACCCAGCGCGAGTACTACCTGCGCGAGCAGCTCAAGGCGATCCAGCGGGAGCTGGGTGAGACCAACGAGCAGGAAGCCGAGATCAACGAGCTGCGGGCCAAGATCGACGAGGCCGGCATGCCCGAGGAGGCCGAGCGCGAGGCGCGGCGCGAGCTGGACCGCCTGTCCAAGCTGCCGCCGGCCGCGGCCGAGTACGGGGTGATCCGGACCTACCTCGACTGGCTCACCGCCCTGCCGTGGAACAAGAGCTCCGAAGAGGGGATCGACGTCGCCAAGGCGCGCCAGATCCTCGACGAGGACCACTACGATCTGGAGAAGATCAAGGAGCGGATCCTCGAGTACCTGGCGGTGCGGCGCCTGCGCCAGGAGCGGGCGGTCGACGCCGACGAGGACGCGCGTGAGCCGATCCTGTGCTTCGTCGGCCCGCCGGGTGTGGGTAAGACGAGCCTCGCCCAGTCGATCGCGCGGGCGCTCGGCCGGCAGTTCACCCGGATGTCGCTCGGTGGCGTGCGCGACGAGGCTGAGATCCGCGGCCACCGGCGGACCTACATCGGGGCCATGCCGGGGCGCATCATCCAGGCGATCCGCCGCGCAGGAACCAACGACCCGGTCTTCGTCCTGGACGAGATCGATAAGCTCGGGGCTGACTGGCGCGGTGATCCCTCGTCGGCGCTGCTCGAGGTGCTGGACCCGGAGCAGAACCACTCGTTCCGGGACCACTACCTGGACGTGCCCTTCGACCTGTCGAAGGTCATGTTCATCGCCACGGCGAACATGCTGGATACCATCCCGGCGCCGCTGCGCGACCGGATGGAGATCCTGCAGCTCTCCGGGTACACCGACGAGGAGAAGCTGAACATCGCGCGGAAGTACCTGGTTCCCAAGCAGCTCAAGCGCCACGCGCTGTCGGCGGACGAGGTGTCCTTCTCCGATGAGGCGTTGCTGGAGATCATCCAGCACTACACCCGCGAGGCGGGCGTCCGGAACCTGGAGCGCGAGATCGCGAGCGTGGCGCGGAAGGTGGCCACGCGGCTGGCCGAGGGCCAGGAGATCCCGTCCACCATCGAGGCGGAGCACATCCGGGAGTTCTTGGGCAAGCGCCGGTTCTTCTACGAGGAGCTGAGCGAGCGCACGTCGGTGCCGGGTGTGGCGATCGGGGTCGGCGTGACGCCGGTCGGTGGCGACATCATGTTCATCGAGGCATCCCGGATGCCGGGCCGCGGCAACCTGACGATCACCGGTCAGCTCGGCGACGTCATGAAGGAGTCGTCGCAGGCGGCGCTTAGCCTGGTGCGGGCGCGGGCCAGCGACTTCGGGATCGATCCGGACTTCTTCAAGGAGAGCGATCTGCATGTCCACGTGCCGGCGGGCGCGATCCCCAAGGACGGGCCGTCGGCAGGCGTGGCGATGACGGTCGCGCTCGTCTCGCTCCTGACCGGAATCCCGGTGCGGGACGAGGTGGCGATGACGGGTGAGATCACCCTGCGTGGGCAGGTGCTGCCGGTGGGCGGCATCAAGGAGAAGGCGCTGGCGGCGGCTCGCGCCGGCATCACGACCTTCATCTTGCCGAAGCGCAACGAGCCCGACCTGGACGATCTGCCGCCGTCGCTGCGGGAGAACATGGAGTTCGTCCTGGTTGACAGTATCGACGAAGCCCTGCGGGTGGCGATGCCCGACGAGTTCAAGGTGCGTGTCTCCGAGGCACGGGCAGGCCGTGCGCCCGAGCGCGAGGTGCGCGAGGTGGCGGCGGCCAGCCAGCCGAGCGGCGACGCATCCTTCTAGGCAGCGCACTACAGGCGACAACATGATGCGGGCGGCACCATCGGTGCCGCCCGCATTGTCGTTTCCGCGTTGGTGGGGCGCCGTCAGTCCGCGGCTGCCGTGGCCTGCCGCGCGCCGGTCGCCGCGGCGACGAGCGCCTGGAAGGGGCGGAGATGCTCGGGATGGGCCTGGAACATCAACTCCGGGTGCCACTGGAGCCCGAGCACCCATGCTGCATCCGGGCACCAGACCGCCTCGACGATCCCGTCCGGCGCCCGGCCGATGACCTGAAGGCGCGGGGCAATGTCCCGGACGGACTGGTGGTGGAAGGAGTTGACCTGGAGGTCGGTGGCGCCGTAGACGGTGTCGAGCAGCGAACCGGGCTCGGCGGCCACCGTGTGACTCGGTTCGCTGGGCGGGATGTTTTGGTCCGACTGGCGGTGCGCGATCGCCGTGCCGTGCTGGTCCGGGATGTCCTGGATCAACGTGCCGCCCAGCGCCACGTTCAGCACCTGGCAGCCGCGGCAGATCCCGAGGATGGGGAGGCCGCGGCGCATGGCGCCTTCCACCAGCGCCAGTTCGAAGGTATCGCGCAGGTCGTCGATGCCCTCGACCGTGGGATGAACCTCTTGGTCGCCGAACCGGTCGGGTCGGATATCGCCTCCACCGCTGAGGAGCAGCCCGTCGATCACGTCCAACAGCCGGTCGACGGGACCGTCGACGGGCGCCAGGACGATCGGGGTGCCGCCGGCCGCGGCGACCGCCTGAACGTAGTCGGCCGCCAGCGATAGGCGGCGTCCGGGGCGGTCTGCGGGCCCGGGAACCAACGACGGGGTGATGCCAATGATCGGTGTCATCGTGCAGGGCGCTCCCTTCGCAGCACGGCTGGCCAGTTGGTTGGGGGATTATCGGGCGGG
>NZ_JADGHZ010000169.1 GCF_019683595.1 Sphaerobacter sp. | reverse complement strand
GTGTTTTTGTCAAACCCCCCCACCCCCGCGGGGGCGCGGGGGCGGCGGCCCCGCGGCCCCGGGCGCAGCGAAGGATCTCGGGGTGGTGTGGCCGGTCCAACGCGAGATCCTTCGCTGCGCTTAGGATGACATGAGTCTGTACCCAGGCACAGCGGGAGTCTTGCCGTCAGGCAAGTTGGCCTCCCCGGCGCATGCCCTACGCCGCGCAGGCGAACCAGGCGCTGGCGGCGAGCCTGAAGGGCAAGCTGCTTCTCATCCACGGCGACATGGATGAGAATGTCCACGTCTCGTCGACGTTGGTGGTGGTGGACGCCCTGATCAAGGCCAACAAGGACTTCGATCTGCTCATCATGCCGAACCGGTTCCACGCCTGTGGCAACGATCCGTACTTCGTGCGGCGCCGGTGGGACTACTTCGTGGAGCACCTGCTTGGCGCCGAGCCGGTGCGGGGCTACCGGATCAGCCTCGCACCCGGGGAATGACGGGGCGGCGACGCGCCTCGGGAACGTGTGGAAGGGAAGGAATGCTCCGGTGGTTGTAGGGGACACTCGGGTGGATCAGCGGGCAGCGAGTCTGACCGACCGCGTGCTGTCGTCCCTGGAGTATCGCTGTGTCGGCCCGCATCGCGGTGGGCGCGTGGTGGCGGTCGCGGGTGACGTGTCGGACCCGATGACCTTCTACTTCGGGGCCTGCGCCGGCGGCGTGTGGAAGACCACGGACGGCGGGCAGACGTGGCGCAACGTCTCCGACGGCTTCTTTACCACGGCCGCGGTCGGCGCCATCGCGGTCTCCGAGTCGGACCCGAACGTGATCTACGTGGGAACCGGGGAGACGTGTATCCGCAACAACGTCTCGCACGGCGATGGGGTCTACAAGTCGACCGACGGCGGTCGCACCTGGACCAACATGGGCCTGCGCGACACGCGGCACATCGGCAAGATCGTGATCCATCCGGAGAACCCGGACCTCGTCTACGTGGCGGCGTTGGGGCATGCGTTCGGGCCGAATGAGGAGCGCGGTGTCTTCCGGTCGAAGGACGGCGGGCAGACCTGGGAGAAGGTGCTCTACAAGAGCCCGCGGGCCGGATCGCACGACATCTCGATGGACCGCAACAACCCGCGCATCCTGTACGCCGCGATCTGGCAGGCCCAGCGCTACCCGTACAAGCTGGAGAACGGCGGCGAGGAGTGTGGACTATGGCGCTCGTTCGACGGCGGCGACACCTGGGAGGAGATCACGCGCAACCCCGGCTTGCCGAAGGGTGTACTGGGCAAGATCGGCGTGGCCGCCTCGCCGGCGAAGCCGGGTCGGGTCTGGGCGATCATCGAGGCCGAGGACGGTGCCGTCTTCCGCTCGGACGATTACGGCAACACCTGGATCCGGCTCAGCGAGCAGTCGCTGCTGCGCACGCGCCCCTGGTACTACATGCACATCACGGCCGATCCCAAGGATCCCGACACGGTCTGGGTCCAGAATTACAGCCTGTGGAAGTCGACCGATGGGGGCGCCACCTTCCAGCGGGTCACCACGCCCTACGGGGATGAGCATGCGCTCTGGATCGACCCCAACAACCCGCTGCGCATGATCGACGGGAACGACGGTGGTGCGAGCGTCACGTTCAATGGTGGCGTGAGCTGGTCGAGCATCTACAACCAGCCCACCGCGCAGCTCTACCACGTCACGACCGACGATCAGGTGCCGTACCGGGTGTACGGGTCGCAGCAGGACAACACCGCGATCAGCATCCCGAGCCGCTCGCTCGACGGGGCGATCCACGAGCGCGAGTGGTACGCCCCGGGCGGTGGCGAGAGCGGCTACATCGCCATCAAGCCGGACGACCCGAACATCGTCGTGGCGTCGGGGCCGGCCGGCCGGCGGGCCTACAACGACATCATGACGATGTACGACCACCGCACCAAGCAGAAGTGGAACATCACGGTCTGGCCGGAGCTGTACGGCTGGGGCGTCGGGGCGGAGAGCCTCAAGTACCGCTTCAACTGGACCTTCCCGATCATGTTCTCGCGTCACAACCCGGACGAGCTGTACGTCTGCTCCAACTACGTGCACCGGTCCACGAACCTGGGCGCGAGCTGGGAGGTCATCAGCCCCGACCTGACGCGCAACGACCCGGACAAGCTTAAGCCCTCCGGCGGCCCGATCACGCGGGACAACACCGGCGCTGAGGTCTACTGCACCATCTTCGCGTTCGTCGAGTCGCCCCACGAAGCGGGCGTCTTCTGGGCGGGGTCCGATGACGGCCTGGTGCATATCTCCAGGGACGGCGGGAAGACCTGGCAGAACGTCACGCCGCCCGACCTGCCGGAGTGGGCGCTGATCAGCATCATCGAGCCCTCGCCGCACGACCCGGCGACGGCGTACATCGCCGCGACGCGCTACAAGTGGGACGACACGACCCCGTACCTCTACAAGACGAACGACTACGGGCAGACCTGGACCCGAATCACCAACGGGATCCCGTCGCACGAGTTCACCCGCGTCATCCGCGAGGATCCGAACCGTCGCGGGCTGCTCTACGCCGGTACGGAGACCGGCATCTACGTCTCGTTTGACGACGGGGCGAACTGGCATCGCATGGGCGGGAACCTCCCGGTAGTGCCGATCCACGACTTCGTCATCAAGGGGGTCGAGCTGGTCGTTGCCACGCATGGCCGCTCGTTCTGGATCCTCGATGACCTGACGCCCCTGCACCAGCTCAAGGACGGCGTCGAGGATGGGCAGGTGTACCTGTTCCAGCCGCGGCCGACCATGCGCATGCGCACCGACGGGGGACTTTGGCGGGAGCCGATCGTCGGGACGGTCAACTACACTCGCGCGGGGACCAGCCAGGTGGCCATCCTGCCGGTGCAGCAGCCGGATGGCTCGGTGAAGCAGCAGCTCCTGAACGCGGGTGAGAACCCGCCGAGGGGGGTGGTTATCCAGTACTTCCTGCCGGAGGCGCCGAAGGGAGACGTCACGCTGACGATTCTGGACGCCGACGGCAATGAGCTGCGCAGCTTCACCAGCGCGGACGACAACGTGCCGGCGAAGCCGGGGGTGAACCGCTTCCTCTGGAACTTCCGACTGCCGGGCGCCCCGCGGGTCGAGGCGCCGGACCTGCAGCCCTGGCACCGCGACGACGGGCCTATGGTGCTGCCCGGCACCTATCAGGTCCGGCTGACCGTCGACGGCCGGAGCCAGACCCAGTCGTTCGTGGTCGAGCCGGACCCGCGGATCAAGACCAGCAGGGAGGACTTGCAGGCGCAGTTCGACTTCTTGCAGGACATCCTGGCGGCGCTGGCGAAGACCAACGAGACGATCAACCAGATCGATCTCGTGCGCGGGCAACTCGACCAGTGGGAGCGGCGGACCGCAGGAGAGACGAGCACGCCCAAGGTCCGGGAAGCGACCCTCGCGCTGCGGGACGAACTGAACGCGATCCGACCGCTGCTGATCGACGTGAACATGAGCCAGTCCCAGCTCTGGCCGAGCGGGCTGCACGAGAAGTTCAACGCCCTGTTCGACTCGGTCGACAGCGCGGACTACGCACCGCCGCAGCAGGCGCGCGACGTGTTCGCCGAGCTGTCGGCGCAGTTGGAGGCGGCCGTCAGCCGCTTCCATGAGGCGCTGCGGACGCATGGTCAGGCCCTCGACGCGGCTGTTCGGGAGGCGGGGCTGCCCGTAGTCGGCCTGTCAGGGTAAGCTCTGAGCAAGTCGCAGGTGTGGCCGGCGACGTCTCCCGGTCTTGCGATCGGGAGATCGGCATGCCCTGAGGGTGTGCCGCGCGTGGCGACCTGCGCAGGGTTCCGGTCGGGCGCCCGCCGGGCGCTCGCAAGGATCAGGAGATACGATGCGCGGACCGTTTCAGAATGAGCCAGCATTGGATTTCTCCCTCCCGGAGAATCGGGCGGCGATGCGGGCGGCGCTGGAGCAGGTGAAGAGCCAGCTCGGGCAGCGCTATCCCATCGTCATCGGCGGTGAGCGGCGGGAGACGGGCGAGTGGATCCGCTCCGTCAACCCGGGCAACCCGGATCAGGTCGTGGGCCTGGTCGCCAAGGCGCGGGCGGCCGATGTCGAGGACGCGGTGAAGGCGGCCGAGGCGGCATACCAGGAGTGGCGGCGGATGCCGGCCAGCGGGCGCGCCAGCGTGCTGTTCCGCATGGCGGCGATCATCCGGCGGCGTAAGCTGGAGCTGGCGGCCTGGATGGTCTACGAGCTCGACAAGCCCTGGGATGAGGCCGAGGGCGAGGTCTGCGAGGCGATCGACTTCCTGGAGTGGTACGGGCGACAGGCGCTGGAGGTGGCGCAGCCGGTCCAGTTGAGCCACATCCCGGAGGAAGCCGTTCAGCTCTACTGGGTGCCGCTCGGCGTCGGCGTGATCATCCCGCCGTGGAACTTCCCCTGCGCCATCCTGACCGGGATGACGATGGGGCCGGTCGCGGCGGGCAACACCGCGATCCTCAAGCCGGCCAGCAACACCCCGGTCATCGGCTACAAGATGTTCGAGATCATGGAGGAGGCCGGGGTGCCGGCGGGCGTAGTCAACTTCCTCCCGGGCAGCGGTGCCGAGGTGGGCGACGCACTGGTCGATCACCCGCGGGTGCGCTTCGTCAACTTCACCGGCTCCAAGGACGTGGGCGTCCGCATCTACGAGCGGGCGGCCCGGGTGCAGCCGGGACAGCGGTGGCTCAAGCGGGTCGCGGCGGAGATGGGCGGCAAGGACGCGATCATCGTCGACGCCGATGCCGACCTGGCTGACGCGGCGCAGGGCATCGTCGCGGCCGCTTTCGGCTTCTCCGGCCAGAAGTGCTCGGCCTGCTCGCGGGCCATCGTGCACCAGGACGTGTACGACGAGATCGTGGAGCGCGTCGTGGCGCTGACGCGGGAGACGGTCAAGGTCGGCTCGGGCGAGAGCGGCGAGGCCACCGTCTGCGCCGTGGTTGATGAGAAGCAGTACCGCACGATCCTGAACTACATCGAGATCGGCAAGCAGGAGGGGCGCCTGGTGCTCGGCGGTGAGCCGGCCGAGGGACCGGGTTACTACATCCAGCCGACGATCTTCGTCGACGTCCCGGCCGACGCCCGCATCGCCTGCGAGGAGATCTTCGGCCCGGTGCTGGCGATCGTGAAGGCAAAGGACTTCGACGAGGCGCTGGCCATCGCCAACGCGAGCGAGTACGGCCTGACCGGGTCGGTCTACTCGCGGAACCGGGCCCACCTGGAGCGGGCGCGGTTCGAGTTCGAGGTGGGCAACCTCTACCTGAACCGGAAGTGCACCGCGGCGCTGCAAGGGGTGCATGGCTTCGGCGGGATGAAGCTGAGCGGGACGAACACCCGGGCGGGTGGTCCCGACTACCTGCAGCACTTCATGGAGTTGAAGTCGGTCGGCGAGCGGCTCTAGCTCGACTAAGCGGGAAAGGGTGGCATTGTCGTGACGGCGCATGGATCGTCGACACTCGGGGACAATCCCCTCGGCCAGGTTTCGGCCTCGGTGAACCTGGTGTTCCGCAAGGGCATCCTGATGGCCACGTCGAACCGGTGGGTGTCACGGTTCGTGCGCCGATACGGCATGCGCCTGGGCGCGGGCCGCTTCGTCGCGGGCGAGACCTTCGACGAAGCGGTCCCCGTCCTGCGCCGGCTCAACGAGGAAGGGCTGCGCACCAACACGACCCTCCTCGGCGAGGGGGTGCGCGACGCGACCATGGCCCGCGCCGTGGCCGATACCTACTGCGACGTGCTCGACCGGATCGCCGCCGAAGGGCTCCAGACGAACATCGCGCTCAAGCTGACGCACCTGGGGCTCGACCTCGGGGAGGATGTCGCGTACGAGAACGTGAAGCGGGTCGTCGCCCACGCGGCGACCGTGGGCAACTTCATCCGCATCGACATGGAGGAGTCGGCGCGCGTCGACGCCACGCTGGCGATCTACCGCCGCCTGCGGGCCGACGGGTTCGACAACGTCGGCACCGTCCTCCAGGCGATGCTCTACCGCACCGCGCGGGACCTCGAAGACCTGCTGCCGCTCAAGCCCAATCTGCGGCTGGTCAAGGGGGCGTACCTGGAGTCGGCCGACGTTGCCTACCAGAAGAAGCGCGAGGTCGACCAGAACTACCTCTACCTCGCGGAGCGGATGCTCGATGAGTGCGGCTTCACCGCGATCGCCACGCACGACGAGCGCATCATCGCGCATGTGATCGACTACACCCAGCGCCACGGCATCGGGTCGGACCGTTTCGAGTTCCAGATGCTCTACGGCATCCGGCCGCAGTTGCAGCGCGACCTCGTGCGGCGGGGCTACCGGGTGCTGGTGGCGACGCCCTACGGCAGCGAGTGGTACCACTACCTCATGCGCCGGCTGGCCGAGCGCCCGGCGAACCTGCTGTTCGTGCTCCGCGGGCTGGTGCGCTAGGGCGTCGGGCCGGGGCAGCGCGCTCCTCCGGCGAGAATCGCCACCATCCATCGATGCGTGCGTGAAGGCAGGCGGGGCAGGTCCCCGCCTGTGCTATGGCTCTTGATCGGGACGCCGCGTGGGGACGAGAATCCCACGTGAAGGCGCCTGCGCGCCGCGCGGTGGAGGTACCCGTCCGCCGTGGTTGACCGGCCGGCGGTTGGGAAGGACGTGATCCGATGCCAGGACTCCGTGGGGTGTACAACATTCTCTCGACGCCGTTCCGGCCGGACGGCTCGCTCGACGAGGCCAGCCTGCGGCGGCTGACCGAGGCCACCATCGGCATGGGCGTCGATGGGATCACCGTCCTGGGGGTGGCCGGGGAAGCGCAGAAGCTGCTGCCGGAGGAGCGCCGCCGGCTGACTGAGATCGTCATGGAGGTCGCCGCCGGGCGGGTGCCGATCATCGTCGGCACGTCCCACGACGGAACCGAGGCGACGATCGCGGCCAGCCGCGAGGCCCAGGCGGCCGGCGCGGCCGGCGTGATGGTGGCGCCGCCCACCTTCCTGCAACCCGGCCCCGCCCTGACCCGGCACTACGAGCGCGTGGCCGCGGCGATCGACATTCCGATCGTGCTGCAGGACTTCCCGCCGGTGAATGGGGTGACCCTCTCGCCGCGGGCCATGGCCGATCTGGTGCGTGCCGTGCCGGCGATCACCACGATCAAGCTGGAGGACCCGCCGACGCCGCAGCGCACGGCCCAGACGCTGGAGCTGCTGGAGGGGCGGGCTACCATCGTGGGTG
>NZ_JADGHZ010000168.1 GCF_019683595.1 Sphaerobacter sp. | reverse complement strand
GTCGCGAACCCCCGGCAGGCGTGCCAGGGCTGCCTGCACGTGTTCCGCGTGCCCCACGTCGGCCTTGACCAGGACGTACGCGCGTGCCACCGCAAGCCTCCGATCCACCTTCGTGTCGCCATCCCCGAGTCGTACTCGTCGTGCGACCGGCTCCGGCCGGCAACACGGCGGCCGGGTCAGCGGGTACGGGAGCCGGCGCGGCTCCGGCGCCGGGCCGCCCGCGCCCGCTCCGCGAGCCCCGGATAGGCGGCGTCGAACGGGAACCAGGTGTCGGGGTCGGTGTCGACGCGGGCGATCAGCATGGCGATCTGGAGCTCCTGCAGCGCGCGATTGAAGCGCCGCTCCCCGCCCGGCCCGTCGAACCCCGCCTCGGCGCGCAGTTCGCGGTTGGTGATCGGCCGGGTCGCGATGACGCTCAGCAGCCGGCGTGCGTCACGGCTCACCTCGTCCGGCTCGCGGCGCTGCTCCCGCAGGATCTCCTCCAGCCGCTCGATGGTACACAGCATCGCGCGCCCGTTGGCGAGCTTGCCGTAGAAGATCTCGTCCGGGTACGCGGCCGGGAGATCGTTCTTCAGCCGCCAGACGAGGTTCGTACGCTCGCCGAAGCCGCGCTCGCCGGGCTGCTTATCGGGTGCGTCGACGACGTCCCAGAGCGTCGGGTAACCGAGGCGCCCCGACTCGCTGAAGATCAGGCAGAGGCCGACCTCCTCCACGAAGCGCTTGGCGTCCTCCACCGTGCGGACCCAGCGGCCCCGGATGCGTGTGGTGTCAGGCGATGGCGTCGAGCGCACTGGCGAAGATCTCCAGGGTGCGGTCCACATCCTCGTCGGTGTGGGCCAGGGACACGTAGAACTTCTCGCCCGGGTTGAGGAACAGGCCACGCTCGACGCAGGCGAGTCCGAAGGCCCGCGCACGGGCGCGGTCGGTCCTGAGCACGTCCGGGTAGTCGTGCACTGGAGCGTCGGTGAAGAAGACCTGGAAGACCGGGCCGTCCCCGGCGACGACGATGGGGATGTCGCGCTCGGCGGCCAACTCCTTCAGGCCCGACGTGAGACGCTCGGTCGTCGCGTACAGGCGCTCGTAGGTGCCGGGTTCGCGCAGCACGTCGAGTGTGGCCAGCCCGGCGACCGCGCTGATCGGGTTGCCGTTGAGCGTGCCGCTGAGGTAGGCGAAGGGTGCCTTCCCGCGGCGGGTCGGGTCGGTCACGGCCAGGATCTCCGCCGGGCCGGCGACCGCCGCCAGCGGGTAGCCGCCTCCGATCACCTTGCCGTAGGTGGCGAGGTCCGGCACGACCCCGTAGCGCTCCTGACCGCCGCCGTAGGCAAGGCGGAACCCGGTCACGATCTCATCGAAGATGAGGAGCACGCCGTGGCGACGCGTCAGCTCGCGCAGTTCGGCCAGGAACCCGGGCGCGGGCACGAGGGACCGCTGCAGCGGCTCGCAGATGACCGCGGCGAGGCGGTCCGCCTGGGTGGCGATCAGCTCGCGGAGGAGGTCGATGTCGTTCCAACGCGCGACCAGCACGTCGGCCTCCACCTCGCGCGGAATACCGGCCGAGTCCGGGATCGGCCGGGGGTAGTCGGTCGGCCGCGGCGCCATCGCACTCATCAGGGCGTAGTCGTTGACGCCGTGGAAGCCTCCCTCGAACTTGAGCACTAGCGGCTTGCCGGTGTAGGTGCGCGCGATGCGCATGGCGTGCAGGGTCGCCTCCGTGCCGGTGCTGACGAACTTCACCTGCTCGGCGCACGGGATCGCGTCGATCATGCGCTCGGCGAGCTCGATGATCGGCTCGTTGAGCGTGTAGAAGGTCGAGCCGAGTTCGACCTGCCGCTGGACCGCGGCGACCACGGCTGGGTGCGCGTGGCCGATCAGCATCGGACCGGATCCGAGCACGTAGTCAATGAACTCGCGTCCGTCGGTATCCCAGACGCGGCTTCCCGACCCGCGGGCGACGACGATCGCCAGGTCGTCGGGGAGCCGGAAGGTGCCCAGGCACCCGCCGACCGCGCTCGCAGCACGGTGGAGGAGCCGTTCCTGCTCCGCGCTTCGTGGTTGCATCTTGCGGTACTCCTGATTGTTTCGGCGCGGCCGCGCCCCGGGGATCATGCACGCGAGCGGTTGGCCGGTTGCGGCGTATGCTCGCCGCGGGCGACTCCGCTAGGCAGGTTCTGAGGCAGTTCCCACTCGTAGATCGACTTGACGACGCGGGGGATCACGAACGTCTTCGCGCGCAAGACGCCCGGGATGCGGTTGAGCTTCTCGGTCACGAAGTCGTACAGGGCGTCGACCGACGGCGCGAAGAGCTGGAGGCTGATGTCGCGGTCGCCGGTAGTCAGGCCGACGTAGCCGACCTCCTCCAGCTCAGCGACGGTCTGCGCGACCTCCTGAACTCTCCCCAGCTCAACTTCGAGGAAGACATCGGCCGTGACCCCGTAGCCGATGGCCCTCGGGTTGAGCACGGCGACGAGGCGGAGCACGCCGTCGTTCACGAGACGGTCGATCCTGGCGCGAACGGTGCGCTCGGCCACACCAACCCGGCGCGCGATCTCCGCGCTCGGGGTTCGGCTGTCCGCCTGGAGACACGCGATGATCGCACGGTCAATCTGATCAATGGATCTTGCCATAGCCTCTCGCCCTTCGTTCAGCCCTACGTGTGGGTGAGGGCATTGTAAGCGCAAACAGTGGAAAAAGTGAAGAGCTTTCGGTCGAATCGACTGGAATCCGGTATTCGATCGGGGTGCACGGGCTTGAATCAGGGGAGCGACACCGAAGCGGCAGTAGTCCGGACGCGCCCTTAATCCCCACGTGGCACGCCCCTCGGTGGTACGAATGGAGCGTGACAACGTCATCAGGCATCCCGGCCGCCCCGACCTCAGCCTGCCTCCGCCAGCTACGGCGTCTGCCGACCATCGCCGGGATGGGCGGCGGGATGGGCACCGCGTCGTGGTCCGTGCCCGGGGATGGGTGGCCGCTCCGACGCGAGATCCTTCGCTCCGCCGCCCGGCGAGTCTCCACCGGGCGGCTCCGCTCAGGATGACATGTGCACGGGAGCGGATTGCTGGCGGGTAGACCAGGTTAATTCGTCAAGCTCCATAAGCCGGCTGGGAACGACGACGAAGCGTAGCGGGGTGGTGAGCGGAGCATCATCGCCGGCCTGTGCCCGGGGCTCAAGCCGCCGGGCTGACAAGGAAAGCCGGCTGGGATTGCTAGACCGGGCAAGGTGCCGGATCGGATCTGCCCGGATGTGGTCGTCGTAGCCCCTTCAGTGGGCTTACCCACTATTCAGCCCGGCGGCTTGAGCCCCGGGCACAGGCCGACCGGCGGACTCCGAAATAATTTGCCAAACTCCACCGCCCCCGGGCACGGGCCGACCGCGTACACCCACATGATTTGCCAAAGGCCATTACAAGTCGTCGGTGATCGCGGGGACGCTGAAGTGGATGCTGGTGCCGCCGTCGGGTGGTCGCTCGATCCAGATCTGGCCGCCGTGGGCCTCGATGAGGTGCTTGCTGAGGTAGAGCCCCAGGCCCATGCCCGCGGTGTTGCGGAGTACCGCTTGCTTGCCGCGCTGGAAGCGCTCGAAGACGAACGGCAGGTCTTCCTCGTCGATGCCCGGACCGTGGTCGCGCACCGAGACGATGACCGTGCCGTTCTCACCGCGGGCAGCGCTGACCTCGATTGGGGTTCCGGCGGGTGCGTACTTGATCGCGTTTTGCAGCAGATTGCGCACGACCTGATCGAGCCGCCCGGGGTCGCCCAGGGCAAGCAGGTCACGCTCAACGTCGAGGACGAACGGGTGCTTCGGTTCCTGCTCCTGCATCGCGTCGATCGCCCGCTGGAGCAGCGTGCGCAGGTGCACCGGCTCGGAGTCCATGCCGAATCGCCCGGCGCGGATGTTGGCCAGTTGGACCATGTTCTCGACTAGGCCGGCCAGGCGTCGGCTCTCATTCGCGATGTCGGTCAGGATCTCGTGGCGAGTCTGCTCGTCGAGGTCGGCTCCGTTCTGCAGGAGGAGCAGCGCGCCCCCCTGGATGGTCGTCATGGGCGTGCGCAGCTCGTGGGAGATGAGCGAGAGGAAGTCGTCCTTGAGTTGCTCGGCGTCCTTGATCGCCGAGATGTCCTGGAAGACGGCGATGGCGGCCGTGATCTTGCCGGCGTCGCGCACCGGCGCGGCGTTGACGAGCGCGGTGATCACCCGGCCATCGGAGCGAACCATGCGGATCTCACGCCGGGACGTCTCGCCGTAGCGCAGCGCCCGGACCACCGGGATGTCGTCCGGGTTCATGGGTGTGTCATCGACCTGGAACCGGGGGTTGGCTGCCAGGAACTCCTCCAGAGAGAGCGGCGGACGGATCTCCCACCCGAGGAGATGCGCTGCCTGGGTATTCGCCAGTGTCACGCGCTCGGGGTTGGGCTCAACGAGGAGCACGGCCTCCGGGAGCTGGTCGATGATCGCCTGGAGGCGCGCCTGCTGTGCCTCCGCGCGCTGGTATAGCCCGGCGTTCTCAATGGCGACCCCGGCGTACCGCGCCAGCAGCTCCACCAGCCGGACGTCCTCGTCGGTGAAGTCGCGGGCGAATCGCTTTTCGGTCAGGTAGAGGTTCCCAAGGACGCGGCCACGGGACGTGATCGGCACCCCCAGGAAGCTGCGCATCTCTGGATGGCCCTCGGGGAAGCCGTATGCGTCCGGGTTGGTGCGCAGGTCGCGGAGGCGGATCGTCTTCCCCTCCCGGAGCAGGCGTCCTAGAATGCCCCGGCCGTGCGGGATGTGCGGGACCCGTGCCTGCTCCTCCTCGCTCATTCCCGACGCGATGAGCGAGACGATCTCGCCGCGCTCGTTGATGACCCCGAGCGCGGCATAGCGCGCGCCTGCCACGTCGCGAGCGAGGTCGACGATGCGGTGGAGCACCGTGGACAGCTCCAGTTCCCCGGTGATGGCGATGGCGGCGCTGTCGATCAGTTCCACCTGAGCGGCCAGCTCGAGGCGCTTGCGCTCTGCGGTCATCACCTGGCTGAGACCCTCGGCCGCTTGCGCCAGGGCGCGCCTCGCCCGGGCCACGGCCGGCGCGTCCAAGAGCGGGGCGTCGCACGGTGGATCCTCGGGGTGGCGGAAGGGACCGAACAGGACGATCGCCCCGTGCCCGCGGCCGTAACGCGTCGCCAGGTAGCGCCTTCCCTCCACCGCGAACGCGGCAACGCCGTCCGCCTCCTGCTGGGCGCCGAGCGCGTACAGCGCAGCGCGCCGAATTTCCGCGCCGGCGGACGCGAGCGTGCGGGCGGGCACGCCCAGGGCGGTCTCGAGCGCGGCCAGGAGGGGCTGGACGGTGAGCCGTGGCATCTAGCCTTCCTCGCTCGGGGACTCCAGCCGGTAGCCCATGCCGGGGAATGTCGTGATCAATCGCGGGTTTTCGCGGTCGTCTTCGAGCTTGGCGCGGAGCCGGCTGACCCACGTGCGTAGGTAATAGGTTTCGTCGCGGAACTCCGGACCCCAGATGCGCGAGAGCAACTCGCTGTGGAGCATGACGCGTCCCGCGTTGCTCGCGAGCTGGTACAGGAGTTCCCACTCAGTCCGGCTCAGGCGAACCTCTTTGCCGTCCACCGTCACCTGCCGGTTGTTCAGATCGATGGTGACGCGGTCGTACTTGAGCACCTGCGTCGCCGGGGCGACCGTACCCTTGGCCCGGCGGAGGACGGCGGCGACCCGGGCCGACAGCTCGTCCGGGTTGAACGGCTTGGTCACGTAGTCGTCGGCGCCGAGATCCAACCCGCGGATCTTGTCGGCCTGGCCGGAGCGCGCGGTGAGCATGATCACCGGCGTGTTGGCCATCTGCCTGATGCGCTGCATGGCCTCGAAGCCGTCCATGACCGGCATCATCAGGTCCAAAATCACGATGTCGGGCCGCTCGCGCTCGAATATCTCCACCGCCTCGCGGCCGTTCATCGCGGTGACGACGCTGTAGCCATCCGCCTGGAGCTTGGTGCGCACCAACCGCAAGATGGGCGCATCGTCGTCCGCTACGAGAACGAGATCCTTCCGCATACCTGACTCCTTGTCCGGCGGAGAGCGCCACCGGCAGTCTGCTTCAATCCGAAGCATACCCGGCACACCCTTATTCCACCTTCTGGGCGCAGAAAATTGATACGGCTTTGTAACGTCGCGGGTTTCCTCAGAACCGGCGCTGTCACGGCCCGGTTGCTAGGCTCTGATCAGAAGCACTCTACGCACCGCCGAATGCGGGGTGCCCACAGAAAGAGTGTGACGACGATGGACAGAATCATTGTACCGCTGGACGGCTCCCCCCTCGCCGAGCAGGCCCTGGAGATGGCACGCTACCTGGCCCACGCGTTGCAGAGCAGCCTGCTGCTGGCGCATGTCGTGGAGTCACCTCCCGTCCCTGGGATCGCCGAGCCGGACCGGGAAGAGGCCGAACGCTATCTCGCCGTCGTCGCCCAGCATATCGCCGACGTCGACACGGTGCCGGTCGCCACCCGCGTCCTCTTCGGTCCCGTTGCTGAAACCCTGCTGTCGCTGGCGCGCGAACAGCCGAGGACGATGATCGTCATGTCGTCCCACGGCCGCGGTGGGGTGAGCAGGCTCCTCTTCGGAAGTGTCAGCGACCAGGTCATCCGCCGCGCCAGCGTCCCGGTCTTGATCGTACGCGCCCCCCTCATCAGTGGGGACCGGATGCGGCACGTGCTGGTGCCGCTTGACGGGTCGCCCCTGGCCGAGGCGGCGCTGCCGCTGGGCATGGCAATCGCCCGCGCGACCGGCGCGACCCTCGGGCTGGTGCGGGTCGCGGAGGTCTACTCGCTGGCACCCTATGCCGGGCTGAGCGGAACCGTCATCCCCGTCAACGATGACCTGCTCGCGGAGTGGACCGAGCAGGTGCGGGATGAGGCGCGTGCCTACCTCGATGCAATCGTGGAGGAGCATCGCACGCCCGACACACACATCGTCTGGGAGGTCCGCGTCGGCCGCCCGGCTGAGGAGATCATCCGCGCGGCACAGACGACTGGTGCGGATCTGATCGTGATGTCCACGCATGGGCGGGGTGGACTGCAACGCTGGGCATTCGGCAGCGTGACGGACGAGGTGCTCCGCAGCCGCACGGTGCCGGTGCTGGTGGTGCCGCCGGGTGTGCGGGGGGAGGGCGCGTCGGAGTGGGCGCGAGCGGGGACCGCGCCGGTTGAGGCGGCCTGACGTCTGGGGCGGGGA
>NZ_JADGHZ010000167.1 GCF_019683595.1 Sphaerobacter sp. | reverse complement strand
TTCTTTGCCTGTCTCATGACCCCAATCTCTCAAGAGTTGGAGCCTCCGGCAAACCCGGGGCGATTCAGGGTGATCAGCTCGGTGAGGATCCTGAGCCCCGACCGGCTCCAGACGGGCCAGGGAACGCCCAGCCGCTCCGCAGCAACGTTGAGTGAGGCCACGCGCAGACGTCCGTCCTCACTCGCGGGAGCATCTATTGCCATGAAGCGCCACGGGGCCATTGGGGTTCGCGCCATTTCGTGGGAGGCGGGAAATGGGAAGCCGTTTCGCGGGTTGCACGCTCGGGCATTACGACGGCTGTTGGCGGGCCGGAATCAGCACGTGGAAGCTTCCAACCCGATCAACAACCACGAACGAGGTCAGGAGATGTCGGATACGCGGATCGGCCTCAAAGAACGCGCGGTAACTGAATCCATTAGGCCGGTCTCGTTCGAGAAATATGATCCGTGGTGGCCTCTCTGTTATCCCACGCCACAGGTTATCGTAAACTAGACGCTCCGCCGGCGACCAGTCGGTCGGGCTGTGGTAGTGAAAGCCGCTTGGGTTGGCGCGGTAAAATGGATGCAACCCGGGCAACATCCAGAAGCATGCGAACGGGCTCGTCCATTCCGCGCCGGTGACGTTGATGAGCGGGAAACCGATCGCGAGCTCGCCGCTCAACGCGAGCACTGGGCCATTAGGCGCCCAACGGTGCACAATCTCCACCGTCGCCGGGAAGTTGCTTGGATCGCGGGAGGTGGCCGCGTTTTGCGCCGCGAGACCGAGGTTCATCCATATGAGGGCGAACAGCGCGATGAACGGCGCTCCGAACGCCTCGTAGCGGCGCGGGAGACACAGAATCAGCGCGGCTCCGCTTAGAGCTTCGACTGGGAGCCAGTGGGTTGGCCAGCCTTTCAATTGGGATACCGTAGCGACCCACATTGCTGCCGTACCGACCAATAGTAGCACAACGAGGTGATGCCGTGCTCCCTCCGGCTTTCGAAGAAGAAACATGAGCAGAGCGCTGCCGGCGAGCGCCGTTCTCCAGCTTGTAACGATCCGGTCGAGCGGTGCGCGCCCGAACTCCTGATATAGCGGAACGGCCCAGATGAGCGCGTCAAAGTAATGCGGCGTCAGACGATACGTCAGGATGAAGTAGGCGGCCCAGATGACCGGCATTAGGAGGCACTCAGCGCGGAACAGCGTACTCCACCCTCTTTGCGATGCGAGATACAACTCGGCGCCGAGCCACAGCAGTACGAACTGCGGCTTCATCGCCAAGCCGAAAGCTGCTAGCGCTGAGATAGCGAGACGCTGTTTACGACCGATATCGTTCTCGTCGTTAGCGAGGCGAGCCGTCATCGCAACATATGGCAGCGCGAAGGCGACGGCCAGCTGCTCCCCGCCGGCGAAGTAGTAGCCATGCGCGGCCACCCCTGCGAAAGCAAACGCAACGGCCACTAGCAACCCGCCGCCGAATAGCCGCCACGCAACAACTACGGCCGCGCACGTCGCGACGGCAGTCCATACTAGGAAGAGCCGGGAGGTCGATACGCCGAGGGCACGGCCGGCCGCCGCGAAGCCGGCCGCGAGCCAGGTGTAGAGGGGCGGATGCATCTCGCCGACCGCAATGTCGCTGTAGAGCGAGCGGCCCGCGAGAAGTTGCCGCCCCAGAAAAGACTGCCAAGCGAGGTCACAGTACACCACCGAGGTAGCTCCAGCAACTGCGCAAGCGATGAGGGTAGCGTAGGTGATAGCGCCGGACAGCGATCTCCGGACCGCAGCCGGCCGATCGACTCCCGCAGCGCGACCGGCTTGGAAGGTCTCGCCCAACATCAGCCTCCCGCACGTCGGGGCGCGCTGTCGGCGACCAATGGGTGGGCGCTGACCCCTCGACGAGGTTCGTGTGTCGGCGTCCGCTCGGGAACTACGGGCTTGCGCGCCAACGCCAGTAGGCTGACACCGATCGGGATCCAGTGGGACCCAATCCAGAAGCGCTCCGCCTCAAAGATGCGACGGAGAACATCATTGACGAATCCCGGCCTAGCCCCATCGACGTCCGTTCCGGATAGTGACCTACCCAAAAGCCGGCGGCCCCAGCGCACCGCCGCGATCGGTGGAAACAGAAGGGTATTGAAGTAGGATACCCACGGGGAGGCAACTCCGGCCGAGCGGAACAGCGCGGCAAGGCTTCGGCGCGTATACCGACGAAAGTGGTGTGCGGCTACATCCTGGCGACCCCAAAGACTGGGTAAGGCAGGGACCGAGGCGACGAGAACGCCACCCGGCTTGAGCAACCGATGCGCTTCCTCGAGAAGGAGCTGGTCGTCTTCGACGTGCTCCAAGACATCAAGTAGGAGTACGGCGTCACACGATTCTGACAGAAGTGGGATCTGCTCCGCGCGCCCGACCACGAGAGCCGGGTCGTCCCGGCGCCGCGCGGGCGCCTGGCGGACACTCCCGGACATATCGGCATCGACACCTATCACGAGCCCGCGATAGCCCGCGAACGGTCGCAGCCAACCGAGGCCGAGGCGGGGACCACAACCGATGCTGGCAAGCGTCCGCGACCGCGTCGGCATGCCGAGCTCCCGCTCAAGTACGGCCGAGAACAGTCTGCGCCGGGCGCGAAACCACCAGTGCCACCGGTCCAAGTCTTCGTACCGGGCTGCGAAGCTGTGCTCCATCCTTCCGATCTCCGGGCCATCTACGACACACGTTCTGGCTACCCAAATGCCAGCGTGTGATAACCCCACGGCGGGCCTCCTGGTGTCGCCGACCGTGCGCGGCCCTTAACGGTCGGTGCTGCTGACAGGCATTGTCATGCGGAGCCCAAGCGGAACCGCTGCGTGAACCTCCTCAGATTTCCCCGCGGAACAGCCGCAGCCGGCCGGACCCACGATCTGGCTTGATGCCCAACGGCAGGTGAACGCACCGGAGTGCAACGCCGACGCCTGCCAAATTACTTGCTCGGGCTGATCCACAGATCCCTCACGCTGATGTCCGCGCGGTTCGTGCCTGTCAACGGCGGGCGAAAATCTGACAATTCTGCGGAGTGAACCCCATCCGTTGGACAGGTCGGGGCCGCGGAATTGACCTGGGCGGCCGAGGGCCGGTGTAGGGCCTCGAACTCGCTCGGGGGCAGATACCCGAGCGCGGAATGCAGTCGCCGCCGGTTGTAGACCTCCTCGAGGAAGTGCGGCAGGCGGCGCACCACGTCGTCCGGGGTGCGGTAGTCGTTGAGCAGCACCTTCTCGTGCTTGAGCGTTTTGAAAACGCTCTCCGCCCACGCAGCCACACGGTAGCGTGATAGCCGGACAAATGAATTCATATCCGGATCACGGCGTACTGCAGTCGCCCATGAGCCAATCTCCTCGCGCCAGACGTCGACTATTACCGCCTAGATCCACCGGGAGCGCCGAGCAAAGCAAGATACTCCTTGGCTGCGGCGGTCAAGCTCCAGTGCTTCGCGGCGAAGTCGGCGGCGACTCGGCCGACGGTCTGTCGCCGTTCGAGGGCCATACGGACACCGGACACGACGGAATCTACTGTAGGATCGATCAACTGCACGGCGGTACAGCCGCCGAGTTCGGATGCGTACCGTTCTGCCCCGCAGACCACGACCGGAACCCCAGAAGCCATTGCCTCCTGCACCACCAGCGGGAGGCCCTCCCCTCGAGAAGGGAGCACCAGGACGTCCGCCGCCCAGTATGCGGTGGGCATCTCGACGGGATCCAACCGCGGCACGTGAATCACGTTCGGCGGCCTAGCAGATCCCGGCCTCTCGGGCCCGTCACCCACGAGGAGGAACACCGCAGACGACAGCCTCCTACTTGCCGCTAGCACCAGGTCGACACGCTTCTGGGCGATCATTCTCCCGACAAATAACACCACCGGCACCGCGTCCGGCAACTGAAAATGGCGACGTGCTAGGAGGCGCTGTTCGGCTGTGGGTACTGAGAACCGCTCGGCAACGCCATTCGCAATCCGTATCGGCGATCGCCCTGCCACCGCTTCGATTAATGCGGCGCCGGACGGGGTGGCCGCAACAACTTCCGCTGCGGCGCGAAGGACCATCCTACCAACGACACGATTCGCGGTCCAATGGAGCAGCCGCACGATCGGGTTCCGACTACCGCCGTCTCCAATGTGCTGCGTCAACAGGACAGGTTTGCCGGTCCACCGACCGATCGCGACCGCGACGGCGCTCCCCAGGTAGAGGCAGTCATGAACGTGCATCACGTCTGCCCACGCCACCAGCTCGCGGATCTGCCGAACTCCGGTCCAACCCCAGATCGGCCAGGGGAAGCCGAGATGGCGCTCCGCCAGGTTGCAGGTGGGCACGCGGATCCGCCCATCCGGCTCCGACGCAGGAGCATCCGAGGGCTCACGGCTCGCGATCCAGCGGACGTCGTGGCCGAGCCGGCGGTACTCCCGAAATAGGGAGTCGGCGACGCCCTCGATCCCGCCGGGATGTGGCGGCATGTAATGCGTCACCATGCCGATGCGGAGCTGCCGATGGGGTTTCGACAAAAGCGGTTCGGCTTCTCTGCAGAGTGACGACTCAGGTGCCTGTCGCGTTTTCGTCGGGACGGCCCCTCCGCCCGAGCTCTTCCTCCCAGCCTCCGCTACCACACCTCAACGAGCCATCCAGAGACTGCTCTTCCCTAGCGTCCGGCGAAGCTCCAGCTCCGGAAAGTGCTCCCGCACGAACTGCGCGTCCTGCTCCCGTCCGTGGCTAACCAGGATCAGCTGAGCTCCGCGGGCAAAGGCATCATTCTTCACGAGGTCGAGCGTGTAGTAACCCGAGCGGATATCGATGAACGTGACGGCGCGAGCATCCGAGACGGTTGGGAGCGGTGCCTGGGCGAGGTGTTCCCGGATGAATCCATCGACCTGCCGAAAGCGGAGAGCGTTGGCGAACGACAGGCTCAGCAGCGTGAAACAGGCGAACGCGCGGACCCACGCCGGGCGTCCGGTCCCGGCGGACGCAAGGGCGGCCGCGCCGAAGACCGGCAACACGAGCCACGCAGAGTGGAAGTACCGACTACCCCAGCCGTGACCCTGGTCGAAGGGAACGAAGAGGTACCCGATGACCGTCAACACCGCCGATGCAAGGAGTAGACGTGCGCCAGCCCTACCCCGAAGCTGCCAGAATCCCACCGGCACGAGAAGAACGAGCCCCGGCACGGCCCAGACCGCGACCTTGAGCAAATGCACGACACGGTTGAGGGCGATCGCGAGATTCGGGGCCGTGAACCCCGCGGCGGCGACCCCAGCCAGCCGCTGCAAGCCACCCTCTAGGCCGCCGACCGCCGGTCCGGCCGCGGCTCCAGCCTGCACGTGAAACCGGAGAAGCACCCAACCGATCCCCAGCACAAGCACCAGTGGCAGATACGCGAGAATTAGGAGTGGAAGCCGGCGCCGCGTCTCACGCGAAGACGCCAGCCACGCGATCCAGGGCAGCGCAAAGAGGAGGTGCGGTAGCGGATTGTGGAGCACCAGCGCAACCGATCCGACCAAGCCAGCCAGGATCAAGCGCCACCGAGTAGGCTCAAGTAGCAGGAGCGCGAAGAGCGTGCTCGCGAGTAGGTGCGCCGCCATCGAGTAGTAGGAGATGCTCGTCACGACGAACGCGGGCGAGGCAACCGTCAGCAGCAGCGCCCAGCCCCGCGCGGTTGGCGCCCCTGGTGCAAGGTTGCCCGTCAGCTTCCAGATCGCGAGAAGCGTGGCGGCTCCGATCGCCGGGTTCAGCAACCAGGGTGCGCCACACCAAACGAACGGCGTTAGCAGCAGAGCAAACCCGGGCCAGTAGGTGGAGATTATCTGGCCCGTGCGGTCGGAGGCGGCGAAGAAGGCGCCGTTGAATGGCCTGGGCAGTAGCCAATCCAGCCACCCGGGCGGGAACTGGCCAGTCAGGCGGCCGGCGGCGAACGCCTGCGCCTGGAACAGCGGAGCGTATTCGTCCGCCGAAAGCGGATAGGCGTGATACCCCAGGACCGCGCCGGCCGCCAGCAGAGCGAACGTCGGGGCAACGATCGCGATCGGGTGATCGGAGATCCATGCAAGCACCCGGTCAATCGGCTGGTCGGGAACGAAATACGCCGCAGCGAGGCCCGCGAGGAGTATCGCAATCGCCAGCACGGCCGCAGGCGCATCGAGGGCCAGGAGCCGATAGAAGATCCCGACACGGCGGAGGTCACCGCTGCCACGGCTGGCTGCGATCGAGCCGACCACGATTGACGCCGCGGACAGTTCCACCGCCAGCGCCACGAGGAGCAGGAGCCCACGGCCCGGCCGGCGCAGCGCGCCCGGCTCCTGTTCTTTGGCGTCGGGCGCGGCGACCGCGGAACGCAGGTCACGGACGATCATCGATCGCGCCTACGGACCCAAGGTGGGCCACCATCAAGTCATCCGCCCCATTCGCACGATTCGCGTGAGGAATGCGGCGACCAACAACTCGAGCCCAGCCGCCAGCAGCGACGTGGCAGCAGAGAGATCGGCCACTGCAGCAAGCGTCCCGAAGTCGGTCAGCACCCAAATCCCGATGATTCGAAGCCAAAGCCCGGCGCCCAGCAGGAGGAACACGACCCCGACACCACGTAGCGGAACGTCACCCAATCGAACGGCCACGCGCGCGACCGCGCTGTGGCGGAAATGCATCCCGATCGAGTCGGCGTAGGTCGAGCACACCACGCCGAGGGCAAGCAGCGTACTGCCGCATAGCGACATCGCCAAGCCCGCGAGGTTCGTGTGGACATCCCAGGTGCGGAAGAACAGCGGCTTCGGCCCCGAAAGCAGGAGGAGCTGGACCGTCAGTCCGGCCGCCAGGAGTAGCACACCGGGAACGAGGAACAGCAGAGCCGGCGAGAACACGAGCATGTACTCGGTGTGTCGCCAGGCGTCTCGCAACGGATTCAGCTTGGATGGTCCGATGCGTGGCCGGTACGGGATCGGGACCTCCTTGACCCGCATTCCGAGGTCAAGTGCCTTCACGATCATCTCCGTGGCGAACTCCATCCCGGGCATTACCAGGTTGAGTGCCCGAACACGCTCGCGACGAATGGCGCGCATGCCACAATGGATGTCGGTCAACGGCACGCCGAAAAGGAGGCGAGTCATCCCAGACAAAATCGGATTGCCGATATACCGGTTCAGGAACGGCATTGCACCGCGCTCCATCTCCCCGGCGAACCGGTTGCCGATAACCAGATCCACACCCTCCTCGCGGAGCGGGCGCACGAAATCACCGA
>NZ_JADGHZ010000166.1 GCF_019683595.1 Sphaerobacter sp. | reverse complement strand
GGGAAGGGCGGCTGCGTGATCGGCACCCGCACCGGCTTCCTGGACGCGCGCATCGAGACCCAGCTCGCCGAGGTTCGCGCGGCGCTGGCGGAGGTGATTGAGGATGTCTAACGCCACCGCCGACATCACCGGCGACATGCTGCGCCGCCTCGCCACGATCTCGCCGATCCGCCGCGAGGGCCGGGTCGTCCAGGGCATCGGCCTGACGATCGAGGCGCAGGGGCTCGAACTGGAGATCGGCGACATCTGCCACATCTACCCGTCGCGCTCCGAGGAGGGACGCATCACCGCCGAGGTCGTCGGCTTCCGCGACGACCGCCTGGTGCTGGTCCCGCTCGCCGAGCTGCGGGGCGTGCGCTCCGGCAGCCGCGTCGTGGCGCGCCGTACCTCGTACAGCGTGCAAGTCGGGCCGGAACTGCTCGGACGGGTCATTGACGGGCTGGGGCGTCCGATCGACGGGCAGGGGCCGCTCCTGTGCCGCGACGAGACGCGCCTCAGCAGCAGCCCGCCCGACCCGTTGAGCCGCATGCCAATCGAGGATCCGCTCCCGACCGGCATCCGCGCGATCGACGCCCTGATCACCTGCGGTCGCGGGCAGCGCCTCGGCATCTTCGCCGGGTCGGGCGTCGGCAAGAGCACACTGCTGGGCATGATCTGCCGCAACGCCGACTGCGACGTGCGCGTGGTCGCCCTGATCGGCGAGCGGGGACGCGAGGTGCAGGAGTTCATCGAGCGCGACCTCGGGCCGGAGGGTCTGGCGCGCTCGGTCGTGGTGGTTTCCACCTCCGACCAGCCGGCCCTGTTGCGCCTGAAGGCCGCCTGGACCGCGACCATGATCGCCGAATACTTCCGCGATCGCGGCCTGAACGTCGCCCTGCTGATGGACTCGGTGACCCGCCTCGCGATGGCCCAGCGGGAGATCGGCCTTGCCGTGGGCGAGCCGCCGACCACGCGCGGCTACACCCCCTCGGTCTTCGCGCTGCTGCCGCGCCTGCTGGAGCGCGCAGGAAACGCGGAGCGGGGCAGCATCACCGCCTTCTACACCGTCCTCGTCGAAGGAGACGACCTGACGGAACCGGTCACGGACGCCGTGCGCGGCATCCTGGACGGCCACATCTACCTCTCGCGCAAGCTGGCGGACAGCGGCCACTTCCCGGCGATCGAGGTGCTCGGGAGCGTGAGCCGGTTGATGAACGCGATCGTCGACGAGCGCCATCGCCGCCTCGCCGCGGAGATGCGGGAGCTCATGGCCGCCTACGAGGGCGCACGCGACTTGATCGAGATCGGCGCCTACGCCGCCGGTTCGAACCCGGTCGTCGACCGCGCGATCGACCGCATGCCGCGCATTCGCGAGTTCCTGCGCCAGGCGCCGGACGAGCCGGCCCGCATGGACGAGACGCTCGACCGGCTCGCGGCAGTACTGGGGGAGTGACGCTCAACAGGTGACACGGCACGGAGGGGATCGCTGTGACACCCGGTAGTGGACAACGGAAGGGCTTCCGGCTGGAGCGCGTGCTCGAGCACCGGCGGCGGCTGACCGAAGCCGCCGAGCAGCAACTGGCGCTCACCATCCAGAAGCGCCTGAAGGTCGAGGCGGCCCTGCAGCAGATCCAGGGAGCGCGGACCGCGACGAGTGCGTACCTGGAGGAACGCGCCGCGAGCGGGGAGCTTGACTTGACCACGCTGGCCGCTGCCGAGGCCTACGACGCACGCCTGCGGTCCGAAGCCAGCGCACGGCGCCGGGAGCGCGCGGAGGCGCTGGTGCAGGAGTCGGCCGCGCGGGCGGAACTGATCGACCGGCGCATCGACGAGCGCGTGTTGGAGCGCCTCAAGGAGCGGACCCTGCGCGAGCAGCGCGAGCGTGACGAGGCAGCGGCGCGCCAGGCGCTCGACGAGATCGCCACGCTGCGCTACGCGCGGGCCATGTCGAACGGAGCGGGCTATGGCCGTTGAGCGGCTCGTCATCCCACCGGAGGTGATCGCGGCCCAACCGGGGCGGTTCGCGATTCGTTCGCCGCGGCTCGACGGGAGCACCGCACGGACCGGGAGCTTCGCCGATGCGCTGGCGGCCCGCGGTATCGCCAGCGTCGACGCCCAGCTCCGCGGCTCCTGGCCGGTGGATGGCGAGGTCACGTCCCACTTCGGTCCGCGGCAGTTGTTGCCGGGTGAAACGCATCACACCGGCATCGACATCGCCGTCCCTGAGGGCATGCCAGTGCGCGCCACGGCCGACGGCGTGGTCATCTTCGCCGGCAACACCGACAGCTACGGGAACCGGGTCGAGATCCAACACGCGGATGGCACCGTCACCCTCTACGCCCACAACGCCGAGCTGATGGTCCAGCCCGGACAGACCGTGCGCAAGGGTGACGTCATCGCCCTCGCGGGCAGCACCGGGGCCTCGACCGGGCCGCACGTCCACTACGAAATCCGGCGCAATGGCGAGGCGATCGACCCCTGGCCGTTCCTCGCGCCGGACGCTGCACCGATCGCCGTCGGCGGGGCCATCGGCGGCGGGGGATATGACGGGTTGATCAACGAGGCCGCGGCCCGCTACGGCGTGGATCCCGCCCTGATCGCCGCGGTGATCCAGGCCGAGTCCGGCTTCGACCCGACGGCCGTATCCCCGGCCGGTGCCAAAGGGCTGATGCAGCTCATGGACGGCACCGCAGCGGCGCTCGGCGTCGAGGACGCCTTCGACCCGGCGCAGAACATCGACGGCGGCACCCGCTTCCTGCGGCAGTTGCTCGACCAGTTCCAGGGCAACGCGGAACTCGCCCTGGCAGCGTACAACGCCGGTCCGAACGCGGTCCTGCGCTACGGCGGGATCCCACCCTACGAGGAGACCCAGGCCTACATCGCCAACGTGCTGGCCGCGTACCGGATGTGGACCGGTGAGAACTGAGGAGGTCCGGCGATGGCATCGAACGGGATCGACCCGACCCGCATCATGGCGCAGGCCCTTGATGGCCTCGCGCTTCGCCAGCGGGTGACCGCCAACAACGTCGCCAACGCCGATACACCGCGTTTCAAGGCGTCCCGGGTGACGTTTGAGGAGACGCTTCGCCAGCGGCTGCACAACGAGCCGGGCGGCAACCTGAACCTTGTGCGCACGCACGCGGCACACCTGCCCGTGGATACGGCGGACGATGCGAGTCCTGCCCGCATCGTCGAGATGCGGGGCACGACGATGCGCAACGACGGCAACAACGTCGACATCGAGCAGCAGATGGGCATCCTGGCCGAGACGACGATGCGTTACAGCGCCGTGAGCGAGGCGCTGGCACGCAAGCTGGCCATCATGCGCACGATCGCCAGCGACGGGCGGCAGTAATGCGGCGGAGCCGAAGGCCGCGGCAGGCGAGGCGGCCGTGGAGGGGAAGCACGACGGCATGGTGAGCACCATCGACTCGCTCCTGATGGGGATGGCGGCACCCCGGATCACCGGTCCAGCCCGGCCGGCGTTGGCCGACTTCACCACGCTGCTCGAAAACCTGCTCGCCGGGCAGGGCGACGCGTGGCTTGCCGATCTGGCGACAGGATCATCCGCCTCCCCGGCAGAGCGCGACGGCTCCGCATCTGCCGCGGTTCAGGGAGAACCCGGCTCACCGAGCGACCTGGCGGCCGTGCTCCTGGCCCTCATCAGCCAGACCCAGCAGGAACAGGCCGGCCCCGACACGCCGGTCCCTGACGGCGAGCCGCGCGAAACAGGGATCAGCCCGTTGGTCGGGGCAGTCGAGCCCGACCCGGCCACCTTCGACGCGCCACCCGGTCCGGGCGACCTGCACCCGGCAGACCAGGACGCACCGGCTGGCGACGACGAGCCTGCGGGCGTCTCGGTTACGGACAACGAGCGGATCCAGGCCCTGCTGGCTCTCCTCGCCGCGGCCATGCCGACCGCCACGCCGCCGGCGGCGCCCGCGCACTCGCTCCCCACCGCCGCGAGCACGAAGGACGAGCCGGCTGAGCCCGTCATGGCCGTGGCGGCACCACAACCGGCCGCCGTGCCGGCCACCGGCCCGGCACGCACCGTGCCCGATTGCACGGAACGCCAGCCGGAGCACGTCGTCGAACAGATGCCGCAGGCCGCGTGGACAGCGGAGGCGACGAATCTCGGGGAGCCTGCGCGCGTCACCCTCGCTGAGCCGGGAACGGCGATGCGCCTGAGCGAGGATGTCTCCGTCGCCCCTGCCGGTCCCGCGGCGACGGTAGAAGCCCCGGTGACCGCATTCGCGCCGGCCGAGAGCGGCCCCACCGCGCAGAGCGAGGCCACATCAGCGACAGCATGGGCGAACCGGTTGGACGCGCCCGTCGGTGAGATCGAGCCCACCGCCGAACCGACGGCGCCGCCCCCGCCGCAGCCCGTCAACTCCGATGCCGCATCGCCACTGAGCGCTGATCGTCCGGGACCGCACGTGAGCAATGAACCGGATCGTCAGGTCGTCGCCGCGCCCACAGCGCCCCAGCCCGAAGGCTCCGAGCCGATCGCCCCACGCGAGGCGCCGACGCACGAGGTAGCAGCACACCCGGCTGGCGACACCGGACCCGCTCCGGCCAACGCGGCGCCATCCAGCACGCTTCCCGACGCCGTGCCGCTGCCTCCGGACGCACCGCAGCCCACCGGAAGCACGGCGATCGCGACCAGCAATGTAGCGGCCGCGCCGCCCGCCGGAGATCACCCGACCGCGACGAGCGATCCAGCGGCCGCGCCGCCCGCCCTGCCTCCACAGGCGGTGACGAGCGACGCGCTCCCGGCGGAAGCCGCCGATCCGGCGCGAGCGCCAGCCCCGGCAGCACCGGTGAGCGACCGGCCGACCGAGCCCGAGTGGGCAAGGAGCGCACCAGAGCCGGTGACAACGCCCAGCCCAGCCACGACGGGCTCCGCATCCGCCGGTGACCGCCCGGAGGTCGCCCCCGTGGACGCCACGGCGGGACACGCCACGTCCATGACCGGCACGACCGCCCCTGCCCAGGAGCGCGACGACACACCGCTGCGACTGGCATCGATCGAGGCCGACATGCCGGCAGGCACCGAGCTACGAGCAGCGCTGTCCAACTCCGCTGCGCCGCCAGCCCAAGACGTTCGGGCTGCTCCAGCGGAACCCGTTGCGTCGCCCGCCGCACCGCAGGTCGCGCAGGTGCTGGAGCGGGTCGAGCACATGCTGCACGCCGGGCGGACGAGCGTCAGGGTGCGTCTTGAGCCGGAATGGCTCGGCCCGGTCGAGATTCGCGTCGTATCCCGTCACGCCGGGCTCGGGATCGAGCTGATCGCGCACACGCCGGAAGCGCGCCACCTTTTGGAGCGCGACCTGGGTTGGCTCCATCGGGGTCTGGTCGAAACCGGTCACGAGGTGCAGCGAATCCGAGTCTCGGCGCCCGATTCGTTGCCGGACGGTACGGCTGGCACGCTGGTGGGCCAGGGCGGAGAGCACGGCTGGCGCGGCCATGGCGATCCGCAGGCCGAGGCAGACTGGCGGCAATCGTTCCGCCTCTACCAGCTCGGTTCCCCGGAGCGCGACGGTGAAAACCGGCCCCGCGCAATCGCCGGTCAACGGGCTGTTGTGGCACGCGGCATCGACGTGAGGATCTGAGCAAGAGGAGGTTGGCGGGTGAGTGTACCCGGTGTCACGAACCAGACGAACCAGGGCACCAACGCGGCATCAGGCGCCCCGTTCTCCCCGGCCGATCGGTTGGGCAAACAGGAGTTCCTGATGCTCCTGACCGCCCAGCTTCGGAATCAGGATCCGCTGCGGCCGATGGAAGACACCGCGTTCATCGCGCAGCTCGCCCAGCTCAACACGCTGGAGCAGATGCAGCAGATGAACGAGACGCTGAGCATCCTGGCGGAGATGTCGTTGCTGGCGCAGACCGCCAGCCTGATCGGCCGGCACGTCACCGCACTCGACCCGTCGAGCGGGGGCGTCATCAAGGGCGTCGTCAGTGATGTCACCATCCAAGACGGCACGCCGATCCTGAATGTGGGTGGGACCGCCGTGGCTCTCGCGCACGTCGTGAGCATCGGGCTCGATCCGTCCGCGACCGCACGGGGCGGCGCGGCCTAGTCCCCGCGCCGCGTGGCGCGGGCGTTGAGGACAGGAGGGAAGGTTGCCATGCTGAACCGTTCCATGGCGTCAGCCGTCTCCGGGCTCAAGGCCTACCAGACCTGGCTCGACGTCATCGGGAACAACATCGCGAACATCGCCACCCCTGGGTTCAAGGCTTCCCGGGTGCGCTTCGAGGACGTGATGAACCACACGCTCCGAGGGGCCAGCGTCCCGGATCCAGTGCAGGGGCGCGGCGGCCGGAACCCGGCCCAGGTGGGTCTGGGCGTGCTGGCGGCAGGTATCGACACCGACTACGCCCCCGGCACCCCGACGGCCACCGGGAAGATGAGCCACATGGCGATCCAGGGCGAGGGCTACTTCGTCGTCGCCGATGGTGTGCGCACCTACTACACCCGTGACGGATCGTTCGACCTGGGGATCGACGGCCGGCTCGTCAACCCCTCGACCGGCCTCTTCGTTATGGGCTGGCAGGCTGACGCGAACGGGGTGATCGACACCAGCCAGCCGCTGTCGTCGATCCGCATCCCCATCGGCGAGGAGATGGACGCCATGCACAGCACGTCCATCGCCGTGCCGGGGAACCTCGACGCGTCCGCCGCGAACGGCACGACCTACACGACCGACGTCACCGTCATCGACTCCCTCGGGTTCCGGCACTCGGTCTCGCTGACCTTCCAAAAGACCGGAACCAACACCTGGTCATGGACCTACAGCAGCACTGAAGCCGGCGTGACCCTGACCAACGCCACCGGCTCAGTCGAGTTCGATAACCAGGGCAACGTCCTCAACGTGACCAGTGGAGGTGACCTCACCATCCAGTGGGGCAACGGCGCGGCCGATACCGTGATCGCCGGTGGCGGTGACTTCACCCGGCTGACCCAACTCGCTGCCCCCAGCGACGCCGCCGGCGTGGCCGATGGCTCGACCGCCGGTGCCCTCACCTCCTTCGCGATCAGCGTCGACGGGGTGATCACCGGCATCTATTCCAACGGCGCGACCAAGGCGCTCGGCCAGATCGCGCTGGCAACCTTCGCCAACCCCGGCGGTCTCCTCAAGGAGGGGCAGAATCTCCTGTCGCCGTCCCCGAACTCGGGGCAGGCCGTCATCGGGACACCGGCGGGCGGCGGCCGGGGGCAGGTCGCGGCGGGCTACCTGGAGATGTCGAACGTCGACCTGGCCGAGGAGTTCACCAACATGATCC
>NZ_JADGHZ010000165.1 GCF_019683595.1 Sphaerobacter sp. | reverse complement strand
TTGCCGGGCGGGCGGGGCCCCGGCCCCGCCCCCCCTCCCCCCCCCCCCCGCCGGGCCGGGGGCGGCGCCCGCGGCGGTGGTAAGTTGCTCTTCGAGCAGTGCCAGGTCGTCGTACACGCCGATGTTGCTGTTCGCGACCGGTGTGCGCATGAGGCGACGGACGAGTTCGAGCAGCGAGCGGACCTGCGCGCGATCGGCGCCCGGCTGGGACGCCGTCTTCTCGATGGTGTCGATCAGGCGCAGGGTTTCCGGCCGCGCCTGGTTTGCCTCGAGCAACTCTCGTATACGCTCCAGTGCATTAAGAATATTCATGCGCGTCTTCCTTCCCTCTCCGGCGGCGGGCCGCCGGGTCGGTCGCCCTCGGCAGTATCCGGGATCACTGAGACCCGTGCAAGTCGCACCGGCTGCCGGCTGTCATCGTGTCACCACCCCACGCATCCCCGCATGGAGCACGCCATGTCGCGGGTGCGCTGTGGCGTGCTGGCCGGACGTGCTTTAATCGCGTCGGGTACGTGCGGGTCCGTCCCGCATGGGAGAGAGGTGGCGATCGGATGAGCGTGGAGCAATCCACCGCGCGGGTATCGACGAAGGACCGTTTCCTCGGCTGTCTCCTCGGCCTTGGGATCGGCGATGCCCTCGGGATGCCGGTCGAAGGCTGGAGTCAGGACGAGATCGCCGCTCGGTACGGTTGGATCGACAGCTACTTGCCGCGGATCGAGGGCGACACGGAGACCGTGCCCGCGGGTGAGTTCACCGACGCCACCGAGGTCGCGCTCTGCCATGTCGAGGCGCTCGTCTCCGCCGGGGGCTTCGTCGACCCTGAGGCGGTTGGCCGTCGCCTGATGCTCCTCGCGCGGGGCGAGAGCCGCCGCTTTCTGGACCCCCTGACGCTCGCCGCGATTGAGCGGATGGAAGAGACCGACCAGTTCCAGGCGGGGGTGGTCGGCGACGGCCCGCCGGACGCGACGATCGCGGCGCAGATCGCCCCGGTGGCGTTGATGCACGCGCTCGGGCGGTTGAACGCCGAGGTCTTCACGCGCGAGGTCCTGCGCGCCGGCCTGATCACCCGCAGCCACCCGGAAGCGCTCAACGGCGCGCTGGCGATGGCCTACGCCATCTGGCTCCTGGCGGCGGAACACATCCCGCCGGACGTGCTGATCCCCGAGGTCGCCGCGTTCATCGACGAAGACGACGTCGCCAAGCGGTTGCGATTGGCTGAAGCCCTCGCACGGAACGGCGGCGAACGGGAGCAGGATCTGACCAACCTGCGGCGTCTCGGTACCGACGGCTCGGTCGCCGGATCGGTCGCGGCGGCCCTGTACGCCTTCGCCGTCCACCCCGACGATTTCGCCGCGGCGGTCCTGACCGCGGTCAACGCCGGCGGTGACACGGCGACGATCGGTGCCATGACCGGGGCGCTGGCCGGGGTCCACCTCGGTGCGACCGCGATCCCGGAACCCCTCGTTGAGGGCCTGGCCGGCCGGGCGTACATCCTCGTGGCCGGGCCGAGCCTCTACCGGGCGGCGCAGCTCCGCGCCGGACGCCTCTTCCAGATCCACCGCGGCCTATGAGCGGGGCACAGGTTCGAGCCGTCGTGTTCGACCTCGACGGCCTGCTGGTCGACAGTGAGCCGGTGCAGATCGCGGCGTGGGAAGCCTTCCTTGCCGAGTTGGGCCACACCCTCGATGACGCGCTGCTGGCTGAGATGTTCGGGCTGCGCCTGATGGACAGCGCGCGCCTGGTGCGCGATCGCCTGGGCTTGCCCCTGACGGTCGAGGAGGTCATGACGCGGCGCGACGCGCACTTCTTCGCGGCGCTGCCGGGCCGGCTGCACCCGATGCCGGGAGCGCGAGAGCTGGTGACGGCGCTGCGGGCGCGGGGTGTGCCGTTGGCGCTGGCGACCTCCGGCCACCGGCGGTACGTCGACGTCGCCCTGGCCGCACTGGAGTTGGAGGGTGCGTTCGCGGTCGAGGTGACCGGCGAGCAGGTTGCGGCCGGGAAGCCGGCGCCCGACATCTACCTGTCGGCCGCCGCGGGGTTGAGGCTCCCGCCCGCGGCATGCGTGGCGCTGGAAGACGCTCCCAACGGCGTCGCCTCGGCAAAGGCGGCGGGCATGCGGTGCCTGGCGGTGCCGAACGCGATGACGGCCGACCTCCCCGGGCTCGACCGGGCGGACGCGATCCTCACCTCGCTCGACGAGGTGCTCGCGTGGCTGGACGCGGCAGGGTGGCTCAGCGCCGGCGGATCCGGATGAACCCCGCCTTCGCCGTGGGTCGCCGTGCGCCCTATTCCTCCGGCTCCCAGGGGTAGACGATCCACTCGTCGGTTTCAGAGGCATAGTAGTCCGGGGCGTCGCCCGGGAAGTGCGAGCGGGCCGGCTTGAAGTGGAGCACGGCCACCTCCGGGTGCCCGCCCGCGGCGCGAATGCGGTCGCGAACCGCGACGACGGTCCGGCCGCTGTCCCACACGTCGTCGACCACCAGAATGCGCTGGCCCTTGAGGAGATCGGGGTGGGGGAACTGGAAGAACCGCGGCTGGTCGAGGGTTTCACCTACGGTGGTGTAGAACTGCACGGCGGCGACCATGATGTTCCGCATGTCCAACTGCTCGGAGAGGAGACAGGCCGGGATCATGCCGCCACGGGTGATCGCCAGGAGCGCGTCGTAGTCTGTCGGAAGCTTTTCGGACAGCACCCGCACCAGATCCGCGATCTCCTGCCAGGAGAGAATGCGCCGCTCGACCCCGATTTCCACCGTTGCCTCCCGCCGGTCAGACCCCTGCGCGCCACCCCGCGCCCGTTTCCGCGAAGAATACCACGGCCCTGCGCGCGTTGAGCCGATCCTGTCGCTTAGCACTCGAAAGTGGCGAGTGCTAACCACCCTTGAAGGCATCAGGTGGGGTGATATACTGAAGCGTATGGCTCCTGCCCGGCGTAATCCGGGCAGGAGTATGTTACCGAGCCAAGACACCGGGACAGCCCTCAACCGCACAGGCAGAGCATGACCGCAAAGCGCGACTACTACGAGGTGTTGGGCGTCAGCCGGGATGCGTCGGCGGAGGAGATCCGGCGTGCCTACCGGCGGCTGGCCCGCAAGTACCACCCCGACGTCAACCGTGAGGAAGGCGCGGAGGAGCGCTTCAAGGAGATCAACGAAGCGTACGAGGTCCTGGGGGACGAGGAGCGCCGCGCCGCCTACGACCGCTTCGGCCACGCGGGCGTCTCCGGCGGGTTCAACATGGGTGGTGACCCCTTCGGCTTCAGCGGCTCGCCCTTCAGCGACATCTTCGAGACCTTCTTCGGCGGCGGAGCGCGCACGCGCCGCGGGCCCGTGCGCGGTGCCGACCTCGAAACCACGGTCGAGTTGACCTTCGAGGAGGCGATCTTCGGGACCGAGAAAGAGGTCGAGATCACGCGCCTCGAACTGTGCGACGACTGCCGCGGCACGCGTATGCGCGGGGGCAAGCAGCCGCCCGTCTGCCCGGTGTGCGGCGGCAGCGGCGAAGTCCGCCGTGTGCAGCACACCATCCTCGGGCAGTTCGTCACGGCGATGCCGTGCGACAACTGCGGCGGCGAGGGGCGGGTGATCTCCGATCCGTGCCCCACCTGCCGTGGACGGGGCCGGGTGTCCAAGAAGCGCACCATTGTGGTCACGATCCCGGCGGGGGTCGACAGCGACTCGACGCTGCGCCTGACCGGCCAGGGCGAGCACGTGCCGAACGGGACGCCGGGCAACCTGTATGTCCGCATCCGCGTTCAGCCGCACCCCTACTTCGTCCGGCAGGGGAAGCAGATCCATCTGGACCTGCCGCTCAACATGGCGCAGGCCGCGCTCGGGGCCGAGGTCGAGGTGCCGACCGTCGACGGCCCGGTGGAACTCAAGATCCCACCCGGAACCCAACCGGGGCAGCAATTCCGCCTGCGGGGCAAGGGGGTGCCCGACGTCCGGGGCGGTGCGCGCGGCGATCAGATCGTCACCGTGCGGGTGGTGATCCCGACCGAGATCACGCCCGAGCAGCGGGAGTTGCTGAAGAAGCTGGCGGATACGCTAACCACCCCGGACCTCGAGGACGGCAATCGCCGCGGTTTCTTCGGCAAGATCAAGGACGCGCTCGGCGTCTAGGATTCCCAGGTAGAAGCTTCGTGTCGGTCACCGGGCCTGACTGGCTTCGGTCAGATCGCCCTTGCCTTCCCGCGTGAAGACGGCCACGTACACCACACCCACCACCGCGAGCGACGCGGCCACCGCGAGGTACAACCACTGGAGCTGCGCTCCGCCCTCGATCGCGTAGCCCAGGAGCGGCCCGGTCGCGGCGCCGAGGTCGAGCCAGGTGCTGTACCACCCGAGCAGGCGGGCCCGCTGACCCTCCGGGACCAGTCCGCCAACGGTCGCATCGAGCGAGACCTGAAGCGCGGTCGAGGCAAGAAACAGGGCAACCGCGGTGGTGGCAGTCCAGGCCAGCGACACCGGCAGCGCCAGCAGCGCCAGCGTCCCGACCTCAATCGCCCCGGCCAGGAGCGTGACGCGGACCGGCCCCCAGCGGTCCGCCAGATGGCCGACGATCGGCCCCCAGAGAAAGTCTCCCAGGAATCGGGCGGACAGCAAGAACCCGGTTACGGTGGCTACGCCAAGGACAATGCCGAGCACCAGCGTGGTTTCGCCGTACGACCGCCGCAACCAGAGACCGAGCGTCGCGGTCACCAACCCGCTGATGGCCACCCCGTGGAGGAAGACCGCGACCGAGGCGACACGGAAGCGCAGCCGGGCGATCCGGGGCATGGGCTCGTGGCCGGCCGCCGGTTGACCGCTCGTGATGCGTGCCGCCACCTGGCTGGGGCGCTGGGGTGCGGGCGGCCGCTCGCGCAGGACGGCGACCGCGCCGAGCAGGCTGATCCCGGTAAAGATGAGCACCGTCGTCTCGAAGCCGAGCAGGTCGGTCAGGAGCCCGCCCGTCAGCACGGCGACGAAGCTCCCGAAGCGCACCACGCCGTTGAAAAAACCCAGGTAGTAGCCGCGATTGCCGTCGCGCGCGGCCTCCAGTGCGGCCAGGTATCCGCCGAGGCGCAGAAAGGACCAGCAGACGCCCCACACGGCGCGCGCGATGAGGAGGACGACGAACCCGAGGCCGGAGGCGTATGCCGCGGTCGTGAGTGCGGCGACGAACAGTGAGATCACGAACGGGCCGCGCACGCCGGCGCGCGTCACGACCCACCCGGCGATGGAGTTCGACACCAGGCGCACCCAGCGGTTGACGCTGAGCAGAACCCCGACTAACCCGACCGCAAGACCAAGGTCATCCCAGACAACCGGCAGGACGGCGTAGAGCAGGGAGTCGCCAAGGATCGACGCAGCAACCGCCAGCGACACCGCGACCACCCAGCGCGGTGGCAGGCGCGCTCCCAGTCCAGTGCCCATCCGCTCCTCCCTGCTCCCGACGCGTCCGACGCCGTCACAGCTTCATCAGCCCGAAGGCGGCGGCGTAGGTGGGATCGTCGCGGCGGAAGGTGTCGGGGTTGACGCCCTTCACGACGGCCATCTGATAGGCGAGCATCTGCATCGGCACGACCGTCAGCAGCGGCGAGATCATCTCCGGGACCGCCGGGAGCTGGAAGACGGTGGCGTCCGGCACAGCGTCCACGCCCTCACCGACCAGCCACAGGCGCGCGCCCACGGCCGCCAGCACTGCCGCCACCTCGCGCACGCGCTCCTGCGCCGCGCCGGGCACGTTGATGAGCACGATCAAATCGTCTGCATTGACCGCCACCATCGGCCCGTGCGCGAACTGCTCCAGCGGCAGCCCGTCGATCCAGCCGTATGCGGCCTCGCGCACCTTGATGACCGCCTCGGTGGCGCTCACCGCGTTCGGCCCGGCCCCGGCCGCGTAGACCCGGCGGGTCGCCGCCTCGCGGGCCACCGGCAGCACCTCGTCCTCGCGCGCCAGCACCTCGGCCACCTGATCCGGCAGCGCCTGCAGTGCGGTGCGGAAGTCCACGGTGGCGCTTACGCCGCGCTTCTCGCCCAGGCAGGTGGCGACCTGCGCTAGCACGGTCATCGCGCAGAGGTGCGAGGAGGTGTAGGCGGCCGACTTCTCCCGCTCGACGGTGCGCAGGATGAGCTGCGATCCGGGGTGCTCGGCGGTCAGACTCCCGACCGAGAGGACGGTTGCTCCCGACGCGACCGCGGTTTCCAGCGCCTCCGCCGAGAAGCGCTTCACGCCCGTGTGTGCCATCACGATCACGGCGTCGTCCGCCCCGAGACCGAACTGCTCCGGGTATCGTGCGAAGTCGAAGGAGAGGACGGCGCGGGCGTCGGATCCGGCTGCCGCCAGCAGCCATGCTCCGATCTGGGCCGCATGGTAGCTGGTGCCGATGCCGACCAGGAAGACGCGGCGTGCACCGGCGAGTCGCTCCGCGGCGTTCTGCGCTGGCTCCCAGCCGGTGTCCAGCAGCCGCCGCAGGTCGTCCGGCTGGCGATGCATGGTCTGGTACATCATCGAGTCGGTCGTCGGCGCGCTCATTGATACCTCCCCATCAGCGATTCGGAGGCAGCGTGGGCGCAGGCCCCCATGCCTCCCAGACGATCGTTCGTCGTCGCACGCGCGCCACGCTACCACACGATCGGCGAGCGTGCACTATCCAATCGCATTCAGGACCGGGGCTGGACACCGTGCAGCCTGGCACGAGACTGTAGCGCCTTGGCGGCAGACTCTGATGCCCTCGCGAGCGAGGAGCGCGCACGCTGAGGGTGCGGGGTACCGAGCGTGTGCCGCAGGTGACTCGCGATCGGAGGTGCGAGGTGACGTCGCCACGAGGGGGGCGTATCGGGCTCATCGCGTTGCAGGTCGTCGGTTCCGTCAGCGCGGCAGCCGGGGCGATCGGGCTGCTCGGCGGTGGGATCGAGTTTCCAACCGAATGGCTTTCGGGCAGTCCGTTCACGAGCTACACGATCCCCGGCCTCATCCTGGGCGCCGTCGTGGGTGGGAGCCAACTCGCCGGGCTCATCGCCGTCCTCCGGCGCCACGAGCGCGCGCCCCAGCTTTCGGCGCTGGCGGGCGCCATCATGATGGGCTGGATCATCGCGGAGGTGCTCATCGTCGGCTCAATCCCTGGCATCATGCGCAACCTCCAAGCCTTGTACTTCCTCCTGGGCCTGGCGGAAGTGGGGCTCGTCGCCCTCTGGATCCGTGCTCGCGAGTACGCACGGTAGCACGGGGTGGTCGTGGGGGAGGTCAGCAGAAGTGTGCTGCCGATCCGACTGATCGGCATTTCCTGCTCAGGACCGTCAGACTGCATGACGCCCTCCCGCGCCGCGGCGTGTGTCGGGGGCGGGTGGTGCG
>NZ_JADGHZ010000164.1 GCF_019683595.1 Sphaerobacter sp. | reverse complement strand
GGGGTGTAGGGGAGCAACGGGGAGCTTGAGGCAGAGGCGCGCATGAACTGGTCTGCGTTCATCAGCAGCTACATCTTCGCGTTCATCGTGCTCAACGTCATGCTCGGCCTGATGGCCTACATGACGTACATCGAGCGCAAGGTGATGGCCGCGATGCAGGACCGGGTCGGGCCGAACCGCACCGGTCCCTTCGGCCTGCTCCAGCCCATCGCCGATGGGGTGAAGCTCCTGGCCAAAGAGGACATCGTCCCCAAGAACGCGGACCGGCTGGTCTTCCTGATCGCCCCGTTGATCTCCTTCGTGTTGGCTCCCCTGTCCGCCGCGGTCATCCCCTTCGGCGGCACGATCACCGTCTTCGGCCACGATGTGAATCTCTATGTGGCGGACATCAACGTCGCCGTGCTTTATGTGCTGGCGCTGGGCGGCATGGGCGTCTACGGCATCATCCTGGGCGGCTACGCCTCCGGCAACCGCTACTCGCTGCTCGGGGCGCTGCGCTCGGCGGCGCAGGTGGTGAGCTACGAGCTCGTGCTCGGGCTGTCGCTGGTGGGGATCTTCATCCTGTCGGGCTCGCTCAGCCTCGTCGAGATCCTCAACGCCCAGCAGCAGCCGCTGACCCCGTTCGGGGGCGCGATTCAGATCCCGAACTGGTACATCCTGAGCCAGCCGCTGGGCTTCGTGCTCTTCCTGATCGCGGCCGTGGCCGAGACCAACCGCGCGCCGTTTGACTTGCCCGAAGCCGAGTCCGAGTTGATCGGCGGCTTCCACACCGAGTACTCGGGCTTCCGCTTCTCCTTCTTCTTCCTGGCCGAGTACATCAACATGATCGTCGTGTCGCTCATGGCGGCGACGCTGTTCCTCGGCGGGATCGACGGACCGATCGCGGACGGCGTCTGGTGGCTGGCGGCCAAGGCCGCGCTGTTCCTCCTGTTCTACATCTGGCTGCGCACCACGCTGCCCCGTTTCCGGTACGATCAACTGATGGGCCTGGCGTGGAAAGTCCTGCTGCCGCTGGCCGTGATCAACGTCGCGCTGACCGGGTTGATTCGACTTTGGGGGTTAGGTCTACTCTAGGGGCGCGGGCTCGGGTCGCCCGCAGTGCGTGGTGAAGCGACGAGGAGACGATCCGCGTCATGTCTGCTGAGGTCCTGGTATTCGACATTCTTGGGGCGGTGGCCGTGCTGGCAGCGGCCGGCGTCGTGCTGGCGCGCAAGCCGGTCCACAGCGCACTGTCGCTGGTCGTCAGCTTCGTCAACGTCGCCGCGATCTACGTCATCCTGCGGGCCGAGTTCCTGGCGGCGGCGCAGATCATCGTCTACACAGGCGCCATCCTGGTGCTCGTCCTGTTCGTGATCATGCTCGTCCACCCGGAGGATCTGCCCGAGTTCCACGGCGGGCGACCGATCCAGCGCGTGCTGGCACTCATCCTCGGCCTGGTCTTGCTGGGCGAGGTGCTGGCCGCGATTCTGACCCGCACTGTCGTTGGGCAGCCCGGCCCGTGGTCGGAGCAGGCGGTCCAGGCGGTCGGCGGGAACGTCCAGGCGCTGGGTCAGGTGCTCTACTCTGGCTATGTCTTGCCGATCCAGGCCACCGCGCTCCTGTTGCTGGTGGCCACCATCGGCGCGCTTGTGCTGGCGCGGCCCGACTCGCCGCGGGTGCGCCGCGTGGCCCGCGACACGGCGACCATCTCGCTGGGCCACCCGCGGGGTGCCGACGGCGCGAACGGGGTTGAGCTGCCGGCGCTGCCCCCGGTGGCGGGCGACCGGATCAAGCCGGAGACGGGCGAGCGCGAGTTGGTCATGGCCAAGTCTGGTGATGATTTCCTCGATCAGCCGGTTTGGGGGGAGCGGCGCCGGTCATGAGTGAGTTGACCGCCAACCATTTCCTTGTGCTCAGCGCGGCCCTCTTCATCATCGGGATGATGGGCGTGCTGACGCGCCGCAACGTGCTCGTCATCTTCATGTGCGTCGAGCTGATGTTCAACGCCGTGAACGTCAGCTTCATCGGGTTCGCCTGGGAGCAGAACTCGCTCGTGGGCCAGACCTTCGCCTTGTTCATCATCGCGGTCGCCGCGGCAGAGGCGGTGGTCGGCCTGGGCATCATCATGGCGCTGTCGCGGCGCCTCGACACGGTGGACATCGACAAAGTCCGCGAGCTGCGGGAGTAGACGGGCGCGGGGGTCTGGTGTGGCACGACTGCGCATCGTTGAGGAGGCTGCCGGCGAGCACGGCCGGTGGAGTAAGGCGCAGGTAGGGGAGTAGCCGTCGCGATGGCCAACTGGTTGTTTCTCATTCCACTGGCGCCGCTCGCCGCCGCGGTCATCAACTTTCTCTTCGGCCGCTGGTACATCCGGGATCGGGCGCACTGGCTCGCGATCCTCGGGGTGGCGGCGGCATTCGTGCTCAGCGTCGCCGCTTTCGCCCAGGTCGCGGGCGACGGCGAGGCGATCAGCCAGCATCTCTACACCTGGATCCCGGCGGGCGACTTCCAGATCCCGGTCGCGCTGACCGTCGACCAGTTGACCGCCGTGATGCTGGTGGTCGTCACCGGCGTCGGCCTGCTCGTGCACATCTACTCCGTCGGGTACATGCACGGCGACCCCGGCTTCTATCGCTTCTTCTCCTACCTCCCGCTCTTCGTCTTCTCGATGCTGATGCTGGTCCTCGCCAACAACTACCTCCTGCTCTTCGTCTTCTGGGAGGCGGTGGGCCTCTGCTCGTTCCTGCTGATCGGCTTCTGGTACCGGCGGCGCTCGGCGGCGCAGGCGGCGAAGAAGGCGTTCGTCGTCAACCGGGTCGGCGACTTCGGCTTCGGCCTGGGCGTCATGCTGATCTTCGTCAACCTGGGCACGCTGGAGTACACCGGCGTGTTTGAGGGGGTGGCCAGCCTGCCCCAGGGCACGGTGACCCTGATCGCGCTGCTTCTCTTCACCGGCGCCATCGGGAAGTCGGCGCAGATCCCGCTCTTCGTCTGGTTGCCGGACGCCATGGAGGGTCCGACCCCGGTGTCGGCACTCATCCACGCCGCGACGATGGTGACGGCCGGTATCTTCATGGTCGCCCGCTCCTGGGCGATCTTCGCTGCCTCGCCGGATGCGATGCTGGTGGTGGCGATCATCGGTGCCGCGACCGCCTTCGTGGCCGCGACGATCGGCCTGACGCAGTACGACATCAAGAAGGTGATCGCCTACTCGACGGTCAGCCAGCTCGGCTACATGGCCTTTGCGCTGGGGGTCGGTGCCTGGGCCGCGGCGATCTTCCACCTGATGACGCACGCCTTCTTCAAGGGCCTGCTCTTCCTCGGCGCCGGGAGCGTGATCCACGGCATGCACGACGAGCAGGACATGCGCCACATGGGCGGGCTGAAGAAGTACATGCCCGTGACCTACTGGACCTTCCTGATCGGCGCGGCGGCCAATGCCGGTATCGTGCCCTTCGCCGGGTTCTGGAGTAAGGACGAGATCATCGTCGGCGCCTGGGTCGGCGGGCGGCCGATCATCGCGATTGTCGGGCTGATTGCGGCGCTCTTCACCTCGCTCTACATGTTCCGGGTCGTGTTCCTCACCTTCCATGGGGAGGAGCGCTTTGACCGGCACCATGTCAAGCCGCACGAGTCGCCGGCCGTGATGACGATCCCGCTGCTGATCCTGTCCGCGGGTGCCGTGCTGGCCGGGTTCGTCGGCTTCCCGCCCGAGAACGGCGCCTTCCATCACTTCCTTGAGCCGGTCTTCAGCGGGCACGGCGCCGAGGCACATCACGTGTCGACGGCGACCACGCTGACGTTTGGGGCCATCTCGACCGTGATCGCCCTGGCGGGGCTGGGCCTGGCCTACGCGGCGTACATCCGCGGCTCGCTCAACCCGGCGACGATCGCGGCGCGGCTCGGCCCGCTCTATCAACTCGCGTATCGCCGGTGGTACTTCGACGAGATCTACGAGACGGTCATCGTGCACCCGCTCTACCGGCTGTCGGTCTGGCTGTGGCGGGTGGTGGATGTGCAGATCATCGACGGCACGGTCAACGGTGTGGCCGCGCTGGTGAGCTTCACCGCGCAGCGCTGGCGGCGGGTCCAGACCGGCCTGGTGGCGAACTACGCGCTCGCCATCGCGCTCGGGACCGTGATTATCGTCGGGGTCTACCTGATCGTCGGTAGCAACCTGTTCCAGTAGGCGGTAGAGGAGCGCAGGTGGACGGTTTCCCGATTCTGAGTGCGTTGACCTACGTGCCGCTGGTCGGCGCCGCGATCATCTTCTTCTGGCCGAAGGCGTCGCCGCAGGCGGCCCGCTGGGTCGCGCTGGGGGCGTCGCTGGTGTCGCTCGTCCTGTCGCTCGTGATGCTGGCCGGCTTCGACACCAGTGCGAGCGGCATGCAGTTCGTCGAGCGATTCGAGTGGCTGCCGGCGCTCGGCGTGTCCTACCACTTCGGGGTGGACGGCATCAGCGTCTTGCTGATCGTCCTGAGCACGCTCCTGACGACCATTGCCATCGTGGCCTCCTGGTCCTCGATCCAGCACCGCGTGCGTGAGTACATGATCACCATGCTGCTGCTGGAGACGGGGATGCTCGGCGTCTTCGTCAGCCTCGACCTCTTCCTCTTCTACATCTTCTGGGAGGTCATGCTGATCCCGATGGCGCTGCTGATCGGCGTCTGGGGGAGCGCCAACCGGATCTACGCGGCGGTCAAGTTCTTCCTCTACACCCTGGCCGGCAGCCTCTTGATGCTGGTCGGCATCATCGCGCTCTACCAGTCCTACTTCGAACAGACGGGCATCCGCACACTGGACGTGCTGCAGTTGCAGCAGGGCAACTACGGCTACACCTTCCAGATGTGGGTCTTCGCCGCCTTCTTCATCGCTTTCGCGATCAAGGTGCCGATGTGGCCGTTCCACACCTGGCTCCCCGACGCCCACGTCGAGGCGCCGACGGCCGGGTCGGTCCTGCTGGCGGGCGTGCTGCTGAAGATGGGCGGTTACGGGTTGCTCCGCTTCAACCTGCCCCTCTTCCCGGATGCGGCGCGTGACTGGGCGCCGGTGATCATGGTGCTCTCGGTGATCGGCATCATCTACGGCGCGCTGGTAGCCCTGGTGCAGCCCGACCTGAAGAAGCTGGTGGCGTACTCCTCGGTCAGCCACATGGGGTTCGTGACCCTGGGCATCTTCGCCTTCAACGCGCAGGGCCTCTACGGCGCGATGATCGTGATGCTCAGCCACGGGCTGGTGACGAGCGCCCTGTTCCTCTGCGTCGGCGTGATCTACGACCGGGGCCATACGCGACTCATCAGCCGCTTCGGCGGCCTGGCGACCAACATGCCGGTCTACGCGTCGTTCCTCGGGCTCTTCACCTTCGCCTCGCTCGGGCTGCCCGGGCTGTCCGGCTTCGTTGGCGAATTCCTTTCGATCCTGGGAGCCTTCCGCGCCGAGCGCGCGGCGGGCGTCATTGCCTTCCTGGTCGTGATCTTCTCTGCCTGGTACATGCTGTGGATGTTCCAGCGGGTCGCCTGGCAGCGCGCTCCGGGTGAGCCGCCGGACGCGAACGACCCGGAGGCGAAGCTGGCCGCGGACGAGCCGCGGCCGGTGATGGGCGGTGCCGAGCATGGCGACGACGTGATCGACCCGCGGACGTTCCGCGACGTCACGTGGCGCGAAGCCATGACCCTGGCGCCGCTGGCGGTCCTTTCGATCTGGATGGGCGTCTACCCGCAGTGGTTCATGAACTTCCTGCGGACGGCGCTTGAGTTGGTGGCGAAGCCGTTCGGCGGGATCGGCTTCTAGCGACCGGCGCGTTCACACGGTAGTGCGGTGCGGCGGGGATTCCCCGCCGCCCGCCTTGCGAAGGAGACACGAGGGTGCCAGTCGTCGAACTCGTACGGCCGGAGTGGGGTCTGATCGTCCCCGAGCTGATCCTGCTGGGCACGATCGTGGTCGTGCTCGCCGGGGACCTCATCCTCTCCCGCCGGCAGCATAGCGTGTTGACCTGGGTGGCGCTGGCCGGCCTCGCGCTCTCGCTCCTGTCGAACCTCACGATCGACTGGGACGCCGGGCGGTCCACCTTCAACGGCATGTTCCAGGCCGACTACTTCAGCCTCTTCATCAACATCGTCGTCGGCGTTGCCGGTATCCTCTCGGTCATGATCTCATCGTCCTACGTGGAGGGCGGCGAGGAGCCGGAGGGCCTGCCGTGGCCGGAGTATCTGGCGCTGCTCCTCTTCTCGATCCTGGGCACGATGCTGGTCGGCGCGGCCGGCGATCTGCTCATGATCTTCCTCGGCATCGAGATGGGGTCGCTCGCCGTCTACGCACTGACCGGGTTCGCCCGGCGGCGCGCCACCTCGCTTGAGGGCGCCCTGAAGTACTTCCTGCTCGGCGCCTTCGCCACGGCGATCCTGATCTACGGCATGGCCTGGACCTACGGCGCCACCGGAACGACGGCGCTGGACGAGATCGCGGCCCGGCTGCGGCCGGTCATCACCGGCGAGGGTGGCATCGAGGCGTCGCTGCTGCTGGCGCTCCTGCTGCTGGCGATCGGCCTCGGGTTCAAGATCGCCGCGGTCCCCTTCCACATGTGGACGCCGGACGCCTATCAGGGCGCGCCGACGCCGGTCAGCGGCTACATGTCGGTCGTGCCGAAGGTGGCGGGCTTCGCCGCGATGGCGCGCGTCCTGGTGCAGGCGCTGGGGCCGCTCAGTGACTCCTGGCTCACCCTGATCGCGATCCTGGCGCTGGCCACCATGGTCTACGGCAACGTGGTGGCGATCGCCCAGCGCGACGTCAAGCGTATGCTCGGCTACTCCTCAATCGGCCATACGGGCTATATCCTCGTCGGGCTGGCGGCCTACAGTGGGATGAGCGCGGACGACCGCAGCGTCAGCAGCGTGCTCTTCTACCTGTTCAGCTATGCCTTCATGAACATCGGCGCCTTCGGCGTCGTGACGTGGTTGCAGTCCCGCGGCCTCGGGGTGACCCTCGACGACTTCCGCGGGCTGGCGACGCGCAGCCCGCTGGCTGCGATCGCGATGACGGTCTTCATGCTGTCGCTGATGGGCCTGCCGCCGCTGCTCGGCTTCTACGCCAAGTACTACGTGATCCTCGCCGCGGTGCAGGTGGGGTTGATTTGGCTGGCCGTGGCGGTGGTGGTCATGAGCGCGGTATCCGCCTTCTTCTACCTGCGCGTCGTGGCGGTCATGTACTTCAACGAGCCGGTCGGCGACTGGAAGACGCAGCGGACCCCGCTGCTCGGCACCGGGCTGGCGCTGATGGCGATCGGCACGCTCGTCTTCGGCCTCCTGTCCAGCCCGCTCCTCGACCTGGCCCAGAAGTGGGTGCAGGCGTTCGGCGTGGCGTAGCAGGCGGGGTACCCCTCACCCCCTAACCCCCTCTCCCACAAGGGGAGAGG
>NZ_JADGHZ010000163.1 GCF_019683595.1 Sphaerobacter sp. | reverse complement strand
CCTTCCCGGTCAGTCCAAGGTCCATCGTGACCTCCCTCTCTTGAAGAACCCCGCGCCAGGCCCCCGCCCACGCGCGTCGCCATTATGACCGATCCGAAGCAAGGGTGACGGGGACACCGCGCACGGCCATGGTCCTCGACCGACTATCTCCCAGAGAAGGAGCAGCATGTGCATAATCTGATGAAGTCATCATCTTCCCGGCGACTCCTGACCTGGCAATAGGAACAAGTTGCTGCACGGGAACGGCTGCATTCCCGAGCCCGAGCTACGGTTGTAATGAGACGGCTCATCTGCAAACTGGTGGCACCGGTTGGTGGTAGGACGGAGGAAGAGCGGAGATGGGAGAGCGGCACTACCATCTCCTGTGGGCAAAACGGTCACGGGTCCCGGGCGATCCCGCATATCACCCGCTGCTCTGCCACTTGCTCGACGTGGCTCTGGTGGCGCGGGCAATGTGGAGCGACGTCCTCTCTCCGGCTGTCCGGCGACAGCTCGCGGCGGCACTACGGATTCCGGAAGCGGATGCTGGCTCCTGGATCGCATTCCTGGCAGGCCTCCACGACCTTGGGAAAGCATCTCCGGCCTTCCAGTTCACATGGACCGCTGCCCACGGGCTCCTCCGCGACGCCGGTTTCCCCCTCCCGCCGCGGCCGCTCGACCCACGCGCGACCCCGCACGGAAGCGTTACTGCCGCTACCCTCCCGGAGATCTTGGTCGCTGAGTTCCAATTCGACAACCTACTGGCGCAGCGCCTAAGTACCGTCATCGGGGGGCACCACGGGATTTTCCCACGGGCACATGATCTTTGCGACATGCCTACCGTCGCGGTGGGCCGCGGGCTCTGGAACATGGCTCGGGCGGCACTCGTCGGTGAGCTGGCCTCGCACATCGGCGTTCCGCGCGACGCGGTACCGCTCGGTATCGACAACCCGACCGCGATGACGCTAGCGGGGCTCGTGTCGGTCGCCGACTGGATCGGTTCCGACGAGTCGATCTTCCCGCTCGCCGCGACTGACGCCGATGCCGCCGCCTCTCTCGATTTCCAGAACTATTGTGGACAAGCCGAGGAACGGGCAGCCGCGGCGATGACGCGGCTCGGCTGGCTGACATCCCGGACCAGTGCCGAACCTCGCGCCTTCAGTGATCTGTTCCCGCACATCACACCGAACGCGCTGCAAGAGGCTGTCATCGAGCTGGCGCGAGACCTCCCCCACCCTTCGCTGGTCATTGTTGAGGCGCCGATGGGCGAAGGGAAGACTGAGGCAGCACTCTTCCTGGCCGATCACATGAACGCGGTGGGCGGCAATCGGGGCACCTACGTCGCCATGCCGACACAGGCCACCAGTAACCAGATGTTCGGACGCGTGCGCGACTACCTTGTCCAGCGCTTCGCCACGGAGGCGGTCGACCTCCAGCTACTACACGGCCACGCCGCACTCAACGCCGAATTTGCCGCCCTGCGCCAGCGCACCGACGCGCTCCTGACCCCGCACGAGGGAGACGCTGATCAAGACGACGAGATTGCTTCGGGTGTGGTCGCGGCTGAATGGTTCACCTACCGCAAGCGCGGCCTCCTCTCCCCCTTCGGGGTCGGAACGATCGACCAAGCGCTACTGGCAGTGCTTCAGACGCGACATGTCTTCGTGCGCCTCTTCGGCCTGGCCGGCAAGACGGTGGTAATCGATGAGGTGCATGCCTACGACACGTATATGTCAACCTTGCTCGAGCGGCTACTGGAGTGGCTCGCCGCCCTCGGCAGCCCGGTCGTCCTGCTGTCGGCCACGCTTCCCGATGCCCGCCGCGCCACCCTCGCCAAGGCCTACGCCGCCGGGTTAGGCACACCATCATTGGAGTCACGCACGGATCCCTCAGCCGTCTACCCGCGCGTCACCTGGGTGACCCGGAACGGCATCAACAGCCGGCACGTGCCGCCTTCGGCCCGCACAGCCCGCTCGGTCCGGATCGAGTGGGTCGATGGCCACCTCCCGGAGACACCAGAAGAGCCATTTCCCCTCGGCATACAGCTCCAGGACGCCCTGAAACCCGGCGGCTGCGCGGTGGTGGTCTGCAACACAGTCGGCCGCGCCCAAGCGGTGTACCAGGCCCTCAAGCGCTACTTCCCAGACGTCGCTGACGACGGCGAGCCGGAGCTGGACCTCCTGCATGCACGGTTCCTCGTCGATGAGCGCCAGCACCGCGAGCAGCGCGCTCTTCGGCGCTTCGGCAAGCCGGGCGGCGTCGTCACCACCGAGGAGGGGACGATCTCGGTGCGGCGCCCGAACCGGGCTGTACTTATTGCAACGCAAATAGTTGAGCAAAGCCTTGATCTCGACTTCGATCTGATGGTGACCGATCTGGCCCCGGCCGACCTCGTCCTCCAGCGCGCCGGTCGACTCCACCGTCACCGGCGTGATGCCCGCCCGCGCGGCCTGGAAGCGCCGCGTCTATGGATTTGTCGACCTGAGTGCATCACCGATGGCGTGCCGGTCTTCGACCACGGTACGACGGCGGTCTACGACGCCCACGCGCTGCTGCGTTCGTGGCTGGTACTGCGGGATCGTGACGCCATCGCAATCCCCGACGAGATCCCGGATCTCATCGAGGCGGTCTACGACGACCGCCCCTGCCCGGCCACCGAGCCCCCAACCGTCCACGCGGCCTGGCAGAGGACTCGAGAGCGGTACCAGGAGCAGGCTGACGAGGCCGCAGCCGAGGCTGCCGTCCGCTGGATCAAGCGGCCGGGCGCCGGCGGCTTCATCTGGCAGATGACCGCCAACGCCCGCGCCGAGGACGCTCCCGACTTCCACCAGGCACACCAGGCCCTGACGCGGCTCACCCCGCCGTCCGTCTCGGTGGTGTGTTTGTTCGACGTCAACGGGTGTGCGGCGCTAGACGTCGCCGGCCAAGAGGTGGTCGACGTCTTGGAGCCACCGTCGCTGAATCTAACCCGGCGCCTGCTGGCCCGCTCGGTGACGCTCAGCGACCGGCGCGTCGTTCCGGAGTTGCTCACGACCGACCCACCGACCGCCTGGCGCGAGTCCGCCCTGCTGCGGCACCAGCGGCTCATCCTGCTTGATTCCTCGGGTCGTGCCTCGGTCGGGAAGTACGCGCTGCGCCTCGATCCGGAACTAGGACTGGTTGTGGAGTGAGAGGAGGTCGTATGACGGATGGCTTCAACCTGCTCGATCGCCCGTGGATCCCCTGCATGCGGGCCGCGGACGGTGCTTGGGAAGAACTCAGCCTGCGCGACGTCCTGGTCCGCGCACACGAGTTGCGCGAGATCGTCGATCCCTCGCCACTGGTGACGGTCAGCCTGCACCGCTTGCTGCTCGCGTTCCTGCACCGCGTCTTCGGCCCGGCCAGCATCGACGAGTGGGCGGCGTTGTGGGAGCGCGGTTCCTGGGATCCCGATCCGATCGACCGCTACTGCGAACGCTGGCGGAATCGCTTCAACCTATTCGATCCGACGTACCCCTTCTACCAAACGCCCGCGGTCGACGCATCCTACGCGAAGCCGGTGGCGGGGATCGTTCACGGGATGATGCTTGGCAACTACCTCACGTTGTTTGACCACAGCGTGGCAACCGATCCGCCTGCACTGTCACCCGCCCAGGCCGCCCGATACCTGGTCGCGTATCAGGCGTTCGACGTCGGCGGCATGATCTCCTATCAGAGTCGGCACGGTGAGGAAGCGAGCGTCGCTAAGTACACCAAGGCCGGCCCGCTGACCACCAGCGCGGTCGCGCTCGTCAAGGGTCGCAACCTGTTCCAAACGCTGATGCTCAACCTCCACGCCTACAACGGCGCCGATGGGCTTCCTTTCCACTTCACGGACGACAGCGCGGCCTGGGAGCGGGACGAGCACCCCACGCCTCGGGAGCGCCGCCCGAGCGGCTACGTCGATCTGCTGACCTGGCAGAGCCGGCGCGTGCGGCTCCTTCCTGAGTCTTCGGAGGGGAACGCAGCCCCAGTCGTCCGCTACGCCGTGGCAATGAAGGGCGAGCAGTTTCCCGCCGGCTGGAATCCAGCCGACTACGAGCCAATGGTGGCCTTCCGCAAGAGTCTCAAGCCCAGAGACGGGATGCCGCCCTGGTTCCCCATTGGCTTCCAGGAAGATCGCGCCCTCTGGCGCGACAGCTTGGCATTGTTCCAATCGGTAAGCGGCCAGTCGGCCCGGCCGAAGATGCTCGACTGGGTCGCCGGGCTGGCCGCGGAAGGGCCGCTGGGATACCGCGCTCGATTTGCCCTCGACCTGTACGGCATGGTGACCGACCAGGCCAACGTCACGCTCTGGCGGCACGAGCGCCTGCCACTGCCCGCGCCGCTCCTGAACGACCGGGAACGGTTCGAGCTGCTCCAAGAGGCGCTTGCCCTGGCCGAGCGGATCAGCACCCTCCTGGTGAACGGCGACGTCACCGTTACCGGCGCGGATGGCAAGACCCGCAAGATACCCAGCCCCTTGCGCCTCTTCGCTCAGACTCTGGCTGCGCCGGACGACGCCGTCACCCCGAGCCCGGCTACGGTGAAGAGCATCGCCGAGTCGCTGAAACCGAGCGCCGTCTATTGGTCGCGGCTGGCGGTGCCGTTCAGCCGACTGGTCAGCGAGCTCGGCGGCGACGTCGACGGCGACCCACTCGCACGCTGGGCGCTGGAGATCCAGCGCACGGCACAGGCCGCTTTCGGCGGCGTGATCCACAGCCTCGACCCCAGCGCTCGGGCGCTCAAGGCCGCCGCCCGCGCCGAGCGCGCCTTCATCCGGCTGCTCCGGGAGATGCTCACTGGCTACCTGCCGGCACGAGAGGAGGAAACCGATGAGCCGGCCGCTTGACCGACATCGGCGCTTCATCGCGTCGTTGGAGGCACTCGCCGACCGCCAGGACCGCGGCGCGCTGGCCGCGCTCCGGCGCGGGCTGGGCAAGAAGCCCGGCGAGGTCGCCGACGTCTACCCCTACGTCCTCCCCTGGCTGCCAAGCACGGCATCGCCGCGGGAGGAGGACGCCTACTTCCTCGTCGCGGGGCTCTTTGCGCTGCATCCGCATAGCTGGCACCCACGTGACGATGAGGGGCGCAGCAACCTCGGTGCGTCCTTCGCCCGGCTGATGGCGTCGGACGGTAGCCCGAGCATCGAAAAGCGCTTCGTCGCGCTGCTCAACTGCCACCTCGACGACCTGCCGGCTCACTTGCGCTCCGCGGTCGGCCTGCTTAAGGCACACGAGATCCCCATAGACTGGGCGCAATTGCTCAGCGACATCCTGGGCTGGCACTGGGATACCCGCGCCGTGCAACGCGAGTGGGCACGCGCCTTCTGGGGTCAGTCCGCGGCCCAAGCAGGCGCCCCTGGTGCCGGCGATACGATCACCGATCAACCGCAGTCGGTTGCATAGTTGCATGAGTGAGGAAGGAGACGGTAACCATGTTCGTTGAACTGCACATCATCCAGAACTTCGCGCCCTCGAACCTGAACCGGGACGACACCGGTGCGCCGAAGGACTGCCAGTTCGGCGGCTACCGCCGGGCGCGCATCTCGAGCCAGGCCCTCAAGCGTGCGATCCGGATGACCTTCGGCGAGGAAAATCTGCTGCCCGAGGAGAGCCGCGCACGACGCACCAAGCGCATAGCCGGAGCTCTCGTCGAGCGGCTGGTCGCCCGCGGGAAGGATGCCGCGGAAGCCGCCGCGGTGGTCGAAGCCGCCATCCAGGGAATCGGTCTCAGCTTTGAGAAACCAAAGGAGGGGGACACCGAGAAGAAGACGCAGTACCTGCTGTTCCTGGGTCAGCGGGAGATCAACGCCCTGGCCGATGTCTGCCTGGCGCACTGGGACACCCTGGTTGATGTCGCGCCAAACGCGGATGCGGCTTCCGAACGCGACGCCAAGAAAGCCAAGAAGGCGAACAAGGCGGCCCTGCCGAAGCAGGTTCAACTGGCGCTCCTCGACGCACTCGACGGCCGCTCCGCCGACGTCGCCCTGTTCGGCCGGATGCTGGCCGACCTTCCCGAGAAGAACATCGACGCGGCCAGCCAGGTGGCGCACGCCATCTCCACCCACCGGGTCGCAACCGAGTTCGACTTCTACACCGCCGTGGATGATCTGAAGCCAGACGACACCGCTGGCGCCGACATGCTCGGCACGGTCGAGTTCAACTCCGCCTGCTTCTACCGCTACAGCAATATCGACGTGGACCAACTGGTCGACAACCTGGGCGGCGATGTCGACCTGGCGCGGACAACCGTCGAAGCTTTCCTCTGGGCGTCAATCCACGCGATCCCGACCGGCAAGCAGAACAGCATGGCGGCCCAGAACCCACCGTCGTTCGTGATGGCCGTGGTCCGCGACCGCGGTCTCTGGTCCCTCGCCAACGCCTTCGTCAACCCGGTGGCGCCGGCGCACGACGGCGACCTGATCGAGCGCTCGGTGGACGCGCTGGAAGCGTACTGGTCCAATCTGGTCCGGGTCTACGGCGGCGAGCTGCGCGGCACCTGGTGCGTCAACGTCAACCCGCGCGAACTTGGTCCGCTGGAGGAGCTGCGCGTCGAAACCTTCGAGGAGCTGGTCGACGCCGTGGTCACAGCGGCCTTCGCCGAAGCCGGAACGGGCGCAGCAGCATGAGTACCCTCCTGCTTCGCTTGACCGGCCCCATGCAGGCCTGGGGCACTCAAAGCCGCTTTTCCTGGCGCGACACCGGCCTGGAACCCTCGAAGAGTGGCGTGATCGGCCTCCTCTGCGCCGCGCTCGGCCGGCCGCGGTCTGCCCGGGTGGACGATCTGGCACGTCTCCGCATGGGCGTGCGTGTCGACCGCGAAGGGACGATGCACGTCGATTTCCACACAGCCGGCGGCTGGCATCGCCGGGCGGAGGCAGGCTACGGCGTGCCCGATCCGAGCGGCACTGCCCGCCGGCCCCAGATCTCCCGCCGCTTCTACCTGGCCGACGCCGACTTCCTCGTCGGCCTGGAGGGCGACGAGGAGCTGCTGGTCCTGCTCGACCGCGCCCTGGCTGCGCCCCGCTGGCAGCTCTTCCTCGGCCGAAAGTCGTTCGTCCCCGCTGCGCCGGTCCGCCTGCCGGACACGCCGCCCTGGGGACCGGGCCTGCGCCCGGAGCCACTGGAGACGGCCCTGCGCACCTACCCGTGGCTCGGTTACCAGCACCCACACCCCCGCGCGGACGCACCCGACAGGCTGCGCCTCGTACTCGACGCGGAAGGTGACGATGCGGCCGACATCCGCATGGACGTGCCGATCTCCTTCGCCGAGCGCCGCTTCAGCACCCGCGCCGTCCGCACTGTCTGGATTGCCACGCCACCACCGCCGGAGGGAGGTGACCCATGTACCTCTCGCGCCTGATTCTGAATCCGCGTAGCCGGGACGTGCGGCGAGACCTGGCCGACTGCCAGCAGCTCCACCGCTCCGTGATGTCCGGCTTC
>NZ_JADGHZ010000162.1 GCF_019683595.1 Sphaerobacter sp. | reverse complement strand
AGCCCGCCCAGTACAGGTGTACCCTGGGGTGCATCAACGCAGCGCGTGACCGGACATCGTGCGAGATAACAGGGCCGCGACAGGTGCAGAATGCGTCGCCTATCGGGAGTCGCCATCCGTAGTGCGCAACACTCGCGGAATCTCTAGTGCGAATCCGCCGTAGACATCCGTCACCGCGGCGGGTGGTCGTCCGGCGGAGCGTCGTCACGTGGTGGGAACGGCGGGAACAGGATGAGGCAGGCGTTGCGGCCCTCGACGGAGTCGAGCGAGCAGATCCGGAAGGCCGCAGGCAGGCGCTGTGGCGCCTCGGGTTGAAGCGTCACATGGGCGATCCCGAACCGCTCGCGGAGGAGATCCGACAGGTCGAGCAGGATCGCATGCCAATCCCGCTGCTCATCGACCTCGACGTGGGCGCTCAAGGAGACAAAGCCCGAGGTGACCGTCCAGATGTGGAGATCATGCACATCCACGACGCCGTCGACGCTCACCATCGCCGCGCGCACCTTCTCGGCGTCGATGTGCCGCGGCGTGGCCTCGAGCAGCACGTCGATTGAGTCGCGCAGGAGCCTCCCCGCGCTCCAGAGGATGAGCAGACCGATCCCGGCCGAAAGGATCGGATCGGCCAGGTACCAGCCGGTCGCCAGCATGATGAGCGCGGCCGCGATGGCCCCGACCGAGCCGAGCAGGTCGCTGACCACGTGGAGAAAGGCGCCGCGCATATTCAGGTTGTGCTCGTGCCCGCCGCCCCGGCTGAGCACCCAGGCGGACGCGGCGTTGGCCACCAGCCCGGCGACGGCGACGACGAGCATCGGCCCGCTGTCGACCGAGGGCGGCGCGGCAAGGCGGCGCGCCGCTTCCCAGAAGATGAGGAGCGCGATCACGATCAACCCCGCGCCGTTGACGACGGCCGCGAGGACCTCCGTCCGGTAGAGTCCGAAGGAATGTTGGGGCGTCGCCGGTCGCCCGGCCAGCCAGGCAGCGACGAGAGCGAGCGCCAGGGCGATCACATCCGTTGCCATATGTCCCGCGTCGGCGAGGAGCGCCAGGGAGTTGGTGACCAAGCCGCCCACAACCTCGACCACGAGGAAGACGGCGCTAATCCCCAGGGCGATCGCAAGCGGGCGGCGGTGAACCCGCTCCCGCGGCCGATCGAGAGTGGCGTGCTCGTCGATCGCGTGCTCGTGCATCACTCGGCTCTCACGCTCGCACCCCGTCACCGGCGTGTGCCGCCGGCCTCTTTCAGGGCTGCTGCACTCATTGTGCCCCGGGGACGGGCCGGGCCGCGGATGCCTTATCGCCTGGATGTATGCGCTGCTGTATCCTAGCCGGCTTCAGCCGGCTTTGGTTGTCAGCCCGGCGGCTTTAGCCCCGGGCACGCGCCACGGCGTGGGCTCGTTCACGCCACCCATTTCCGGGCACGTATCACGGCGCGAACGTCGTTGCATCGCTGGCCCGGGCATAGGTCGGCATCCGGAATCGGTCGTAATGACAGGAACGGGCCGCCCGGCACGGGGGCGCCGGGCGGCCGCGGTCGGGAGGACCGAGAGGGCGTCGGGTCTAGCCGTCGAAGGTGTCGTTGTGGACGGACCAGGTGCCGCCGGTGTTCCAGTAGAGGTCGCCAGCGAACACCCAGATCTGGTCAAAGTCCTCGATCCAGACCATCGTGCCGTAGCTGAAGCGCTGGTAGGCGCCGTGGCTCCCGCGCTCGGGCTCGACGGCCCAGCCGAGGCGGTCGCGGACACCCGGCACGTCACGCCACACCTTGCCGAAGCCGCGCACGGGCTGATAGAGCCCCTCAGGTGGGGCCAGCCGCGGATCGGAGACCGCCTGCCCTTCGTCCCAGGTGTCCGCGTAGCGGGTGAAGGTGCCGTCGTCGTAGAGGACGAGGATCGAGCGTGCCGGGTTGTAGACGTCATCGACGTCGACCCAGATCATCGTGCCGCGCTCGAAGCGCTGGTAGGCCGTGCGGATGCCCCGCTCTCCGGTCGTATCCTCCGGGCAGCCGAGCGTGTCGCGAATCTCCCGGTTGCTGCTCCAGAGCGCGCCGAAGCCGCGCACGGGCACGGTCGGGCAGGATGTCTGCCAGTTTCCGTAACGCCAGAGCTGGTAATGCAGCCCGACGTTGCCCATCTCCACCTTGAACGGGTCGGGGTTGGTGGGCGTGTAGGTCAGGCAGCGACGCTCGAAGCACTGGACGAGGACGTCGGTCTCCTTGCCGTTGAGCTGTGTCTTGGTCCAGTACGGCTCGGTGAGCGGGTAGCCGGTCACGAAGATCCAGTCGGCCGGTGCCACCAGCGGGGAGACGTGCTGCGTGAGGAAGTCGGCGAAGACCTCGGGCAGGTTGTGGCCGACCACCTCGCCCTGCTCCCCGGTGAACGTCACGTACGCGCCGTAGCGCAGCCCGGCCGCGCGGCGGGAGAGGTCGAACCCGGTGGTGCCGTTCCGGTCCACGGTGGCCGTGATGATCTCCCCCGTCCGATCGGGCGCGCTGCCCATCAGCCGGCCGAGGACCTGGTAGGTGGGCGTGTTCCAACTGTAGGGGTCACCGGCGACGGGGATGCTGGCCGGCAATGCCGTGGTGTAGATGTCCGGATCCTGGCCGACCTGAATGCGGCCGGTCATCATCTCGTAGACGAGGCGCCCGTTGGTGATGTACCACGGGTCGGTCGGATCGCCCGACGGGTCGTTGATCTCCATCCGGCTCTTGTCGAAATAGGCGACGAGGCGCCGGTTCTCCTTGAGCGGCGCGTAGGTGTACGGCTCGGTCGTGACCCGGTTGGCCTGCGGTCCCCAGAGCCAGGACCGGTCGGTCTCACCGGCCGCGACCGGACCGTCGGTACGCTCCCAGAGCGCGACCATGGCCGGGTCCAGCTCCGCACCGGTCGCCCCGACCCTCGCCGCGGGTACCACCAGCGAGGCGACCAGGATAACCAGCGCCAGTAGCGCTTTCCGCATGTATGTCCCCCCTTCACTCCAGTCCGTGCCGGCGACCGGATCGCGCAGGCACCGGTCGCGCCCGCGCGTCGGACTACCTGGTGCACGCGGGCACGCTCAGTGTTGGGGGACAAGGTTCGGCGAAGGTTCCCTGGGGAGATGGAAACGCGGGCGGTGGTTGCTTGTACCGGTGGGGCGGTGCATGACGGTAATGTCCAACGGCTGACTGGGGAACGACTTGGAGGGCGGCGGCCGGCGCCGCCGCTTTGGTATGGCGTGGGGATGTGGTACCAGCCATCAGCGACCCATGCCGCGGGATCGTGGCACGCGCCTGGGACGGGTGGTGTGAGGATCCCGCGCCATGGGTCGGGATCCGGCGCGGGTGGTGCGATGGTTCTAGTGTCGTGGCCCGTGCCCGGGGCTAAAGCCGCCGGGCTGACAACGCGAAGCCCGCTAAAGCGGGCTGGGGGCCGACCAGGGTTCTCACCGAGGTGATGGGGTCCCACCACCCGAGCACATACCAACCGGCGGACACCCCTCTGCCAGACTGTGAGCGCTCGTTCCCCAGCCGGCTCTAGCCGGCTTTCGTTGTGAGCCCGGCGGCTTTAGCCCCGGGCACGGGCCACGCGCGTAGACCCGATCGAGTCGTCCAACTCCATCAGCAAGTTGAGGAGGGGGAGGCAGGTACACCAGTCTTGTACGTCAAGGAACATCTTGACGCCGCGCGACGTGGACGAGACAGTATTCGATATAGTTCGTCAAGGACTACCATAAAGCCCGACTTGGGGCTGTGTGTGGCTTGCCAGGATGCGTCGCTAGGCAATCTGGGAGCCAGGTGGAGAAAAGGTGTTGGATGTGTCGGCTCGCGTGACGGTGAGCAGTAAGAACCGGATTACCCTCCCCGCCACGGTCTCTAGACAACTGGGAATCAACAGCGGTGACACATTGCTCATCCTCGTGCGCGACGGATACGCCGTCTTGATGCCCGAGCCCGGCGACTATAGCGACCGGCTGCGCGGGCTGCACCGTGAGATCTGGCAGGATGTTGAGCCGCAGGCGTACGTCCGACAGGAGCGCGAGGTCTGGGGGGAACCCACCGGGAACCCTCGTTCGTCATGATAGTGGGGATCAGACACGCTCTGCGTGGTCTGAGACGCGCGAGATCTTGACGGGAAGGGATCTCGGGGTTCCGTGCGGATTCTGGTGGTTGATGACGACCCGCGCATCCGGGAGACGCTGGCCGGGCCGCTGGGGGCGGCGGGGTACGACGTCACGGCGGTGGGTGACGGCGCGGCGGCGCTGGCGGCAGTCGAGCGGGGGCGGCCGGACCTGATCATCCTCGATGTGGCGATGCCGGGCATGGACGGCTTCGCCGTCTGTCGGGAGTTGCGCGCCTACGAGGAGTTGAGCGGGCTTCCCCGTACGCCGGTGATCTTTCTGACGGTGCGGGACGACTTCGCCTCCGAAGAGACGGGGTTCCAGTCCGGGGCCGACGACTACGTCGCCAAGCCCTTCTCGATCCCGGCGCTGCTGGCGCGGGTGCGCCTACGCCTGCCGAATTCCCCGGTGCGCGTCATCGACGACTACCTGCGGCTCGACCTGACGAGGCGCGACGTGGCGGTGCGGCGGGACGGTGTCTGGCAGCCGGTTCGGCTGCAGCCGCTGGAGTACGCCCTGCTGGAGCGCCTCTACCTCAACGCCGGGATCTGGATCTCGCGCTCCGACCTGCTGGAGCAGGTCTTCGACCGGGACGACGAGGACACCAAGGCGGTCGAGAAATACATCCACTTCCTGCGGCAGAAACTGGAGCCCGATCCCAAGGCACCCATCTACATCCAGAGCATGCGGAGCGTCGGCTACCGGTTCAAGCCGCTCGACCGCGCGGGCTGACGGATGGGCGACGCGGTGGGCGCAGTGGACTGGCTGACCCGCTCCTGGGAGGTGACCGTACGGCTCGACCCGCTCTGGACGGTCATCCTCCTCGTTGTGGTGGTCGCGGTCGTGTGCGGGCCGCCGCTCGCGGTCAACGCCCTCTGGACGCTGCGCCTGCGCCGTGCTCGACACTCGACGGCGGCCTTTCACCGTCTGGTCGACGCGCTTCCCTGCGGCGTCGTGCTTGCCCGGCCCGACGGCCGGGTGGTGAGGCTGAACGCCCAGGCGGCCGACCTCTGGCCGGGGCTGGCGCCCGGGGCGCTGCTGCCGGATGCGTTGGCGCGTCCGGCCGGCTCCGAGGGAACGGTGACGAGCCGCCTCGTCGATGCGCCCGGTGAGAAGCGCCTGGCCGTGCGGATCCACCCGCTGGCGACCCGCCGCGGCTGGGAGACGCTGGTGGTGCTCGAAGACGCGACGCGACGGCAGGAGGAGGCCGATTTCGTGACCGCGCTGATCCGGCAGGTTTCGCATGAGTTGAAGACCCCGCTCTCGGTGATCCGGGGCCATGCGTCGCGCTTCGCTGAGGCCGACGCAACCGACCCGGACGCAGCGCGGCGCGCCTGGGCGGTGGTGGACGATGAGGCGTCCCGGCTGACCGGGTTGATCGACCAGGCGATCCTCATGGCCCGCTTCGAGATGCCCAACCCGCCGATTGAGGCGCGGCCGCTGAACCTGCGCGCGATCTGCGAGGAGGTGGTGATCGACCTCGCGGAGCGGGCCGCGCGGGAAGGCAGTGAGGTCGACCTGGAGGCGGAGGATGGCGCGTACCACGTCCGGGGCGACCGGGGTGCGCTGCGGCAGATGCTGCTGAATCTGGTGGACAACGCGCTGAAGTACGGCGGACCGGGCGTGCGGGTTGTCCTCGGGTTGCGACAGGATCCCATCGCGGGTCGGGTGATCCTGACGGTGCGAGACACCGGTCCCGGCATCGACGCGGCCGATCTGCCGCTCGTGTTCGAGCGCGGCTTCCGCGGCGGGCAGGCGCGCGGTAGCCGGGTCGGGAGCGGGCTCGGGCTGGCGCTCGTGCGTTCGATCGTGACCTGGCACGGTGGATCCGTCGAAGCCGCGAGCGCGCCCGGTCAGGGGACGACGATCACGGTCCAGCTTCCCCGGCACGACGCCGGAACGTCCACAGCGGTGCCCGGAGCAGCCGTCGCGGTGGGGGAGCGCGCGCAGTGACGCGGATCTGCACGCTGCTGATTCTCCTCACGCTGCTCGGGTTTGCCTCCGCGTGCAGCGTGTCGGTCCGGCCGGTCGACGATGAGGCGTCCCCGACGGCTGCGGCGGGCGTAGCCGGACGGGGCGGTGTGGTGCGCTCGACACCGGCGGCGGCGTCCGTGACGCCCCAGCCGTCCGGGGACACGCCGGTCGCGACGGAAGTGTCCGAGACGCCGACGCCGACCACGGCCGGTGAGGTGCCGACTCTGCCGCCGCCACCCACCGCCCGACCGATGCCGACCATGCCTCCGAATCCCGCTCCGTCTCCGAGCCCGACTCCGACGGCCAGGCCGGAGCCGACCGCGCCTCCGCCGGTGACCCCCACCCCTGCCGGTCCGCCCGTCTGCGCTGAGCTGCCGGTGCGCGGCTTCGGCCTGGTCTGGCACGACCAGCCTGCCGTCGCACGGCAGATCGGCTGCCCGTTAGAGCCGGAGGTGGGCATCGCGGCGCGCGTGCAGCCGTACACCAACGGGCTCATGGTCTGGCTCGATATTCCCCATGGTGCGTCAGGGGTGGACAGCGTGCCCTGGGTCATCACACTGGCGGGCAACGAAGCCGCCCGGCACCGGGTGGCGAACGCCGGGCAGGACTGGGACCCGGAGGCGGCGGCGCCGACCGGCGCGTTCGCCTGGGTCTGGGAGAACGTCTATACCGACCGCGAGCGGCTGGGCGAGGCGACCGCCGCGTACTGGGCAACCGACGCGGCACTGCAACGCTTCGAACGCGGCACGATGCTGTGGCTGCGCGAACCCGGCACCGGCGTGCCGACGGTCTACGTCATCGAGGCCGATTTGTCGGTGAGCGCTTACGGACAGTTCCAGTCGTTCGTTGACCGGAGCTTCGGCTTGTACTAGGCAAAATGTCCTCATTCGCTCGACAAATGGGCTAGCCGTTTCCGGGACCAGTGGCCCTGTGCGGGAGCGTGCTGGGGATCTATGCTCCAAGCGTGGTCGCGTGCCCGCGGAGAGGAGAGACGACGATGCCCCAGCCACAGAGTTTCGTCCCGCGCTTCGGAGATCTCGACCTGGTCGGCACCGAGCACGCCATCGTCGCCAGCGTGGTCCAGCAGCATTGGGGTCTGGTTGAGCCTGTCGCCAACTACGATCCCGAAACGGCCGAGGTGACACTGCGGCGGATGCAGCACAACGAAGGACGTGCCAGCGATCTCAAGGCGCTGGTCCTTCGGTACGTGCTGAGCCGGCGCGCCGCGGGGCTGCCGGTCATCCCGCCCTCGCCAGCATAGCGATCTCTCCTCGGGCGGGGCGGCTGCGCACACTCCCCGGTCGGTTGCATACGAACATCAGGTAACCTCCCAAGCAGCGGCGGCCTTCGTGGCCGCCGTTGTATTTGGAGGTGGGCGCGAGGTACCCCTCACCC
>NZ_JADGHZ010000161.1 GCF_019683595.1 Sphaerobacter sp. | reverse complement strand
ATTGGGGGGGTGGTGGCGTGGTTCTTGGTATTCATTCCCGGGAGGGGGTCCGTGGACCGTCTCGACCGCCCCTCCCTCCGCATTGTCACGACATTGTCGCGACACCTGATGATCTGTTGCGAGCCCTCCCCGCTTCCCCGCAGACAATTGCGGTACGTGAAAGGGCGGAGCGACGTTCCCTGACCGACGGGACGGCATTGGAGGGAGGGCGGTTGCTGTGATGACCAGAAGCGGCGCATACCGTGAGGTGATGACCACAGCACGCGGCCGGTTGATGCGGCTGCGCGAGGACTTGCTACGCCATCGCGCCGAGGTGGAGGAGACGCTGGCGGCGATGACCGTCAGCCAGGAGGACGAAGGCACCATCGCCACGCACATCGCCGATGCCGCCTCCGACTTGCTAGAGGCCCAGACCACCGTCGGCGCCCTCTCCCGGATCGACGCGGAACTGGCGGAGGTCGACGCGGCGCTGGATCGGCTGGAGCGTGGGACCTACGGCGTGTGCATCGATTGCGGTGAAATGATCGATCCGGCCCGGCTCAAGGCGCTCCCCACCGCCACGCGCTGCCTGCGCTGCCAGACGCACTACGAATACCGTACCGGCGCCTGACGTTCATGCCGGGAACGTGGACGCCCGCGTTCCAGCCCGGCGTGGCTGTCTCTAGGGGTCGCGGAGCCAGGGGCAGGTTCCGGTATCTCTTCACGCATTCGGGGAGAATGGCGTACACTCGGTCGGTGCAGCTCGGCCGGCGGCGCGGGCCGCGGCCGGACGGAGAGGCAGCGACCGATGTCCAGCCAGATCGCCCACCCCGCGGACTCCCGCGCGGGGACGGCGCTGTTGCTGATCAGCGCCGGGCATTTCATGAGCCACTTTTGGTTGATCACCTGGCCGTCCCTGTTCACAGTCCTCGCGGGGGTCTTCCAGGTCGACTATCTGCAACTCGGCTTCCTGATGACGCTCTACAGCGTCACGAGCGCGATCTTCCAGGTCCCATTCGGCTACCTGGCCGATCGGCATGGCCCGAAGCCGATCCTCGTCTTTGGCCTGCTGGTAAACGGTGCCGCCATCGGCCTCTCGGCGCTGGCGCCGAACTACGGCGTTCTCCTCGTGCTGGCGCTCTGCGCCGGGGTGGGGCAGGCCGTCTTCCACCCGGCTGACTACGCCATCCTCTCCGCGCTCTTCAGCGCCGAGCGCGCGGGGAAGCCCTACAGCCTGCACACCTTCACCGGGTTCGCCGGGAGCGCGGCCGCGCCGCTCGTCATTGCCGGGATCACTGCGGTCTTTAACTGGCAGGTGGCGCTGGCCGTCGCCGGGCTGCTCGGCATCATCATCGCGGCGGCGGTCGCCTTCCAGCTCCGGGTTCCTGCGCCGGTTCGGCCGGCGCCGTCCCCAAAGGCGGAGGGAGCGTCCCGTAAGGGAGCAAGCTTCAGCTTCATGCTGAGCCGGCCGTTCCTCCTCCTGTTCGGCTTCTTCGTGTTCACCTCGATGTTCACCGCGGGGTTGCAGTCGTTCCTCCCGTCCACGCTGACCGAGCGGTACGGCGTCTCGCTCGAGACGGCCAACGGAATGCTCACCGCCTTCCTGGTCACGCTCGCCATCGGGGTGCTGGCCGGCGGTGTGCTGGCGGATCGCATCCGCAGCTACGGGCGGGTCATCGCCGCCAGCTTCACCGCGAGCACGCTCCTGATGCTCCTGGTCGCTGCGGTGCCGATCCCGGTCTGGCTGTTGCTGCCGGTGTTCGCCCTGGCGGGTGGGCTGCAGGGGATCATCATGCCGAGCCGGGACAAGCTGGTGCGCGAGTCCTCGCCGGAAGGTGCCGCCGGGCAGAGCTTCGCCTTTGTGTCCGTCGGCTTCAGCGTCGGCGGCATCATCGCCCCGCCCATCCTTGGTGGAGTGCTCAACCGCGGCGAGCCGATGCTGGTCTTCTGGTGCCTGGCGCTCTTCCTGGTCCTGGCTACGGTGACGGTGCTCATCCCGGCACGCCAACCGGCGAAGGACCGCGCCCGCACCGAAGAGCGCGCCTCCGTCTGAGCGCGGCCGCCTCCATCCTGGTCGTAGACCACACCTGCACGACTTGCCCCAGGGTTGGATCCCCGCGGGTGGCGCGAAGATCCCACCGCTCGGTGCGTGCCCGGGGCTAAAGCCGCCGGGCTGAGAAGACGAAGCCCACTGAAGGGGTTAGGGCCGCGGTACTCGACGGGCCGCCGGATCGGATTCGCCGAGGTGTGGGCCAGGGGAGCCCCTTCAGTGGGCTTTTCATATGCAGCCCGGCGGCTTTAGCCCCGGGCACGTGCCTCGGCGTGGGATCCTTCACGCTACCCACCCCCGGGCACAGGCCGGGCGGCGGACTCCCCACGCCGGGGTGTCTGCCCTTATCCACCGCTCCCCGTCACCGGTGTGGCCGGACCGCTACGCCTCGCGGCGCTGCAGGGTGCGCAGGAGCAGCAGGTAGGCAAGGGCGGTCCAGGCCAGGATCACGACGAAGCCGAGCCACGTGTCGGAGTAGTAGGCACGGCCGCTCAGCCCGTTGATCATGAGCTGGACGGCCTGGCTAGTCGGGAGCAGCTTGAGCAGGAGCTCGACCACGTCGGGCATGGGCAAGCCGGCAATGAACGCCGGGGCGATCACCGGGAGGAGGATGAAGCCCGACCAGGTGTTGAGCTGGTTCGCGTTCTTGAACACCCCACCGAGCAGCAGGCCGAAGCCGATCAGCGCTAGGCTGAGGGTCAGGAGCGCCCCGATGAAAAGCGCCGGTTGCTCGGGCGCGACGCCGGTGAGTCCCAGGAGCAGCCCCACAGAGATGACGACGTAGACCAGCCCGACCAACGCCTTGGCGACGATCACGTCGCTGTAGGACACCGCCATCACCAGCGCGTCCAGCGTCTTCTTCTCCGCCTCCTCGGCCAGGATGACCGGCACGGCCAGCATGCCGATCATGGCGACCAGCATCACGGCCACCGCGACCACGAAATAGCGGCGCAGCCCCAGCTCCTCAACGATCGCCTGGGCGGCACTCGGCGGCTCGTCGATGATCTCCTGCTGGATCGTCGCCGGAGGTTGTTGCCCGGCCATTGTGCGCAGCGCCCCGTCCAGGATGGCGGTGATGAGGTCGGCGTCGCTGCTGGTCTGGGCGCGGATCACCGTCAGCGGTGGGGAGCTACCCTCTGCGACAGCTTCGTCGAACCCGGCCGGGATGACGAGGCCGAGGTCCGCATCCTCGTCGGCGACGTGCTCGCGGACGGCCGCCTCGTCGTCATAGGCGCTGAAGTTGAGCTTGACCGCCGGGCCGGCTGCCGTCTGCAGCGTGTCGAGCAGTTGCGTCTGGCCCGCGGCGGTGTAAGCGATGTCGACCTCCAAGGTCGGTGCCTCGTCGCTGAAGATCTGGCCGTAGAGGATCCCCAGGCCGAGCGGGACGATGACGGCGACCAGCACACGCGCGTCCCGGATCGCGTCGCGCAGATCCTTGCGGAAGATCGGCAACATCAGATTGAAACGCATGCTCCGCTCCTCCTCACAGCGGTCGCCCGGCGAGGGCGATGAAGACGTCCTCCAGCGTCCCCTCCTGGGAGTGGATGGTGAGGACGCGCCCGTCGCGCATCCAGGCCGCGAGCCGGTCGGCGTCGGCGGGGTCGTCGAGCCGCACGGTGTGCTCGCTGCGGTCGTCGAGGAGCACGGTGGCCGAGCGCTGACCGTAGCGGAGCTTCAACTCGCGCGGCGTGTCGAGGGCGACGATCTTTCCCTGGCTGAGGAAGGCGACGCGGTCGCACAGTTCGTCGGCCTCTTCCATGTAGTGGGTCGTGAGGACGATGGTCGTACCCTGCGCGCTCAGGTTCTTGACCAGATCGCGGAGGTCGCGAGCGGAGGACGGGTCGAGGCCGCGGGTCGGCTCATCGAGAAAGAGGACGCGTGGTTCGTTGATCAGCGCGCGGGCGACGAGCAGCCGCTGCTTCATCCCTGTGGAGTAGGTCTTCACCTTGCGGTCGGCCGCCTCGGTGAGCCCGACCAGCTCCAGGAGGTCGTCGGCGCGGGAGCGGGGCGCCTGGTAGAGGTCCGCGAAGAAATGCAGGGTTTCTCGCCCGCTCAGGCGCTCGTACAGGTTCTGGTCTTCGAAGACGAGGTTGATGAGCGGCTTGATCTTGTCCCGCTCGGAGACGATGTCGTAGCCCGCCACGGTGGCCTGCCCGGCGGTCGGCCGGGTGCGGCCGGTCAGCATGCGGATGGTGGTGGTCTTGCCGGCGCCGTTGTGGCCGAGCAGGCCGAAGACCTCGCCCGCCGCCACGCTGAAGCTGATCCCGTCGACCGCGCGCACGCTGCCGTAGTGTTTGGCAAGCTGCTCGACCGCGACCATCGGCGTTGCGGATGCCGTCATCCAGTCTCCTTTCGTCCTCAGCAGCTTTCCGGGCGCGGCTCACCGGACTGGTTCGGTGCTGCAGCCCATGACATCATGCCACGCGCGGCGCGACGCGGCGTGTGGCCTTCAGCGGTAGCGCCACTGGACGGCGAGCCAGGCCACGCTCCAGGCGGCGCCCATGAAGCCGAACAGGTAGGTGACCGGGTTGTAGACCTCACCGGTGGCCAGGGCCTGCTGGAAGGCGACGAAGTAGGTGGCGAGGATGGCCGCGCTGTAGGCGTACCGCATCGCCTTCGCTTGCAGCCAGGCGGCGCGTTCGTCCATCGCCCGGACGATCGTGTCCTCACCGCGCAGCATAACCTGGAGGACCGAGGCCACGGCCAAGACGCCGAACAGCCCGGCCGCGAACAGGTAGAACCAGCTATCCGTGACGTCGCGGCTCCGCACGATCAGGTATTGCACGACCGCGACTGCGGCCAGTGCCAGGAAGCCCGCAACCTGGTTCCGTACCGCTGCCACTTCGATTTGCTCCTCTCACGTCACGGGCGCTTCATCCGGAAAGAACAAATCCTCGATGGTGGTCCTGAACACACGGGCAAGCTTGAAGGCCAGCGGCAGCGACGGATCGTAGCGGCCGTTCTCGATTGCGTTGATCGTCTGCCGCGACACGCCGACGCGCCGACCCAGGTCGTCCTGTGTCCAGCCTTGCTCCTGCCGCGCCTCGCGCACTCGGTTCCGCACCACCATCCTCCGCGATGTAAAGTTCGCTTTCCATCCCCAGGATAGCCGAGCTGCGGCGCGATGTCAAGGAAGCTTTCCATCGCCCGGCTGCCGGCGGTGCAGCGTTGGCGTTCTTCATGCAGTGGGAATGTGTGCTGTGGTGTTGCCCATGCGCGCGTCCCATGGGTCCGGTGCATGGTCGGAGCCCCCGGCGCCGTGGGCACGCCGGCGCCGGGGGCGGCAGCCCGGCACCGGCCGAATCAGCGGAGGGAGACCCCGATGTCGACGACACCCGCTCCCTACGAGGCGCCGATCTATACCTTCCGCGTCCGCATGCTCGGCGGCGGCTACGCGCCACCGAACCCGCAGGAGATCTGGCGCGACATCGAGATCGCGGCCAACCAGGTAATCGCCGAGCTGGGGGATGCGATCCCGCTCGCGTTCGATTTCGATCTGGACCACATGTGGGCCTTCTACCTGACCGGCAAGGCGTGGGACCAGGAGGGGGCCTACAACATCGACGATCCGGAAGTCGATGAGGTCGCGATCCGCGAGTTGCCGCTGCCGGGCGCCGCGGGTAAGAAGGAGTTCCTCTACATCTACGACTTCGGCGACGAGTGGCACTTCGGTGTCCAGCTCCAGCGGACGAGCGACACCGTGGATCCAGACGCCGACTACCCGCGAATCGTCGCCAAACACGGGGAGGCGCCGCAGCAGTACCCCGACGTGGACGAGTGGGACGAGGAGTGGGATGAGGAGGACGAACTGGACGAGGATGAGGACGAGCTTTAGAAAGCAATACGGGCGCCCGTCGGGCGCCCGTTTTTCGCTCGTGGTCAGCCGGGGGGCCGGTGTTACCCGGCGGCGGACGACTGCTCGGCGACGTAGGCGCGGAGCTTGTCGCGGGCCACGTCGAGGCGCGCCAGCGTCCGCTCCTTGCCAAGCACCCGCAGCGTTTCGAATAGCCCGGGGGAGACGGTTCGCCCGGTCGCGGCGACGCGGATCGGCATGAAGAGCTGGCCTGCCTTGAGCCCGAGCTCGTCCGCCAGGGCGCGGAGGGCCGCCTCCATCCCCGCTTCATCCTCGAAGTCGGCGCCGGCCAGGATCTCCCGCGTGCGATCGAGTCCCTCCAGCACGCTTGCGGGCTCGGTCTTGCGCGGCACGAGCAGGTCCGCCGGGTACTCCTCGGTTCCCTCGGTGAAGAAGAAGCTGGTCAACTCGACCACTTCGGCCAGCGTCTTGAGGCGATCCTTCAGCAGGGCGACGACTTCGCGCACGTAGACGTGCTCCGGCGTGGTCGGGTCTTCGGCCGCAGCCGGGACCAGCCCGGCCTCCCGCAGGTAGGGGATGCAGCGGACGGTCAGGTCCTCCAGCGAGATGATGTGGTTGATGTAGTACTGGTTCATCCAGGCGAGCTTGTCGAAGCTGAAGCGCGCCGGGCTGGGGTTGATCTCTTTCAGATCGAAGAGCTGAATCAACTCCTCGCGGGTGAAGATCTCCTGGTCGCCGTACGACCAGCCGAGCAGCGCCAGGTAGTTGATGACTGCCTCGGGTAGGTAGCCGGCCCGCTGGTACTCGAGCACGCCGACGGCGCCGTCCCGCTTGGAGAGCTTCCCCTTGCCGTCGGGGCGCAGGATGACGGGCAGGTGGACGAAGGTGGGCAGTTCCCACCCGAACGCCTGGATGATGCGGACGTGCAGCGGCGCCGAGGGCAGCCACTCCTCGCCGCGGGTGACGTGGGTGATGCCCATGAGGTGGTCGTCGACCATGGCCGCGAGGTGGTAGGTCGGGAAGCCGTCCGACTTGAGGATCACCGCGTCTTCCAGCAGGCGGTTCTCGAAGGTGATGTTGCCGCGCAGGAGGTCCGGCACCACGGTCGTGCCCGCCTCGGGCATCTTGAAGCGGATGACCGGGGTGATCCCCTGGGCCTCGAACTCCGCGCGCTCGGCGGGCGTGAGATTCCGGCAGCGGCGGTCGTAGCCGGGCGGCTCGCCCCGCGCGCGCTGCTCGGCGCGCACCTGTTCCAGCCGCTCGGGGGTGCAGTAGCACGGGTAGGCGTCGCCCTGCGCGACGAGACGTTCGGCGTGCTCTCGGTAGATCTCCAGTCGCTGGCTCTGGAAGATCGGCCCCTCGTCCCATTCGAGCCCGAGCCACTTGAGCGACTCGACGATCCCCTCGACGCTGCCCTCGACGTAGCGGCGGCGGTCGGTGTCCTCAATGCGGAGGATGAAGTCGCCGCCGTGGTGACGGGCAAAGAGCCAGGTGAAGAGTGCGGAACGAGCGCCCCCAACATGGAGGTCGCCCGTGGGGCTGGGCGCGAAGCGCACCCGAACCCGCGTCCCGGTCATATCCGTTCTCCCTCCCGAGGCATCAGACGACGCGCCCCGGTGCCAAGTATGAGCCACCGTGCCGTCACCGGGCAACGCGACCGCGCCGCACCTCCGCGGTGCCCGTTTGCTGTCATCCTGAGCGGAGCCGGGCGGCGGCGGCGCGCCGGGGGCGGGGGGGG
>NZ_JADGHZ010000160.1 GCF_019683595.1 Sphaerobacter sp. | reverse complement strand
CTCCCAAGCCCATACCGATCGGGCAGGACGTCACGCACGGTGCGGAGCAGCGTACCGGTGTCGCAGGGTCGGGGGAGGGTGGCGCGGGCGCCGAGGGTTTCGGCATGACCGTGGGAGTCGGGGTCGTCGTGGGCCATCAGGGCGATCACCGGTAGATCGGGGTGCCGGCGGATCGCATCCACCACCTGGAACGCGGACAGCAAGGGCAGGTCCACGTCGATCACCATCAGGTCCGGCGTGCTCGTCTCCAGTGCCTCCCGCACCTCCAGCCCGTCCCGCGCCTCGCGAACCTGCCAGCCGTCGCGCTCCAGCGCCTGGACCATCGCTCGGCGCCGGCCGATCGAGTCGTCCGCGACCAGCACGACGGGGACGCGGCGGAGGGTGCCGGTCGGCGGTACCCCGCGCGCAGGCAGGCGGGCGGAGTCGAGGATCTGCGCCAGGTCGAGCACGTGCGCGATCTCGCCCGACGGCATCGCGGTCGGCGCGACGACGCCGGGGGCGACCGGCCCCTGGCCCTGCAAGGCCTGCGGCCGGATCATCACGGCCTGGGGCTCGAAGAGGGCATCGACCCGTACCAGCCAGCGCTGGCCCGCGTGGTCGACCTGAAGGAGCCGCCCGCCCGGCGCCGCAGCGTGTTCGGGCGAGCGCACGCCCAGCAGCGCGCCGAGGTCCACCACCGGCAACGTGTCGCCGTCCCAGTGGGCAACGTAGCCGCCCTTGTCCACGGGGATCACCATCGGCGGGGGATCGCAGGCGGACACGGCGACGAAGGGCACCACGTAACGCGTGCCGGCCACCGACACAACCGGGGCCTCGGTCAGGGACGGGAGGAGCGGGACGCGAATGGTGAACGTGGTGCCGCGGCCGATCTCGGATTCTACCGTGATCGTCCCCCGGATCTCCGAGACGGCGATGCCGGCGGTGTCGATCCCGGAGCGGCGCGGCGTGCCGCCGTCGGCGGCCGGCTTCATGCCGAAGCCCGGCATGAACAGGAGTTGCAGCGCCCGCTCCCGGCTCAGCCCGTCGGGTGGAACGGGGAAGCCGGAGCGTGCCGCCTGGCGGGCGATTTCCTGGTCGTCGATCCCCGCGCCGTCGTCGCTGACCTGGATCACCACCTGGCTGCCGTCTCGTTCGGCCCGCACGCGGATGGTGCCCTCTTCGGGCTTGCCATGGGCGCGGCGGACGTCGGGCGGCTCGATCCCATGCTGCGCCGCGTTGCGGACCAGCGGTAGGAGTGCAGCGCCGACACCGTCGAGCAGGGTCGCGTCGATCTCCGTCGAGCCGCCGTCGACGATGAAGCGCACGAGCGTGCCGGCCGCGCGCGCGGTGCCGAGCGCGGCGCGCTCCAGGCGTGGCACCAGCGCGGAGAAGGGCACCAGCCGCAGCGCCCGCAACCCGTCGTCCAGTTCGACCAGCGCGCGCACCTGCCGCCGCCAACCGGCGTCGAACTCGCCCCGCACGTGATCGAGGTCGTCGATGGCGCGCGAGAGGTCGGCGACGAGCGCGACCAGCTCCGCCGCCAAGTCAGCCGCGTCCGCGGGGCGCTCGGCCAGGATCCGCGCCACATCGCGGATGCGATCGCGCCCGGCGCGCAGATCCTGGGTCGTGACGGCCAGGCGATAGGACCGGTACTCGTGCCCGCCGGTGCGGACGGCCAGTTCGCTGGCTTGCGCCACCAGCCGCTCGACCGCCTCGACGTCCGCGTGGAGGGACTTGCGCGCGGCGCGGAGCGCGGGCTGCCCGGTGGCGGCCTGCACGATGACCTGCTCTAGGGCATCGGAGAGCGCGTGAGCCTCCCGCAGCAGCGCGGCACGGTCGCTGCCATCCGCACTGTCGAGCAGGGCGACCATCCGCGCGGCGTGCTCGCTGATCCAGCGGAGCCCGGCCGCCGCGGCGGCACCGCGCAGCGCGAGCAGCGTCCGCTCCAGCCTGCGGGAGGCAATGGGGGAACCGGGGTCGCGCTCGAGCGCGAGGACGACCTCGGCCAGGCGCGGCAGCAGCGCGGCCGCGTCCTCGGCGAAGAGCGCCGTGGCGTCGCCCACCGGGCGGGGAAGCAGCGTCTCCGGATCAGGGGCGGATGGCGGCGGGCTGTCGTCGAGCAGGTTCAGCGCCTGCTCCAGGCCGTCGGGAGGCGGCGTCAGGAGGTGGTCGTCGGTGCCCGCGCTAGCGGCCAGGGCGGCGTGATCCGGCTCCGGCCAGTATTCCAGCGGCTCGCTGGCCCGGCGCACCTGGACCAGCAGGTTGGACCCCTGCTCGACCAACGCATCGACCGCCTTGGCGACCCGCGCCGGGTCGTCGAGCGACTCCAGGATCATCGGGATGATCTGCTGCCCGGCAATGGCGAGCTCGACCCCGTCCGGGGTGAACGGCTGCTCGGCACTGCGGAAGCCCTCAACCACACGGCAGACCGCGCTCATGACCCGCTCGATCTGCTCGACCCCCAGCCCGGTCGCCACATCCACCAGCGCACCGGCCGCGGCGAGCAGGTTGTCGAGCGCCTCCCGGCGCTCCGGCGCGGCGGAAATCTCCCGCACGCACGCGGCGTAGGCATCCAGGCGCGTGTAGATCTCCTGGAGGTCCGCCAACGGGAGAACCAGGCGGCGGGCGGGAAGCGTGGGCGTCGCGGGCCGCGACGCGGTGCCCAGCAGCTTCGCCAGGTACTCCCGATCGTTGAGGTCGACCTCGATGAACTGCTGCGGCTCGCCGCGGGGCATGGCGCGCAGCATCGCGCGGGCGTGCTCCAGCAGCGGTGCCGGATCCTCGTCCATCAGCAGGGCGTGGACGATCCGGGTCAGGTCGGCCGCGGCGGCCGAGGCGTAGTGCCCCAGGTTCAGAGCCGGGTCGACCCCCTCGGCCCCGGCGATCTCCAGGGCCTCCCCGACGATGACCGCGGCCGCGGCCAGAACCTCGACGCCGGCCGCCTCCGCGATCTCCCGCACCGTAGCCAGGGCACGCTGCGCCGCAGCGATCCGGCCCCGATCCGGTTCGCGTCGGAGCGTTTCCACCGCCGCACTGCGCACGGTATCCAGGTGCGGCTGAACCCGGAGCGCAACCTGCTTGCTGGTCTGGACGTCCGACGACACCACGACGGACTCCTTGTTAGACCTGGTCTCCCTGCACGGGGTCGCTCGCGGACTGCGGCGCCGCGAGCAGGGCGCGGTGTGAGATGCACCAGCATCCTATAGGTAAGATAGCCGATCGTCCCGGAACACCCTTGGGCTGTTAGTCCTGATCACCCGGGTCAGTTGGTCAGGTACGGGGTCATCCGTACCTTCCAGGAATCGCCTGGATGCCGCTCCACTATTTCCAAGGAGGTTCGAGGGGCCGGATTTCCTACCAGCACGCGGATTCCTGCATCATTGCAACCCTGGCGAACGCCAAGGGTCAGCGGTTCGTCATCCTGGTCCGGCACAATAGGCTTGCCAGAACTCTCGCCGGCAACCGCTCTCGCGCCCGCTGGCCTGGGCGTGAGGGCTGTCGAGGCAGCCCAACCCCGGCGGCCTGGGCGGACCGTCGCCGCTCGGCCCAAAGCCGCGATCACTCCTGCCGGCCAGGGGGGAGACGAGCCGTTTTCTGCGGACGGGGGACACCGATGCGAGCGGGACCGCTGCCACCATACCTGGCCGGGCAAATCACTGACGCGATCCTGGACATCAGTATCGAAGTGGCCGAGCAGTTCGGCTACCTCAGCGGAGACAGCGACGGCGTGCCGATCCCCACCGAAGCGGACATCGTCCGTGCCCTGCGACAGCCGATCCGCCCCGCACTGATCCTCGCCCGCCTGGCGGAGATCCTTGGCGTCCAGGCTCCGCCCGAGGTGCTCCGCGCATGTTATGACACCTGGGACATCACCGTCCCGAATGAGGCAGCCCGCGAACCAGACTAGTGACGGACTCGCCGCACCCAACTCGACAGCCGGCCGCCGTGTTGGGTGCGGGAAACACCATGAGCGGACCTCCGGCGCCTCCAGGCCCAGACCCAGGACGCCACAGGCCCGCTCATCCCTCATCGGGAGCCGTCTTCGACGGCTCCCGATCCGTACGACTGGGTCAGGTCAGCTTCCCGATCTGCTCGGAGATATCGGTCGGGCTGTTGTAGCGCTGATCGGGCAAGCGCTGGAGCGCGTCCAGCACGTCGCTGTCGGCTCCGGCATCGCGCGCTCGATCCAACAGCGCGCGCTTGTCGATCGGGTAGTTGATCCCGCCCAGGAACTTCTGTAGCTGGACGGGATTCACCATGCCGTGTCCGTGCTCCTGGCCGTGCTCGTGCTCGTGCATCGCACTGCCTCTCAATGAACGGACTGCCCGGCCTACGGCCCTCGCCGCAGGCGCCACCCCACCTCGCAAGCAGGGTGCCGGGCTACGGCTCGACGCGCCCGCCCGCCACCAGCCGGGCGAGAATCAGGACGGCCGCGGCGACGGCCAGGAGCAGCACCGAGAGCACGAGCGCGGCATTGAGATCCCGCTCCATCGCGCTCATGATGGCCAGCGGCATCGTCTGGGTACGGCCGGTGAAGTTCCCGGCAAACATCAGCGTCGCACCGAACTCGGAAAGCGCGCGCGCCCAGCAGAGCACCAATCCGGAGGCGACGCCGGGAAGCGCGAGCGGGAGGGTGACCCGGCGCAGCGTGTGCCACGTGCCGGCACCGTCGATCGCGGCGGCCTCCTCGAGCTCGCCCGGCACCGCCTGGAAACCGGCTCGCGCGCCGCGGACGTAGAAGGGCACCGACACGAAGACCTGAGCCAGCACCACCGCCGCGGTGGTGAAGGGAAGCTCGATGCCGACGGCTCCCAGGGCATCCCCCAGCAGACCGCGCCGGCCGAACGCCATCAAGAGCGCCACACCGGCAACCACCGGCGGCAGAACCAGCGGCAGGTCGATGACGACCTCGACGAGCCGCTTGCCGCGGAACCTCCGCCGCGCCAGCAGGTAGGCCAGCGGGGTTCCCGCCACCACCGCGACCGCGATGGTGACGGCCGTCGTGACGACGCTCAGCCGCAGCGCCCGCAGTACCAGCGGCTGACCGGCCGCGGCCCAGATACCCGGCTCGCCCAGCGCGCGCCACACCAGCGCGACGAGCGGGACGGCCAGGAACATCACCAGCAGCAGCGCCGCTCCGCCCAGCGGCGAGAGACCCGGTCGCCACCGCCGGGCGCGCTCCCGCTCCGTCTTCGCTTCGACCGTACTGGCAACTGCCGTCCAGTCGCTCACTGGTCACCGCCGCTCGGCGCTGGAAGAAAGCCGTGGCGCGTAAGGGTATCCTGGCCGGCGGGCGAAAGCACCGCGTCGATAAACGCCTCGGCAGCCGTCGGGTTCGCGGCGTCCCGGACGATCGCGATCGGGTAGCGCGCCACCACGTTGAACTCCGCAGGAATGTCGAGGACCGTCACGTCCGCCCGCACGGCCGGCGTCACGTCGGAGGCGTAGACGATCCCGGCGTCGGCCTCACCGAGCTGTACCTTCGCCACCACCTGCCGGACGTTCGTTTCGTTCGAGACGACGTTGGCCAGCACCCGATCGGTGAAGTCACTGCCGAAGGACGGGTTCCGCCCCATCGTCGTCAGTATCTGCCGCGCGTAGCGCCCGGCCGGGACCGTCTCGTCGGCCAGCACGAGCTTCACCCCTGGCCGCGCTAGGTCGCGCAGCTCCTGCACACCAGCCGGATTGTCCGCGGGCAGGATCACCACCAACTGGTTCGCGACGAAGATGCGCGGCTCTCCCGCGATCGAACCGTCCTCCCGCGCGCCCTCCATCGTCACCTCGTCCGCCGAGGCGAAGACGTCTGCCCGGGCTCCTTCGGCGAGCTGCGCACGCAGCGCCTGCGAGCCGGCGAAGTTGAACACGATCCGCAGCCCTGGGTTGTCCGCCTCCAACTGCGCGCCGATCTCCTGGAACGCATCGGTCAGCGAGGCCGCGGCGAACACCGTGAGCTCACCGGTCAGTGCACCCGCCGCCTCCGCTGTGGCGGACACCGTGGCCCCGCCGGCCGGTGCAGTAGTCGCCTTCCGCTCGGCGCCTCCGGCGCTCGCCCCACAGCCGGCGAGAACGAGGCCGAACGCCAGCAGCGCCACGATCGCCATCACAGCCATCGGGCGGCAATGCCATCCGTCACGGCGCGCCGTGAACCGGTGCTGCTCCAGCATCGTCACGCGCCCAACTCCGCCACGATGGATCCGGCACGTGAGCTGTCATAGCCGCCGAGCGCCTCCACCTCGGCGCGATAAGCGGGGTGGACCGCCGTCTCCAGCAGCGCCTGCACCGCCGGAGCGTCGATGTAGTCGGTCGGGATGACCAGGTCGTAGCGCTCCTCCTGGAGCGGGATGAACTCGAGTCCCAGCGCCCGCGCGGCGGCGGCGATACCGGGGCCGACGTCGGCCGCGCCGCTGGCAACCGCCTCCGCCACGGCCAGATGGGTCGGCAGCTCGCGCGCGTACCCCCGCACCTGCTCCGGCGTCACTCCGGCGGCGCGGAGCGCGGCGTCGAGCATGGCCCGGCTGCCGGAGCCGGGCTCGCGGTTGACGATCGTGATGTCGGGCCGCGCGAGGTCGGTTGGACCGGCGATGCCGCGGGGGTTGCCGCGAGCCACGATCAGCCCCTGCTGCCACTCGGTCAGCGTCACGACATGCAGGCGCCGGCCGGCCAGCTCACGCCGCACGAAGGGGAGATTGAATTCGCCCGTCTCCGGATCGCGCAGGTGGGTCCCAGCCGCGTGCGCCTCCCCCCGCGCCAGCCCGCGCAGCGCGGCGAGACTCCCGGCGTGCGTCCAGAGCAGGCGCAGGTTGGGATAACGCCGCGACAGGTGCGCCGAGAGCAGCGCCAGCGCCGGGTCGCAGCCGAGCACGACCACAGTGCGCTCGACCACCTCGGGATCGACCAGCAGGTCGACCATCGCGCCCCGGCCGCCCGGCGCCGCTCCCACCAGCAACCCGTCGGCCGGGGTGAGCGGCCCACTGGCACCGGCCAGCGGCCTTGCCAGCAGCCGCCCGCCAACGCGCGCCACCTGCACCCGCCGGTCGTCCGCCGAGACATCGCCCACCAGATCGGCCCGCACCCGCGGCGGGACATCCGGCAGACGGAACAGCTCCTCAACCGGACACCCGAGCGCCCGCGCCAGCCGGAGGGCCACCGCAGTGTTGGGCAGGTAGCGGCCCGCCTCGATGGCGCTGACCGCCTGCCGGGTCAGCCCCGCCCGCTCGGCCAGCTCCTGCTGGCTCAGCCCGGCGGCGACCCGGCGCTCCCGCACCTGGCTTTCGACCCGCTCGACGGCGACGCGACGCCCCACAACAGCCTCCTTCGCCCCCGACGGTAACGGATAGAGGACATCCTGTCAAGAATCCACGACAGCGAACCGGCCGTCGCGGGCCGACGCAACGAGCCCAGAGCGTTATGTCACGCTCCTACGAGAGGGCGCTCGTGGCTCCAATACGGGATCACGGTACCCGACGTTGCTGGTGTGAGGTTCCCGCGCTGTTGTTCGTGCCCGGGGCTCAAGCCCCGGGCTGACAAGAAAAGCCGGCTGAAGCCGGCTGTGGAGTGCGGCGGCCCCCCCCCCCCCCATGGGGGGGGCCCCCCCCCCGCGCCCCCCCCCGGCGGGGTGAAG